>CAYNAP010000043.1:0-9036 GCA_964395285.1 uncultured Candidatus Saccharibacteria bacterium
AAAAACCTGCTTGCGCGGCTGATTGACAAGCACGAAGGCGAAACTTGGTGCATATCCAAGCACTTGCTCGCAACTACCATGCGGCTGATTGAAGTCGGCACAAAACTTTACTCCGACGGCAAAAAAGGCGAAGCCCAAGAAACTTACCGCTACGCCGAAAAAATGTATGCTCTTTTCTGGGCACTGCGCCTAAAGCTTATTGATACTGCCGGATTCAAAGCGGTCGCCGCCGGGGACAAGCCCTCCTACGCTAAAGCTGCGGCGGACAAGCCGTGGACACTTCAAGATATAGTGAATAAGTTAGTCAACTGCTGTGATGAGTAATCGGGAGATCGAAATTAACGCGAAGCGTCATTCTGAGCGACGGCGAAGAATCTTGAAGATCCTTCAGTCGCTTCGCTCCTTCAGGATGACGCGATACGGCATTTTGGCATTTTGCATTGTCATTTTGATTTTTGCATTTTTATTTTTGATCTTCCTCAAAGATAGAAACGTCGAAGCCGGCGAACTGGACAAATTCGCCAAATGCCTTGCCGCCAAGGGCGCCGTTATGTACGGCACCGCATGGTGCTCGCACTGTCAAAACGAAAAAGCGGGCTTCGGCGACGCCTTCAAATACATATCCTACGTCGAATGTCCTGAAAACCCGCAAAAATGTATTGACGCGGGCATCAATGGCTATCCCACCTGGATTTTTCCTGCCTCGCCGACAGGCGGGCTTGAAGGACGGAAGCTGGAAGGGGAGCAGGGACTTGAAAAACTTGCCGAAGAAAGCGGCTGCCCCCAACCCTGGTAATTAACCATAAAGATATATATAACAACATGAACGAAAAAAATTTAGATCTCGCGGAAGAAACTGCAAGCGTCAAAAAGCCGGAGAAGAAGCTCTACCTCGCCATTATAGTTTTGCTCGGAGCGCTGGTCTTATTTGAATCGCTTTTTGACGTTGACATCACCATCAACCGCCGCCAGTCGCTTGCCGGGGCCATCCCTGATAAATCGGCCGCCGCTCCCAGCGGCGAAACCAATGGCGGCGGAAGCGGTCTCGAAAATACGGTTCTGCCGCGCCAAGGCGTGACCCTGCCGGTTAAGCTTGGCGACATCGGCGTTAAACTCGCCGCGACCGGCGTTATTGACGCCGAAAAGTTCAAAGCATTGTACCAAGGCCGCGGCGGCGCGGAAGCCGAGGCAACCCGCCTTATTTCAGAAGTAGGCAACGGCAACATCGTAATCACCGAAGAAAACGCGCCGGTCCTGCTAAATCTTTTTTGGGCGCTTGGTCTCGGCACCAAAAACGCAATTCTCGAAAACGGGCCAATGGCCGACCCGCGCTATGGCGGCGCCGGCTCGCCCGCCGAAGCTTTAGCGAAGGTGGGCAATTTCGCCTCTATCGGCGGCTGGACCATATCGGCTGGAGACTCCTCGACCGGGCTCGGGGCCAGCGCCATGAATCACTACGCGCGCCATCCCTTTATAGCGCTGAACGCCGAGCAGCAAACATTAGTTGAGCGCGTCGCAAAAAATATCTACCGCCCCTGCTGCAACAATCCGACCCACTTCCCTGATTGCAACCACGGCATGGCTATGCTTGGACTTCTCGAACTTATGGCCAGCCAAGGTGTCACGGAGCAGGAAATGTATAAAACTGCGCTAAAAGTAAATTCTTATTGGTTCCCGGAAAATTACATGACCATTGCCAAGTACCTTGAATCCAGAGGCACGGCTTGGGTGAAAGCTGACGCCAAAGAAATTCTTGGCGCCAACTACTCAAGCGCCTCCGGTTACCAGCGGATACTCGCCGAAACAACTCCCTCGGAAAGGAAAGGCGGCGGTAGCTGCGGGGTATAACCTGCATGGAAATGGAGATACCGCCGGGCTTATGCTAAGCGGAGCTCCATGTTCATTCGCTCATACGGATGGAAATGCGTTCTCGGCGCTGATGTCACCTATGTACTTGCCTCCTTGGCGGATTTCTCCTCATATGCAGTGCGCGGACATTGCACTGCATCATACCCTCTTTGAAACTCTCCCCAGCTCCACATGGATTGACTCCAAAAGCAGGAAGCGATAAGCGTGAAGCTCCACGGCCTTCCGGCCACGCCCCCACGCCTATGCATAGGCGTGGGGGCGTGGCATCCAATGATTTGCTTCGCGTTTGGCAGCCATTCTTCCACAGGCTTCCCTGGCCGGGCAGGCCGCCCGCGGCTTTCTGCGAAGGAGGGTAAACCGCAAGGCAAGAATTACAAACCGCAGCGGGAGGTTTACTCATGTTATAAAACTGCTATAATTAAGCGGGTTTTGATTTCCCGCCATGAAAACACCCACTAAATGGCTAAAAAATAAAGCAGTTGCTGTCGCTGCGGTTATCGTCATTCTTGGCACAGTCGGCGTTTTTTACTTCAAAGGTGGCAGCCAAAAAATAGAAGAAATAGCCGTTAAAAAAGGGATCATAACCCAAGAAGTAAGCGTCACCGGCAAAACCAAGCCGGCTGAAAGTGTAAATCTCGCTTTTGAAAAGAGCGGCCGCATAGCCAGAGCCGACATAAAAATAGGTGATAAGATTTCCGCCGGCGAGGTTTTGGTTGCGCTGAACACGAGCGACCTGGCCGCCGAGCTGGCTCAAGACCAGGCTAACCTCGAAGCCCAGCAAGCTAAGCTCGAGCAACTGAAGCGCGGCACCCGCCCCGAGGAGATTAGAATTGAGGAGGTTAAAGTTGACAACGCTTATGCGGCTTTGGGCGACGCCCGGCAAAATCTCGTCGATAAACTCCAAGATGCTTTTACCAAATCGGATGACGCCGTGCGCAATAAAGTCGATCAGCTTTTCAGCAATGCCCGAAGCAACAGCCCCAGATTGAGCTATGATGTTGACTCCCAGTTGAAGAACGCCGCCGAGCAACAGAGAGCCAAGGCTGAATCAATTCTCAACTCCTGGCAGCCCGCGGTCGATAGTCTGAATGCCGATAGCGATCTCGACTCGGCGGTCAGCCAGTCAAAAGATAATTTGAGTCAAGTGAAGTCATTCCTCAATACCATGACCTTGGTTCTAAACTCGCTCAAGCCCAATACCACGCTTACCCAGAGCACCATCGACGTTTGGCGCAGCGACATTTCTTCAGGGCGGAACAATGTCAACACGGCGGTGAACAACCTCTCGCAAGCCGAGGAAAAATTAAGAAGCGCTTACGCCGAGCTGACACTCGCCGAAAACCAGTTGGCTTTGAAAGAGGCCGGCACGGTGGCCGAAGAAATCAGCGCCCAGGAAGCCGCGGTGAAACAAGCCGCAGCCAAAGTCGCCACCTCCCAAGCTACCCTGGCTAAGGCCGCGCTCCGTGCGCCAATAGGCGGCACGATAACCAAGCAAGACGCTAAAGTCGGCGAGATAGCGCCAGCCAACGTGGTTCTTGTCTCGATAATATCGGAGAGCAACTTGGAGATAGAATCGAACGTCCCCGAAGTGGATATCGGTAAACTCCAAGTTTCAGATCCGGTAAAAATCACCCTCGACGCTTTTCCTGGTGAAAACTTTTCCGGCCGGGTTGCCTATATTGACCCGGCGGAAACCATCATTGACGGCGTAGTTAACTTCAAAGTGACTGTGCTGTTCGACCGCCTCGACAGCCGTTTTAAGAGCGGCCTTACCGCCAATCTCGACATCGAAACAATCAAGAAAACTGATGTTTTAATTCTGCCGCAGTTCGCCATTGTTGAAAACGACCAAGGTACTTTCGTCAAAAAAGTGGAAAACGGCGCAACCAAAGAACTGCCGGTTAAAACAGGAGTGCGCAGTCAGGACGGCTTGGTCGAAATAGTATCGGGGCTCAATGAAGGCGATAAAGTTTTGAACATCGGCTTCAAAGCGCAATGATTTCGGTCAAAAACCTCATCAAAGATTACGACAGCGACGGTTCTCAAACGCGGGCTCTGGCCGGCGTTTCTTTCCATATAACCAAGGGTGAGTTTATAGCCGTAATGGGCCCTTCGGGGTCAGGCAAGTCGACCCTGCTCCATATATTGAGTTTCCTCGACCGCCCCTCAAGCGGACAATATACTTTTTCCGGGAAAAGCATCAACGATCTTTCTGACATTGAGCTCGCCCACATAAGAAACAAAGAGATGGGTTTCGTTTTCCAATCTTTCAATCTTTTATCGCGATCCTCGGTCTACGAAAATGTCGAACTGCCGCTCTTATATTCAGAAATACCTCCGGGCCATAGAAAAATACTGGTGGAAAAATCAGTTAAAGATGTCGGTTTGGAAGATAAAATCGAGGTTGAAGCCGGACGCCTTTCCGGCGGACAAAAACAGCGCGTCGCCATCGCTCGCGCTTTGGTCAACGATCCCAACGTCATTTTTGCCGACGAGCCCACCGGCAATCTCGACTCAAAATCGGGGGCTCAAGTCATGCAGATATTAAAAACCCTCAATCGCGCCGGACGCACTATAGTTCTCGTCACTCACGAAACCTACACTGCGGAGTTTGCCAATCGCGTCATCCGGCTAAAGGATGGCCTTGTTGAAGTTGACCGACCAATATCAAAGCAAGTGGCCAATCACGCTTACTTTAAGTAGCACTGATACACGAATGTGCACAAATCCACAAATGCGGCTGACATTAGTGAATTAGTGCGTATTCGTGAATTTGTGTTGCGTTATGCGCTTTAAAGACTCGGTCAAAACCGCTTCCTCCGGTCTGCGCCACGCCAAGGTGCGCTCGCTTTTAACCATGCTTGGCATTGTCATCGGCATTTCCTCGGTCATTCTCCTGATGTCCATCGGCACCTCGGCTCAAAAGCTGATTTTAGACCAAGTTCAAAGCATCGGCTCTAATTTAATCTTCATCGTGCCCGGGGCCACCAAGGGATCGCGCTTTGCCTCACCGCCTTCGGTTCAGGGGGTTATCATAAAAACTCTGGTCAAAAGCGACCTCGAAGCCCTGAAACGCGAACCGACCGTGGAAAAAGTCGCGCCGGAGGTCCGCGGCCAGGGCAAAGTAGTTTTTGAAAACAACGATACCACGATTACTTTTGAAGGCACCACCGAGGAATTTTTCAGCATACGTAACTTCAGTTTGTCGCGCGGCCTTGCCTTCACCAACTCCGATGTTGACTCGTTTAATCGAGTGGCTGTTCTCGGCCCGGAGATAGCCAGAACTCTTTTTGGCGATCGCGATCCCGTGGGTAAAACAATCCGCCTTAAAGATGTGTCTTTTAGAGTTGTTGGGGTACTCGACAAAAAAGGTCTTGGCCCCTTTGGAGTTGATCAGGATAATCTGGTAATAATTCCCATCTCCATTGCTCAAAAGCAGCTCTTAGGCATTGATTTTTACAATGTGGTAAATGTGCAGGCCAACGACGCCTACAACATTGATTTCACCGAGGCGCGGGTGATTTCGGTTCTGCGCCAAAACCATCGCATCACTGATCCGGAAAAAGACGACTTCACTGTCCGCACCCAGGAAGACGCGCTCTCGCTCCTCGGCAATATAACCTCAATCCTCACTTTGTTCTTAACCTCTATCGCCTTCATATCTCTCGTGGTCGGCGGTATCGGCATTATGAATATAATGCTGGTTTCAGTCGTTGAACGCACGAGAGAAATCGGTCTAAGAAAGGCCGTAGGCGCAACCAATAAAGATATTCTCCAACAGTTTCTGTGGGAGGCGATGATGTTGACCTTCGTCGGCGGCATGGCCGGAATCGTTTTGGGATCACTGCTCACCGTAGGCCTTTACTTCGTACTAGTCAGTGTCCTGCCGACCGGTTGGATTTTCGCCCTGCCGCCTTCAGCCATTGGACTAGCCGCCGGCGTATCCGTCGGCACCGGTCTGATTTTCGGTTTATACCCGGCCCGCAAAGCTTCGCTGAAAAACCCGATTGATGCGTTGAGGTACGAATAACATTAGTAGCTCACACACGTAGCCGCCCACAAAATGAACCTGCATCGTTTTAGCATCATCGCCGCCGCCATCATTGCCATTATTGTTGCCGTTTGGTTCCTCTACCCGCAAAAGGTGGCCAATTATCCTTCGCAGGGCGACGTAATAATCGCTCTTGGCGACAGTCTAACTTTCGGCGAGGGCGTTAAGCCCAAGGAAAATTACGTATCAATTCTTTCCAATAAACTCGGAGTGCCGATTATAAACGCCGGCGCATCAGGCGATACTTCAGAACAAGCCCTCGCCCGCCTGCCGGATATCCTCGAGAAATACCCTCGTCCCAAAATAATTATCGTCATGCTCGGCGGCAACGACTTCCTGCAAAAGAGACCAAAAGAGAAAACATCGGCCAACTTATCAAAAATCATCGCCACGATTCAGAGTAGGGGAGCTATAGTAATTCTAGTCGCCGTGCGCGGAGGACTATTTACCGATGCCTTTGCCTCCGAATACAAACGCCTATCTAAAGAATACCAAACCGCCTATGTCCCCAACATTTTAAAAGGGATACTCGGCTCGCCATCGCTTCTTTCCGACTACATCCACCCCAACGCCAAAGGACACGCGCTAATGGCCGAGCGGTTGGAGCCAATAGTAAAGAAATTGCTCAAGTGAGCGTTGCTTCCGCAAAAGAAAAAGCGCGAGTGTTTTCAACCCGCGCATCGTAAAATCCGCTCAACGGCTACCAATGCCGACCGCCGTCTCTCGACCCGGAACAGCCCGTGCCGAGAGCAACGCGCATCGTCACCGAGCAAGTCTACTCGCTCACTCCGCCCGTTATGCCCGCAACGCGGACAAACGGGGTACATCCTGACATCCCACACCGCCCAAACAGGAACAAGCACAACAAAAAACAAGAAATTCATAGCCCTCTCCTCCATGAGAGAACTGCAGACCGCCCAAAACCCTGTCTAGCTAAATGCTACCAAAGTTTGCGATATTTGGCAACAGCCATAGTAAGCTCTGCATCTACCGGCCGCTTAGCTCAAGCGACCTATTTTTTAAAAACTAGCGTCTCCGATCTGTATCTGCAAAAAAAATAAGGCATCCTGCTGGGGATGCCTTAGGCTCGGTGCTGACTAAAAAGACATATTCGGCAAGTTGCCGACAAATGTCGTAGCTTTAGCCAAGACAGTCAGGAGGAAACCTTCCATCGCGCCGAGAACGCGAGGGAGGAATATACCGAGCACGATTATCACAGCCGCTAGTCCTATCGCCCTCATACTTCTTTGCGAGCCCCGTAAAAATCACTTTTCGGGGCGAGGAGAGAGGATTAGCTTTGCGGCGCGACTGACGCCGCCGACACGTAATCGTGCCTATTCCCTCCTGCTCGGAACCCGCCAATATGGCTCGGAGCAGAAGGAAAACCGTCAACTATTGGGTTTTAAAGTTTAAACCCTGTTCATACTACTTGTCAAGGCTTCAAATCGTCACATGGCAGCGCCAGCGATAATAAGTTAAAATTATGCAATGGTTATATTTAACTGCCGAGGTTTTCTATGGAACAGGAAATCCTAAAAAAGTTAGAAGAAAACGCCGCCCTGCTCGAAGCTGTCTATAAGTCAGTCGAGCGCATGAGAAAATTCTTCATGTGGACGCTTATCATTACCGTAGTTGTAATAGTTCTCCCTTTAATCGGACTGGTTCTCGTCATCCCCCAATTTCTGAATTCCGTCACTGGCAGCGGCTTGTGACTATAAACCCTCGCCCTTATTGACATAGCGTTATCATGGTGCCTTTCGCGAAATGAAAAAGCTGATGACCCTTTGTCTGGTCCATAACGACACTCACATCCTTCTCGGCATGAAGAAGCGCGGTTTTGGGCAGGGCCGCTGGAACGGTTTCGGCGGCAAAGTTAAAGCCGGTGAATCAATTTTAGAAGCGGCGAAAAGGGAAGTTGTCGAAGAGATCGGCATACGCCCCAAGACCATTGAATCAAGCGGCGTCCTTAACTTCACTTTTCAAGGCCAACCCGAAACGCTCGAAGTCCACCTTTTCAGAATTCGCGATTTTGAAGGCCAGCCGGTTGAAACCGATGAAATGAAACCGCAGTGGTTCACCCATAAAAACATCCCCTATAAAGAAATGTGGCCGGACGATAAATTCTGGCTGCCCCTTTTTTTATCGGGTAAAAAACCTCGCGGGCTTTTCCATTTCCAAGACCAAGATCATCTAGCAAGCTACCGACTGAAATAACTACAAGAGAAAAACCATGTTCATGTTGAGAACTCGATTTAAGAAAGAGATTATCGCCGAATTCCTGCCGCCCCGAAAACGCCAAGCCAAAAAACGCGGAGTGGGGGATAAAGTTATTATCATTTGCGACGGCATGCCATCGGTGCCTTCAAAAAGAGCACTGATAGAATTTTGGGCAAGAAAAGGATATTGGGTTTTCCACCCCCGCTACCGCGGCTCGTGGGAAAGCGGCGGTCGCTTCCTCGAAAAATCTCCTCATAAGGACGTTCTTGATGTAATTGATGGCCTGCCGCGCGGTTTTAAGAGTTTATACGACGGGAAAATCTGCAGGATCAAACCGGCCAAAATTTTTCTCATCGGCTCGAGCTTCGGCGGTCCGGCGGTAATTCTTGCCTCGCGCGATAAACGCGTCTCGAGAGTCATAGCTTTCTCTCCAGTTATTGATTGGCTGGCGCAGGAAAAAACCATCGAACCCATCGACTGGATTGGCAAATTCACAAGGCAAGCCTTTGGCGAAGGTTATCGTTTCACACAAACCGACTGGGGTAAGCTAAAAACAGGGAAATTCTACAACCCAATGGCCGAAGCGGCCAAAATTGACGGAAGTAAACTACTCATCATCCACGCCAAAGACGACCAAGTCGTAAACTGGCGCCCGTCCAAAAAATTTGCTAAGTTAACCGGGGCCAAGCTGGTACTCTTGAAAAAAGGCGGGCACCTCTCTTCGTCCAACGCCATGAAACCGCGTTTTTTTAAGCGCGTCACTGACTTCTTTAAAGAGGCCCAAAGGCAAAGATAGTATAAAGTCATCTGAAAACTGCTAAAAATTCTTTTATTCTTCGAGCTAAGTCGAGAAGTACCGCATAGCCATGCCATTATTGTTCTTCTCTCGACAAGCCCCG
>CAYNAP010000044.1:0-8726 GCA_964395285.1 uncultured Candidatus Saccharibacteria bacterium
CAATCTTTCTTGAGTCCGCTTCTTCCCACTTTTGCTTAAAGCTTCCTCCTTCAGTAAACTTTCGAAGGACAAGTCGGGAGGGCAAGTGATAAAATCAAAGTGGGCTCAAGTTGAGATTACGGCAACCGTTATATCTTCGCTTCGCTTGATATAACGGTGTTGCCGGTCGAAATATAAATACTCATGTGCATGGCACTCCTCACGAGCGCTAGCCGTTATAGGGCTGTTGAGTCAGTTTGACGGAATCGGACCGGAGTACAGTGTGAGATTGTCCCCAATCCGCGCAAGTGGAGAAAGGATACAAATCTCTCTCCTCTAAGCACTGTCCCTCGATCTGTATGATTTCAGTCATTCTGGCCCACAGCCCTATGATGGTTACCGTTTCATAAAAAATTTCCCTCTAAACAGGGGGAAATTTTTGTTTCGTTAAAGCAACAAAGCGCCTCTTAGACTTACCTACTTCATACTTATAGCGTCATCGAAGGACCTGACCGCGGCGGCGAATTGCTGGTTTAAATCTTTGACTGCTTGGAAATCGGCGTTGACGGCATCAATGATGACGCGGAGATTCTCCGGGATGGGCGGCTTTTTTTGGGCATCGAGTTCGGAGTAATAATTTTTGGTAATTTCGTAAAGGGCGCGGCGGTCTTGATAATATTTTTTCTCGGCTTCGGCGAGCTTAGCCAGAGCGGAAAAGGCCTCAACGGCTTTGACGCCGACATCATCGGGTTTAACCTCGGCTGATAGCTTGCTTAGGTCGTTGCCAAGAACGATTAGCGACGCGGTTACGTTTTCATAGGCGGAGTTTTGGTTGAGAGCTTTAGTCATTAAGTCAACCGCTCCGCGGTAGTCTTTTTTTGTCTCGAGATCAACAAGCGGCTTAAGGTCAACGTCTTCTATCTTATTCATCTCCTCAAGGACTTTAACCGCAGCATCGCGCCTTTCGACGAGACCCGGAGGGAGTTCGGGAGTTTTTTTCTTGTTTGCGACGAGCAGCACCGCGCCGGCGGCAACGGCGATAATTACGGCGATGCCGACAGCCCACCAAGCCCAGAGGGGCAACTTTTTTGGGGAGGCCGAAAAGTTAGTTTCTGTAGTTTCCATAGTGAGTTGAGTATACGCTGGCGGGAACTCAAAAGTCAAAACTCAAAACGCAAAACTGCGGCTCAAAGCTAAAAATTTTTGAGTTTCGCGCTTGAGTTTTTAATTTTGCATTGTCATTTTGATTTTTCCGTCAAAGGCGGATCCGCCTTTGACGGAGAGCTTTGAGTTTTTCGAACTTGCTGGCATTTCGGACAAACCGTCGTCCCTCTCCCGGCTACAACAAGTTTTCCAAGCTTGGTCTTGCACCTTGGGCATGGCTCGCCGCCCTTGCCGTAAATTTTGCGCCTATCCTGATAGCCGCCGATTTTGCCATCGGGATGGCCCCAATCGCGGAGCGACGTACCGCCAGCGTTAAGCATGTCGTCAATAGTTTTAACTAAAGCCGAGTGCAAATTTTTTAGCTTGGCTTTCGATAAATCGACCACGCGCGTTTGGGGGTGAACTTTGGCGCGCCACAAAGTTTCGTCGGCCATAATGTTGCCGATGCCGGAAAGAATATCTTGTCTAAGTAAAACTGCCTTAACTGCGCCGGAACGCCGGCGCACAGCTTCGCGAAAAACAGAGTAGGGGATGGCGCGAGCGTCGCGGCCGAGAGTTCTAAGGTATTTGTCGCGGTTAATATCATTTTTACTGCCGTACCACACCACGCCGAATTTGCGGGGATCAACGAAGCGCAGTTCTTTGTTGCCGGACAGCCGCCACAAAAAATGCACCCAACGACGCGATGAAATCGTTGCGGTTTGACCGTATTGATCGCTTTTATCGTTGTGATCAACTATCTCCAACCTTCCGCTCATACGCAAATGGACAGCCATTAATCGTTCGGTCGCGCCGGATAACTCAAAAAATAAAACCTTGCCTTGTCTACTAATATTGGTTATTTCCCGCTCCGCAATGTCCGATCGCATTTTGTCTGCGTCCGACCGTATTTTGCCAGCCGTCCCATTTCTGTCCGATCGGACAGAAATGGGACGGTGGACGGCGTGTTTACGCTTGGGTTCTCCGCCTGCTCGACTTTTAGTCAACATGACTTTCAGCCCGCGCGGCCAGTCGGTCCAGAAATCCAAAATGCGCCGGTTTTTAACCAGCGGTAAAAGTTTTAGACGGGTTATTTCCACTTCGGCAAGTTCCGGCATGATTGTCGAAATTTGCAAGCTCATAGCGAAGCAAATTTCGCTACAATCATGACTGCCCCGCCCAAATTTTGCAACCCCAACTCAACAGCGCGGAGATCAAGAAAAAACTTTGTAAACTAACGCGGGCCGCGTGCGCGAATAGCGCATCTCGGATGGGCGAAGCGGCTCGCCGCGGCTCTGCTCGCAAAATTCGGGCGGGGAGGCACATCTCAACGCTCAAGTTTCCCAAAAAAAATTGCGCCGGTCAATCTTGACCAACGCGTATATTGAACATTGGCTTAATCGCCCGGCGGGTAGATGGTAAGGCCCGCCGGCTTGAAGAAAACTTCCGGCAGGCCGCCATCAACGTAGCCGAGGTGGTAGAGCTTGTAACCGGCGGCCTGGCCGACTTCGATTGTGCGATCGATTCTAGCCTCGTCAACGATCAAATAGAGCCCGACGCCCCAGTTGAAAACCGAGAGACATTCGGTAAGGGGCACATCGAGCTTGAGAAGAAACGGGAAAATCGGCGGGATGTCTTCCGGCCACGACTCAATGTGATAAGTGAACGACCGACGGTCGGCAGCGAGCTTGCCGAGCCCGCCGCCTGTGCCCGGAACGACAGCAAGCAGAGGCACTTTTGCCACAAACAGAGCTTCCATCAGCCGGAGGTAGGAGAGCGTCGGCACAAGTATCTCTTCGCCGAACGTCTTGCCAGTTTCGGGCAAAACATGAAGGAACTGCTCCTTCAAACCGAGCCCCAGCTTGTTGAGAAGGGAGTAACCGTTGGCGTGCGGGCCGCTTGAGGCAACACCAACGATCTGGGCATTACGATGAATCCTTGACACTATCTCGCGCTCGAGCGGAGCGATGATGCCGGTTGCCGCGCAAGCCATCACCGGCGCTTCGTCAACCGGATCGAGGGCCTTCAGCAAAGTCGGGAGGGCTGGTGTCTCACCGCCGGTAAAGGCCATGCCGTTTATGGCGCAACCGCGATAAATGCCCTCGGCAATTGCTCCGGCTTCTTCCTCATTCCTGCACCACGAACCGTCGCGAACAGCGATGAGGTCAGCGAGAGCCACTGGCATCGCCCCTTGACGAAGGAGATCGATATTCCCCATTTCAACAAGGTCCTGCCCGATTCCAGACAAGTGCTTGGGGTTTCCTGTCTTCTTCTTCATACACATCCCTGTCCAGATCTTGGTGCCAAGACTTTCAAGGATGGTGCGAGTACCCCAGAGTCCGGGGCCGGTGTAGCGAACAACGCCGGTTCGAGAGACTTCGGCCCCGTGTCTATGAGGGAACTCGCGAGTCAGGGGGATGTACGCGCGCATCATGTCTTTCAGAATTTTGAGGTCCTTGTAGTTGACCCCCGCTTCGGCGTACCTTTCGCCCATCTCGCCCTCCTTTGGCTACATGTTTTTCGTGGAACTAAAACTACCGCCATACAGCGGCAGTTTATTTGTAAACCATATTAAGTTTTAGAGCAAATGATTGATGATAGAAGGAGTTTAACTTTCAATGGGGAGACTAGCGGGGATTGCACCCGCGCTAACGCTGCCACAGAGCGTTGTGCTACTACTACACCATAGTCTCCATAAACTTTTTAAAAATCTTCGCGGGTAAAAGCATAGCACCCCTCGCCTAAACGATCGCGGTGTTCACGCGGTTGGATGGCAAGTTGAGCTACGGCCGCCAAAAAATGCTTACGCTAAATTTACCTATGCACTGCCGGGCCTGACTGCCTTTTCAGCTTTAATCTTCTAATTTCTCTTGCTATACCCGACGTAATAACCTGAATCTCTCTTGCGTAAGCTTCCTTGTCAACCTGGGGATCGAAAAGCTTTCTTATGGAAATATTGGCAAGCCCACTTGGTTTATTTTTATCACCGGCGTATTCGAACGGCACATAAACTGCGCCACTTTCGCTTTTTACTTTAACCACGCCGACTAGCCCTAACCGGGAGTGAAGCGGCGTGTTTCTCAAAGAAAGCACTTTAAGCTGATCACGGACTTTTTCCGGATCCAAGTCCAAGGGTCCGATTAACTGTTGGCGGATGTCTTTAAGCATTTCGGGGGGTTTCGCGGTTTGACTGGTCTTTTTATAGCCACCCTCAACTAACTCGTAGCCCTGTTTTAATAGCTCGCTGACGTTTTTGTCTTCGATTCTCGCGGTGCTGGGTTCGGGCACGGCAGTAGCAAGTTCTTTGTCCAGTTTCCTAAATTCGGCCAATGTTGCCTGATCTTGGATTTCAAACTGGCCCAAAAGGCGATCTTCGACCAAAGGTTGTTCGAAAGTCGCGAAAGTATGTTCCATTTTTCTTTGAAAACCGGCAGATTCACCTTGTCTCATAGATTTATACTACTCATTAGATTTGTAATTCGACTGACTAGAGATTTTATTCTCCGACGAACCCCTCACGCAAGCCAAGCAGTTGTCTTGCTCTCGCGCTCGTTTCGCTCGCTCTCGGAGGGATTCGAACCCCCAATAACAGGTCCGAAGCCTGTCGTGATATCCGTTTCACTACGAGAGCATAGGCGTAAGTTTTAAAAAATCATATCACCAATCGCCTAAAAAATCAAAAAAATAAGGATGAGTTTGCTCTTACGCTCTCATCCCTTGGCTTCGTCGGGGCAGACGATTTTTTGTTCCTGAAAGTAGATCACCGGCGGAGAATCAGCTTTGCTCCAAAAGTGCCATGTGATAGAAACCCTGCACGGTGTTTTGTAAACTCGGAAAAAGTGCCCCGCTTTCTCGACATCCCTACCGGAGTAAGACTGTGGCTCCGAGAACTTACTATCGGGTATGTGGGCATGCATGCCGAACCGATTTATTCGTTCCGCGCAACCTTTGTTGGCGCAAATGGCCAAACCAAGAGCATAAGCGCACTCCTCCGCAGTAGGGAGATTGAGGGAAACGGGTAGATCGCGATCCGCCGCAATGTACCTAACCAGAAACCCTTGTTTGACTTTCATTACTACCCTCCGTTTTTACGGCGATGATTAGGCCGTTATATTAAGTTGTCACTTTAGCAATTAGTATGGTAAATCTTTCCGTTTGTCAATAATGCTTAAAAATTGTACAATAACTTGGTTATGTTTAGCCCCGTGAAAAGACAAAGCATCGAAGCGCCGGCAGAAGTGTTAGGTGTTATCGAAATGCTTAATAAATCTGGTTTTGAAGCCTATGCTGTCGGCGGATGCGTGCGCGATTTGTTGTTGGGCCAAAAGCCGAAAGACTGGGACGTAACCACCAACGCCATGCCCGAAAAAATCCGCGAGATATTCCCGGAAAGTTTTTACGAAAACAAATTTTTTACGGTTACGGTGAAAACCGGCAGTGAGGACGAAACATTGCGCGAGATTGAAGTTACGACTTTTCGCGCCGAGGGGCGGTATGAGGATAAGCGGCATCCCGAGGATGTAAAGCCGGCGAAGACGCTGGGAGAGGATTTGGCGCGTCGTGACTTTACGGTGAACGCGTTGGCGTTAGATTTATCGAAGTCGGACTTCCACTTCGTGGTCGTCGACCCTTTTGGCGGGCAAAAAGATCTTGAACAAAAACTCATCCGCGCGGTGGGGGAGCCGGAGGAAAGGTTTGGCGAGGATGCTTTGCGTATGCTCCGTGCAGCGCGTTTAGCAACCGAGCTCGGTTTCACAATCGAGCTGAAAACCAAAGAAGCGATAATCAAAAATTCCGGGTGGCTCCAGGCCATATCGAAGGAGCGCGCCAGGGACGAATTCTCTAAGTTGCTGATGAGCGAGCGCGCGTGGCCGGGCCTCGAACTTTTGCATGAAGTCGGTTTGCTAAAACATATCGTCCCGGAACTCGAGGTCGGTATTGGTTGCGGCCAAAACAAGCATCATATTTTTCCGGTGTGGGAGCATAACATGCGGGCGCTTGATTACGCGGCCAAGCAAAATTGGCCGCTCGATGTGCGCATGGGCGCTTTATTGCACGATGTCGCGAAGCCGCATACCAAACAGGGCGATGGCCCGAATTCCACTTTTTACGGGCATGATGTAGTTGGCTCGAAAATGGCGGTACAAATTCTATCGCGCTTGCGTTATCCTGAAGCGTTTATAGAAAAAATGTCTAAGCTCGTGCGCTGGCATCTTTTCCGTTACGATTACGAAGCAGACGAAGTGCAAACTACGGATTCGTCAATCCGCCGCCTGATACGCAATGTCGGGGTTGAGAATATTGAAGATCTGGTCAAGGTTAGGATGTGCGACCGGGTGGGCTCGGGCGTGCCGAAAGCGGTGCCTTACCGTTTGCGACATTTCCAGTTCCGGGTTGAGAAAATTCTGCGCGAGCACGAGGCGGTGAAAGTGACTATGTTGAAAGTCGGCGGCGAAGATGTTATGAAGATACTCGGCATTCAACCGGGGCCGAAAGTTGGGCATGTCTTAAACGCGCTTCTTGAAGAAGTCATGGACGACCCGAAAAAGAACGAGCGCGAGCACCTTGAGAAACGCGTTGCCGAGTTAGGCGGACTTTCAGACAAAGAACTCGTTGAACTTCGCGAAAAAGCCGAATCGAGGGTGGAGTTACTGGAGGATCAGCGCGAGGAGGAAATTAAAAGGAAATATTATGTGAAGTGAGGATATTTATGAGAGAAGGCGCATTTGAAAATCAAGATACGGCAATGGATTATTTCGAACAGCAATTCGCAAAGAAGGGACGGATAGAGTCGCTCGGCGGCGTGGTTGAAGTTACCGATATTGACCCGCCGGAAAAGAGAACAGACGTTCCGGTAGTATTCGCGCCGGGGTGGGGAGCAACGCCGAAATCAGCCAAGGAGGTGCTGCGCGTTCTCGCCAACGGCGGACGGAGAACGCTTTCGCTGGATCATCCGCGGACAGGCGGCGAAGTTGAAAAACGCGGCGATCATCCGGTTGACGAATTGCGCAAAGCATCTTCGCTCGCGGCGATACTCGATAAGAAAGATATCAGCAAAGTTGACGTGGTAGCGCATTCCGAAGGAGCTATTAATACCATAATCGCCGCCTCGCTTAACCCCAGCCGTTTCCGTAAAATTGTTTTGGTTGCGCCGGGAGGAATGATCGGCAAAGATAAATTTCCTAAACTTGCCGGCCGTTTTTCGTATAGCGCGATAAAGGAAGCGGGGAGAATCATCATCGAGAAGAAAGCCAGAAAACCCTTGGCAACTGTCGGCATCGAAGTCGGGAAATACATAGCTAAAAACCCAATGAGGGCGTTGCGCGAAGCGGTAGCGATATCCGCGTCAGAAATCCATAAGATGCTGAAAGACCTGCGTGATCAGGGGATAGGTATATATGTAATCCATGGAGTTGACGACGCGGTATTTAAGATGGACAAAGTGCAAAATGTTGCCAAAGCCGATCAGCTTGACGGGTTTTACTCGGTATTTGGCCAGCATAACGAAATGTACGTTGATCCGGTAAGATATATTGGGCTTGCCAACAAAGCTTTGGACGCGCCGGAGGTAAAAAAGGGATCGAAAGCACGTGAAGAAGCTTAGCATATTTTTAGTCCGCCAAAATTTGCCGGAGCGTAGTATAGTGGCAGTACCCCGATAGTATATGCTTTGCATAACTACGGGGCAGGCGCGGGGTTCGCCCCGTTAGAAATTATCGGGATGTAGTATAGTGGCAGTACGCGGGGTTCGGGACTCCGTAGTCTGGGTTCGATTCCCAGCATCCCGAATGAAGAATTTCTAACGGGGTAAAAGGACTCCGTAGTCTGGGTTCGATTCCCAGCGCTCCGATTAGATAATATATCAACAGATTTATGAGTTTGAAGTTGAATAAAACTAGCATCATTTTACTCGCTTTGCTGGCAGTTTTGGGAGTTATTTATCTTTTGGCGCCATATTCCTATGAGAAGTGCAGCACGGTCAGTCAAGAAAATCTATACAAACTTCTATATAACACCTATGCGTTTTGGATTATCGCGAGCGTTTCTTACGCATTTATAGCATCTATACTTTGGGATAAACTATCCAGACGCTCGTTTGTTTTATACTTGACTTTGGCGCTCCTTACTTTCTTCTTTGTATCAATAATCCTCGCTTCGCTTAATACGGCAAGAGTAAGTTCTCGAGACGCCAGAAGAGTTTCCGATATTGAACAGATTCGGTTGGCGCTCGAACTTTACTTTGACCCTAACGGTAACCAATATCCAGTTTCACTATCCAGTCTTAGTGATACTGTCAACCCCGCTTGTGGAGGAGTAGTATGTATGCCGCAGGTGCCGACCGATCCGCTCGGAGGAAATTACGCTTACAACGTTAGTGGAGATAGAAAGTTTTTTGTACTTGGCGCAACGCTCGGGGAGGGTGCCTATAAGAATGATTGCTATTCAAAAGTTCGCGGCAGAATGGCGGGTGCTTTTAGAGAAGACGTTGATGGCGAGGTGTTAGGTGTCCAGTGTGATGAGCCGGTTTATTGTCTTACGCCGTAGAAATAAATAACCAAGATTTAAATTCTCCCCAAGTTAAAGGGTTTTACGATGTGCCGCAC
>CAYNAP010000045.1:0-306 GCA_964395285.1 uncultured Candidatus Saccharibacteria bacterium
GGTTGGCGAAAAGATCTTTGATGTTTTTAGTTGAATCGGTGGTCTGAAGGTTGTCGAGCGCGATCACGCGGCGGCCTTCTTTAAGGTATTTCGCACATAAGTGGGAGCCAACGAACCCCGCGCCACCAGTAACCAGTAAACTTTTTGCTTTCATAACCGGCGGCGTGATTTTACGCAGGCCAGCAGCGCTCTGTTTAGCAAGGGGCGCGGGGCTTGCCCGGCGCCGCCGGTGACTAAAATGGTTTTTTTATCCGCGGCCATGTTTTTCTATGAGTCAAACGCGAGGGGGCGGGGGCAAGCCCCGCG
>CAYNAP010000045.1:316-8705 GCA_964395285.1 uncultured Candidatus Saccharibacteria bacterium
GCGCCCGAGTATGCGGCATTTACGCGGCGTGATTGAGCTTTACGATCTTCTCTTTTACTCGCTCGACATGATCGTGAGAGCTTACGTCTTCCAAGGTTAAACCTTGCTCGGCTAAGATGGTTTCGTTAAACGAACGGTCTTTGCGAAAGAGATCAGCGCATTCGGGGAGACCATACTCATCCAAACTTGCTATAAAAGCGTCGAGATCTTTCGGGAAGCAGTAGCCGCCGAAACCGCGATAGCCGCCGTGGGTCACGTCAATGTGCGAGTCGCCGATGCGGTGATCGGCGGCAATGCCCATGCGCACGTTTTCGTAGCTTGCGCCAACCTTTTCAGCCAGACGCGCCAAAGCGTTAGCCATGTTAATTTTCCGCACAAAGTAGACATTGCGAGCGTATTTGATTATCTCGGCCTCGGTGGCGGTAATTGACGTACGCTTATAGGTATTTACGCCCCACGGCGACATAAGCGGCGCTTTAGGCAAAAGCGACAAAACCAAATGCGCGGCATCCAGACTGCGGCTGGTAAAACCGACAATTTGAACATCGGGACGCAGGAAATCTTCCCAGGCAAAACGCTCGGTGAGATTCTCGGGGTTAAAAAGGACTTTATGCTGAGGGTGGCGCTTTTGGAAGTTTTCGGTGGTGCCGGGAGGGACGGTAGATTTTATGACCATGACTTTCTCTCCGGAAAGCATTTGGAAAGCAGATTCAACCGCGGAGAGATTAGCGTGACCTTCGGGCGAACGAGGGGTTGGCACGCAGATGAAGATGACTGCCGCTTTATTAACATCGTCAAACAGGCCTTTGGTCGGGTCGATATCGTATAAGAAGAGATTCTGGCCGCGTTCGTAACCCCGGACTTCCTTGAAATAGCGGGCCAACGGCGTGCCCACCATACCAACCCCGATTACGCCGATCGGTATTTTTTGGCTGTTCATTAAAGGCCAAATAATTTAACGTGCAAAATATAATACTTTTTCAAGGGCTATTGGGTAACGGCCCCAGTTAAGCGAAAGTCAGCTGCCGAGCTTAATTCTCAACTCCCAGTATTTTTATCCGCCTTTGCAGAAGGCCGCAGGTTCCTATTTTTGCCGAAGAGCCCCTGCCGCTATCTCGGCAATGATTTTTTCGCCTTGATCCTTGAAACGCGGCTCGAGGCGGATGGCTTCGTTTATTTCTTTTATGGCGCTGTCGTTATCCCCCACTCGCGCGTAAATTACTCCTAAGTTGGCCCGGGATTGAGCGCTTTCGGGAGAGCTCTCCACAATTTTTTTCCAGATGTAAAGAGCCTTGTCGAACCGGCCTATCTGGGCGTAGAGCTGGGCAAACCTTTCTGAAGCCACTATTTTTGCGCCGTAGTGTTCAAGCATAAATTGTTCGGCTTCGTCGTCCTTCCTGCTCAAGACTAGAATAGTCGCCATATTGGAAACGGCTTCGGGATAATCAGGCGCGAGATCATAGGCGCGCTTGATCGCGTCCACGGCCAGGGCCGATTGGCCGGCGTTGGAGTAGGCCTCGGCGGCGACAAAGTAAAACTGCGGCCGGCGGCTGGATACCTCCAGGGCTTCATTAACCGCATTTATAGCGTCTTGGTAGCGGCCGGCGTTGGTGTAAAGAGTAGCGAGAAAGGCTTTGGCGCGCATGTCGTAGGGGTTTTCCTTTTTCTGGGTTTCGAGTTCGCTGATGGCGAAGTCCATGTACTTGGTTCGGTCTTGCGCGGCAATGGATTGATCGCGCAAAACAAAGGTCGCCGCTTGACTTATCTGCTCGCGAATTTCGGCAGTGGCGAAGGTATTTAACGCCAACCCTTTTTTGAAGGAATCAATCATCGCGTCTACCTTGCCGGAAGGTTCGTGTTCCTGCTGAAGCCTAAGAGTGCCAAGAATGGCTTTGGCCGCGAAAATCGGCTTGATGTTCCAAGAATAGATGGTAAAGGCAAAAAACGCGATAGCGCCGAAGGCGGCTCCGATTTGGAGAAACCTCGGCATAGCGGCGGTCGCGCGAAACACTTTGCCCTTTTGATTTTGATTGCTGTTGGCCGGTAAGGCAGCCGCCGCCACCGAAGGCTCCGGTTCGGGCGAAACAAAATGAATGTAAGCGACAACGGCAAAAAATAAAAGGTAGCTGGTCAGGTTGTCGAAAACAAAAAAGTTCTGGAAAAAGTGGGCGGCTAAGAGTGCTACGAGCACCGAGAACGTGGCCGCGCTGATGGAATTTTTCCGGTAGGCGGAGGTTAAAATCCAAAACGAGGCTCCGAAAATACTCAAGTAGCTCAATAGACCAAGCAGGCCGCCCGCGGTCATCCAGTCTAAGAAAATATTGTGAGCGCGATCAAACCACGGCTCCTGCGACCAGAGCGACGGCTCGTAAAATTTGGAAAAAATATAGACGAAGGACTCCTGGCCCCAGCCGATAATCGGCCGTTCGGCGACACCCCTAAGGGCCATCCCCCATATGGTAAAACGGGCGCGGGTAGTCGTTTCCTGGAAAGACAGACCGGCGAAGCGCTCCAGCACCGGGCTCGATTTTACAAGGGAACTATCGCGGGCAAGAAAAAAGACTACCGGTATGAGAACGACCACGCCTAACCCGACGAGTGACCAGCGGCGCCATGCGCCTTTGGCCAGCCAAGCTAAAACAGTTGCCAGAACAAAAAGGCCGCCGAGCATACCGAGGATAGCCCCGCGCGTCGCAGTGTGATAAAGAATAAACGCTTCGAGAATAAATACTGAAGCGAAAACAATACGCCCAGCGAGTTTCTTGGCGCGCAAAAAGAACCAAATCAGGAAAAACATGTGAAAGAGAAGATAAGCGGCGAGGTAAGTCGCGTTGCCAAGGGTGGCATCCACTCGTGTCCCCCCTTGATGAATATCGAGCTTGCCGGCGAGCTGTAAAAGACTGTAGAAAGACACGATCACGCTTGCGCCAAGAGTGGTATAGAGAAAAACTTCCCAGTCTCTTTCTTTTTTAAAGACGCTAACCAGCATAAGAAAATAAAGAAAGATGTGCAGAATTCCAAGGTAACCTTCCATGCGCTCAAAGTTTGACCAAAAGCTGTGGTAGGGCGAAAGGGCGAAAACGGTAGCAAGACCCATAATGCCGGCAAAAATTGAAACCGCCCAAACCAGCGGCGACAATTTCGGCCGCAGACTGGGGAATTTTACCAGCCCGGCAATCCAGATAGCCGCAAGAATTTCAATAAGTATCCGGAAAACAAAGTTTTTTCCGGTAATAAACGGGAAGTAAAGCGGTTTTACAACCACCAAAACGAGAAAAGGCGTCAGCAAAAGTCCGCCTTTGAGCAACCAGTGAAAGGTTTTTTCGGCTGGGGACATGTTTTGGGAGTTTAGCATATTGAAAGTTATTGAGCAAACAAACTACGTATGTTGACAAATAATAATGGGGAGTGATAACTTCTATAACAGCTGACGCGCTTGGACATACGTTCAACCTCCGCCTCCATGGCGCGGACACCAGTCACAAGCCGTTGTGAAGGCGGCGCAGGAAGGGAGTAGGGAGATGTCAGAAAGACTGAAACAAGTTGCGCTCAATTTAAGCCTTTTTGCTTTCGACCAAGGCCCGACGAACAACCTCGAGCTCATTAAGAAAGAGGCCGAAGGTCGAGGCCATCGAGTCAATGCCCTTTTCAAACAGAAGTTGCCATCCACAGACGCCATCATCGAGACCAAGACTGATTTTTTGATCACAGGGCTTTCGTCATTCAAGAACGCTGACGAACTTGCCCTCGGCGAAACGGCGAGTGAGGCGGGAATACCCTGGCTGATCGTGGCCGATACCCACCGGGCATTTGCCCGAGAAGCGGCCACGGGCAGGGTTGGACATGCCATCCTTGCCATTGCTGCCACGCTTGAGGAAGAAGAAGCGGCAATTTTCGGCTACCGCAGCATCCATTACTTCGGCGGTCCTCCTGCCTGGCAAGACTTCTGGGCTGTGAAACACCTCGGCCTGTTACATGAACAGCCGACGGTGTACATATCGGGCATTAAATCCGTCGAGATCACCGATGAATTCTTGAGGGTGGTAGGAGAGGGAGTGCGGTCTGTCCTCGGTGAGAACTGGGTTTTGGTATTTAGGCCTCACCCGGGCGAGGTGGAAACTGACGTGGAGCGAGCCGCGATTAAAGAGCGCCGCGAAACGGAAATCTTTCGGGGCGTCATCCAGATCAACCCCAAAGGCTCGGACGCGGAGCTTGCGATCAGCGCGGAGTTTCCGTTCTTCACTTCAGGCGGCACTTCAACCGTAACCGCTGCCATGCACCGGAAGTGGGCAGCATATTACGAATCGCCCACCGTCCGAGCTAGGGTCAAGGCACAAACCGGTCACGAAACGTGGTGGCCGGCGGACGTGGGTGCAGTTGTGAGGGTCGCAAACCCGGCAGAAATTGCCGAGGCAATCAGAGCGAGCCAAAACCCCTTGGCCCGCACCAAACTAAGAGCGCGACAATACGAAGCCTATCCCGGAGTGGCGGCTGGCGGTCATCGAGTAGAGGAACGCATCCTCAACTTTATCGAGAACTATGAGATCGCCAATGGCCGAGTCCGTACAGAGGAGGCACGCGAAGGCTAGACTCTCTGCCGCGGAAAGAAGCGCCACGCACGCATCATCAACCGATCGGGAATGAGTCTCGATTGGTTTTTTTGTTCCCGGAAGCACTGCTTTGTCGGTTCGATGAAAGTGTAAGGGTAAATTAGGTTAACCAGGCAGGGGTATGACTACTTAACTCAAGGCGATTAAAATGACGCCGGCGACCATGAATAAAGCGCCAATAAGCCGCTCACGGAAGTGGTCTTCTCGGCCGAGCGTACGCCCAAGCAAAACGTCAAAAACGATGGACAGGCGCTTGATAGAAATGTAGTAGGCGGCGAGGAGTAGGCTTATCCCGGTATAGTGCAGAGCCTGCCCAATACCAAAAGCTCCAGCTATGAGCCCGGCTTCGCGCCAGCGTCCGTCAAAATCGCGAAAAGATTTCCAAAATAAAACCGGCGTATGTATAACTACAAGGCCAAGCGTTACGTAAAAAGCGAAGAGTAACGGTGGGGCGTACTGGTAGGCATACTTGGCGATGGCAACTGCCAGTCCGCCCCCAGCCGCCGCGCCCAACATATAGTAACTCCCGTGCTCCTCGAAAATTCGAGTCACGGCTTTCCCAACTCCCGGGTTGCTAAAATCCCATCCAAGAAAAAGCGCGCCAACCAAAGCGCTTAGAATTCCTAACGCTCCGAGTTTACTCGGCAGTTCGCCGACAAAAAAGTAAGCGAGGGGGATTAGGAATATAGCCGAAAAGGAGAAGAGCGGACCGACCAGTGACTGGGGAGATAGCTGAAAAGCTCGCACATAACAGAGCGCAATAGCAAGTTCGATCGGGACGGAAACGGCGACAATCAGCCAAAAAGGCAGGGAGGGCACGCGCCACAAAGAAAACACGCTTACAAGAATAGCGGTTACTATAGCGGCGGCGGAGAAGCGAAACAAGTTTACTAAATAAGTATTTACGCCCGAGAGTTTCCGCAGTTGGGTGTTACCGAATGAGGAAAAAAGCGCATTAGCAATGCCGACTAGAAAGCCCATGTCTACTTCGATACCATAAATATTTTATCTATAACTTACTGCGAGTTGCTGTCAACTGTCGCGATTGGAAAATGTTTGGATGCGGGATTCGGCCTCTGCCCAGTCGTCGGGGCTGTCGAGGTTGATGCTGTATTCTTTGGCCATCGGGTAAAGTTTAACTTTGTCGCCGTATAAATTTGGTTCTTCGGGATGGAAAAGCAATTCTGCTTTGAAAAGATAAATCGCGCCGTTGTGAGCGTAGGCGGTGCGGGGGAAATCCTGGCGCCGAGTGATGCGCTTCTTTATTTGGTCACCGCTGAATAAATGCGCCCAGCCTTCGTCGTTCGCCACCACCGCCCAATACGGACTCAAGTGGCCGGGGATTTCAACCACGCTCACCATCGAGTCGGCTCCGGATTTTTCAAAGAGTTCGGCGGCCTCTTTGATGTGCCGCGGCTGGCGAAAGGGGGCGGTTGGCTGTAAAAGCATCACCGCGTCGGGGCGGTAATTTTCGTTTTCGCGAAGCCAACTCACCGCGTGCTGTAAAACCGGCAGAGTCGGTGAGTAGTCCTCGGCAAGCTCTTTTGGCCGCAGGAATGGCGCCTCGACGCCATGCCTCTTCCCCACTCCGGCAATCTCTTCGTCGTCGGTGGTCAAAACCAGCCGATCCAAAACTTGCGCCTCCTTGGCCGCCTCAATCGTCCAGACAACCAGCGGCTTCCCGCCAAGCTCTTTTATATTCTTGCGCGGAATGGATTTTGACCCGCCCCGCGCCGGAATTATTCCCAATATCCGCATAACAGTTATTACTCTACTGTAGCTTGACAGGTTTTGCAAAAGGTGATACAAGTTCGGGAGATGCAACGCCACCCAGCCGCAAGGGTTTTGCGGTAATCTCAACCTGAAATGAAAACGGAGGACTGAAGGTGAAGAAAAAAAGGGTTCCTCATAGGGATCTCAAGATGTACAGCTCCACGTCCTACCACGGTGGCTCGACTACGCTTGCCGAGAACACTTGCGTCATCACGGAACGGTTCTGGGGTACGGTGTCCGAGCCGGGGATACCGATTCACATCAACGCTTTTCTCGCTGCTGCGAGGGATGCCAAACTTCAGGTTGGAGATGTGGTCAGTGTCGAGGCCAGCCGCAAGGACGATTCGTGCAAGAGGAAGTCAGTCCGCTGCCGCGTACTCGCCGCTAAGGAGGACCCGAAGCGAACCCAGCTCATCACTGGGGAAAGAAATAGAATGAACAAGGTCTACCTACTTCAGGAGACGGGTGTCGAGAAGTACCCGCTTTCCGACGCAGACTTCAATTAAGGACGAAGGCACGATGCCAGAGTAGGCAATGTTGCCCTCCCCGCCGGAACGAACACCGGCGGGGATTTTTTATTTGCCCGAGGGTTATACCAAATTTCGAATCTCTTTCCGGAAAAATTCCTTAACCTTTAGCCAAGAAACAGGTTTCAGCATTCGGGGCATCTTATCTCGCTCGGCATCGGCAAAGTAGACCAGACCCTTTTGAATGTGAATCAGGTTGTAATGAATCCCAGCATACTTTTTCTGGAATGCATGAATAATCTCCTGCAAAGTCATGCCGTGCTGGATAATGAAATGGAGGTCAATAAAGTCCTTCTTGGAGCCGCGCCGCGAAATGGCATCAACCTTCATACAAGCGATGTCGAGCAAGTGAGCCACAGCGGCGCTGGCGATGGGCGAGGGTTTGCGCAGTAAAGGGTATGGGTAATGAAAGAATGAGATGCGTGTGGCGCGGAATAAACCGATTACTGTGCCGGTTTCTTTTTTATCCAGCTCAAAACGGCCGATGCGCGAAATTTTCTTTGTGAGGAGATTCTCATTAAACGGCTTGGCGGTAAAGAAATCCAGATCGTACGAGCGGCGGTGAAACAACTGCAAAGCTGCACCCGTGCCGCCGGCAAGGTAAAAATTTTTCAGCACACCGCCCTTCCTTAGTGCCTCCAGATCGCGGAGGGTGTTCTGCCCCAAGATTTTCTCTGTGGCGTTTTCGCCCATGATTTTTCCGATGGCGAGAGAATAAGTTCCCAAAAGTTCCGGGATTTTGCCGAAAGCCGCCGGCTAGAGGCGAGTACACCTTTAATGGCTAACTTTGAGAAATGCCGAAAGAGCCATTTCACTGCCTCCACGTCGCCCTCCTCCAAAATTCTTTCAATGACAAAGTGCTGATGCGTTTTGAGATCGGCCTTTGTAATATTAACGTCCCAAAAATATTTTTGCAGTGTTTTGACAGTTGCCATAAGCCACATCTCTATTCTACCGCATCTTGACAGGTTTTGCAAAAGGTGATGTTGATAGTTTGCCTGCAGGCAACCCACTCACCTCCTCCGCCGATAATCGTCGCGTCCCTTCTTCAAGAAAATGTCGGCTATCTCAATCGCGCTTCCCCTTAGATTAAACAAAATCCGCCACCGGCCGATGCGGAGGCGGTATCTCGATTCAGTGCCGCGAAGCTTTTTTACTTTACGATACCAATGCGGATCTTGGGCTAAACTTTTCAGTTTCTCCATCACTCTCTCCTGAATTTCTTTGGGGAGTACGCCGAACGCCTGATCGCCATGTGAAGAAAAGAAAATTTGCAGCATTACTTTAGGCCGTGTCGTCTTTGAACCTCGGAGAGCGTATATCTCTTTTTGCCAAGCGATTCACGCTCGGAAATGTCAAACCTGACGTGGTCTTCCATATCTTCGCGCATCTCTTCCCACTCGCGATAAGTTTTCCAATCCAAAACGACATAGCGCGGAGTACCGCCCTCGCGGATAATGGCGGGCTTTTTCTTTTTCA
>CAYNAP010000046.1:0-8395 GCA_964395285.1 uncultured Candidatus Saccharibacteria bacterium
AGCTTGCAGACAAGTGGCTGAAGCCGTATGATCCGGCCAAGGCCCTTGTGGCGATGAGGAAGCTCGTGCGAGAAAGGAGGCAAAGTGTAAGTCCTGATTTTCCGTCGGATAAACCGACCAAACAGCAGCGAAACCGCAAAGAGCGAGCAACTAGTAGGGCCAGGCCCTGCTATTGCGAGAAGGAGGGTCCGATAAATGCCTGAATTTAACCCTGACCTCGTAAGCGGCGTCCCCCATGATCATGACAGGATCGCTGCAACAATCGCTCGGTTCGTCGACGCCGACACGACCGAGCCGCAGCTCCCCCAGAATCGCGACGCTTGGCGCTCGGATTACGAGCTGCGGCTTCTGGAGAAGCCGGTAGGGTCTGATGCCCGGCACTGGGATTGGTACGCCGACGTCTGCAGG
The DNA here is from genome assembly GCA_964395285.1 of uncultured Candidatus Saccharibacteria bacterium. GTDB lineage: Bacteria > Patescibacteriota > Minisyncoccia > Sungbacterales > SURF-37 > CAYNAP01. The sequence continues at coordinate 409 of CAYNAP010000046.1, forward strand.
CGTGCCGCTGAACTGGCACAGAATGCCAGCGGTCGGGCTCTCTTGTTCCTCTCTCAGCTGAACGGCGAGCGGCGGGTTCCCGAGCCAAATTGGGGGCTCGTGGCAGAGCTCGCACGGCAGGAAAGAGAAATCATAAACTCTCTCGAAGCCGGAGCGCGCAAGCAACGGCTGGCCAGTCTTCTTGAGTACCATCTCGGAATCGTTGCCCGCTACGTGGGTGACTACGAGCGGGCTATCGCGCAGCAAGTCGCCGCCGCCGAGAAAGCCGAGGCGGAGGGCGACTATGTCGGAGCCGCGATAGCGCGCCTGTGTGAACAGGTGGAACGTTTCAGCGCTGCCCTCTCAAGCGGGACCGACACCACCGGCCTCCTCGGCGCCCTCAACGAAGCGGCGCTTTGCGTCGCTGCCACATGCACCGGGAATGATCCCACCCAGATACCGTGGCGGCTCTACAGTGCCCCCGTCCATGTTCTTCAGGCGCACATCTGGGACGTGCAGCGGATTTCTCCCGACAAGGAGAAATTCTGGATGCATCTTCTGACCGAGCAGTTGCCGGCGGTCGACAGGAGCCGGTTCGACGTCAACGAACCGACGATCGTTTCGATCCGGGCGGGGCTCGCGTTCCTCAAGAACCGGAGAGTGGAAGCGCTGCGCCTCGCGAACGAAGTGGAGACGACCATGCGCGATCGAGCCAGAGCCGACGCGCGCATGACCGCGCGCTTCGTCATGGCCATACTTGCTGCTGACGCGCACCTCACGGTTATCATGGAGGAAGGCGACTACATGCATCAGCTCCGGCGGATGGCGCGGCGGATCCTGTCCGGAGAAGTGCGGCAGTGGTGCAGCGCGCACGCCAGAGTTGCCGCGACGGGCTGATCCTGTCCGTGGCCGCAGAAGAGTTTCATCCCCGACGGGAAAGATTCCCGTCGGGGTGTTTTTTAAGGTCTTATTTGAGCGAAGCGAAACTATAAAACCTTAATCCGCCGAAGTCCCGCTGAAAGCGGGACGAAGGCGGATAACTCAATCACTCCCAAAAATGACGCTCCGCGCAACGGAGCTCTGCGGTATCAAAGGAAACTCCTCGACTCGTCCCGCCCTTTTGCCGCTGGCAAAAGGGCGGGACTCGCTCGGAGAATAGCTCGACGCGGCTCACTACGGGTATTGTTCGAGCTTGTCCTAAACCCGTTGGCCGGACTAGGGTCGAGAACTTCCTAAAGGTGACTGTACAGCAGAGCTGACGCGGAATTGGCTAGTTAAAAAAGCTAATTGGAGACTCCAGTTTCTAGGCCGGATTTAACGGGGTTCACGCAAATGTTACCACCGAGCTGTGGATAATGAGCTAAGCAAAAACAGCAGGAATGATATAATGATTGCAGAGCTTGGAGGCAAGGCAAACTTATGGCAAAATAGATGCGGCAACACGATGTTTGATTGGGGATAGCGCCAAATGTTGCTATCAATTAACCTCATGGAGGAGGATGGCAAAGTGACCAATACCCACGCGTTTCTCATACCGGGATTTATGGGATTCGGGCGCATCGGCAACTTGGCCTATTTTAGCGACGATCCTAACCTTGGCCTTGACCGGATATTCAGCAGTAGGGGCATTCAGATTTACCGTTTAGGTTCCACGCCAACCGCCGCGATCGGGTTCAGAGCTCGGGCTATAGGCGAGGAAATACTATCTTATAAGAAGGTCCTGGAAGGTTCATCGCGCATCCATCTGATTGGACACAGCACCGGCGGCTTGGATGCCTGCGAACTTGTTTCCGGTATGCCTGAATACTGCAGGCCGCTCCAAGGCAAAGTGGTTTCAATAACCACGATTGCAACACCGCATTACGGCACGCCGCTCGCCGACTTTTTTGACTGGATTGGCGCACAAAGGCTGATCGAGTTCATAGGTGTGGCCGGGTCATTTGTACCTTGGACCGCGCCGGGGTTGCTGACCGATTTCCCAATTATCCGCGAGGTAAGAGACTGTATTTTTTCTGTAGTTAAAGGGGTTTCGGGTCTGACCAATGCCATCCTTGAGGCATTTGTTAGTCTGGCCGCAGAAGTATGGCTAGGGAGGAGCAACGAATTATGCCAGTACTTTCAGCGGATGGCGGCAAACCAGGGCGCGCTTAACCAGTTAAAGCAGGGCAGAAAGCCGTATCGTATTCCAGAAGGTATAAGGTGCTTTTCGCATCTGGCCGGCGCGACGCCGGCTGACGACCAAATGCCGCTTGCCCGCGCCATATATAAACTGCTCTACCAAATCACCGGGCGGGTCAACGGAAATTGTTATCCGCCGGTGCTGCAGAGCGCCATGGTTCGTGGCAGTGAGTGCGGTTTGTGTCCAGATATTGCCCAACAGCTTAGTCTTAACGACGGCGTCGTGCCAACACGCTCGATGGTCTGGGGGCAATGCCTCGGTTGTTTTCCGGGCGACCATATGGATATCATCGGACACCCGTTTTTACTCGAGACAGCAAAGAACCCAGACTATTCGCGGATCAGGGGAGCTTACGAAAGCATAGCCAAAGTATTAGTCGACGTAACAGAGCGCCCCGACGGGAACACCCGCCGGGGATTTTTTGTTTCAATTTTTGTACCATCATAGTCTTGCCTCGTTGCTACAGCAATACTAAAACCACCAAAAACATTAACAAATTATTCACGATCGTGAGGAATTTGTTAAGATTCTTTTAACTCACTCTGGAAATTTATATAACGGCATGAAACATGATTTTCGAACAACCGCGTTACTATCTCTATGGCCTAAAAATCAATCGGCCGATGAGTCAAAAAATCTTTTCTGGGTATAGAGCGGCACAGTTTTCAAAACCTTGCGGATGCGCTTAGAGGTTTCAGGTTTAAAATAAATCAGTGACGGCTCATAATGGCCGTGGGTGATTTGGTTTTTAACCGCCGATCTAATTTCGACAATATCATAGCCGACGTCGGTAATGTTTTGACTGCGCATTCTCCCCTGCTGACGGGTGCCGATGTTAACCACCGGCGTCCCAAAAAATGAGGCTTCCTTAATACCCGAGGACGAATTGCCAACAAGGCACCTGGCGTGTTTGAGCAATGAAACGAAATCGCGCGGATGAATATCAATGACAAAGCGGATGTGCGGAGTTGGATTATGTTCGCGGAAGCGTCTGATGCCTTTGGACACTTCATCCGTGCCAGCATCGGGATTGGGCCAAAACCACAGGGCCTGAATGTCGAGTTTTGAAACAGCTTCGAGGGTTTTGGTTACATTATCGAGATTGCTTGTCTCACTGGTTACCGGATGCTGAATAACCATGATATATGGTTTCGAAAAATCAATATGACCGCCGACGCCGATTCTATTCATCATGGCTTCATCGGGCTCTCTTTTAACCTGATCGCTGAATTCAATATCCGGCGAGCCGACGTTAAAAACATAAGCCGGGTTCTCGCCCATCTGCAGGACGCGCTTATACGAATCATCATTGGTGACGAAATGGATATGGGCGAGCTTAGTAATGGCGTGTCTTACACTCTCGTCAATGTTGCCGGTGACGTCGCCGCCCTCGATGTGGGCCACGGTTTTATTCAAGTAAGCCGCGGTCATGGCCGCGGCCAGCTGTTCGAAGCGATCGCCGCGGATAAGGACAATGTCGGGGTTAAGTTTTTGAAAAGTGTTGGTCAGTTCAAGAACGGCAAGGCCGGCAGTCTTGGCCATAGCCGCGTGGTTTCCGCCTTCGACCAAATTCAACATCTGCTCGTGGACTTCAAAACCCTTGCGGGCAAGGGAAGGCATGACTTCGCTGTATTTTTCGAGGAGGGCCGATCCGCCGACAATGAGCTGCAATTCAAAATCCGGGTCGCTTTGGAGCTGTTTCAGCAAAACTTCCTGGCGGGCGTAATGGATGCGATTAGTGATGATGAAACAAACCCGGCGTTTTTTTGGCGGAGACATGATGCCTGTAGCTTGAGCGAGGGTCTTAATTTTTGATTTTGTTTCAGCAAGCATAGAAACCCTAAACCCGAAGCTCTAAACCCTAAACAAACCCCAAAATCAAATGACCAAAAAATTACCGTGATTTCGAAACGATCGAGCCAAAGATCTTCATCAACTCCGCAGCTTCTTGGATAAGCGCAGTGTACTCGCTTTCCTGATCCGGTTTCGGCTCTGAAAGCCTAAGCCAATAGATTTCTTCTTTCGCTTCCTTGCGAGAAATCTTGATGCGCAACAAAAAATCCTTCTTACTCAACGCTTCGTCAGCTTCAATATAGTTTGCGCCGATAGAGCCAGCGGCACGTATTCCCTGTTTTGCCACCTCAATATTTGCAGTGGTTTTAGGTAAGGTACTAAAATACCGAAACGCCCGTTCGGCAAAACGAAAGGTTCGTTCGCCGAGGTCATACGGTTTGGATTTTTGGTCTTCGGGCATTAGGGCTTGTTTAGGGTTTCGGGTTTAGAGCTTAGGGTTTATGATTCAAGAGCGCCTTCGGTAATCGGATCATACTTCCTAAGATCGGCCTTAAGAATTCGCCCCAGCACATTTTCATATTCCTCCGACGGCAGTCCCCCGGCGTGGGCTTGGGGACGCATGGCGTAAAGCATATCCGAAGTCAAAACTTCGCCGCGAGATATGTTACGGGCCGCCATAAGCGATTTGCGGAAATAAGGGCGGAACACCGCTTCGCCGTCCTGCAAAACTTTAGCGCCGGAGGCGGCAACTTCGGAGCCGCGTTTATCAAGATACTCGCCGCCCAAAGCCGGGTTATGCTCAATGGCTCTTATGCCATTGGCCATAACTTTGAATTCCTCCGGAGTCATTGAAACTTTGTGATCCGCGCCCCAAAGATCGCGGGCGAATGAGAAGTGCTTCTCGATAACTTTAGCCCCCATGGCGACAGCGGCGAGCGCCGAATCAATGCCGAGGGAGTGATCAGAAAAGCCGGTGGGCAGGCTGTAGCGCTCGCGAAGGAAATTTATGGTGCCGAGACTCAATTCTTCCGGCGGGCAAGGGTATTGAGAAACGCAGTGGAGGAGGATGACTTCGGCTTGCCGGCGTTTTAGAAAATCAACGGCGCGATCGAGTTCGCCAAGAGTTGACATGCCTGAAGACATTATAATCGGCTTTTGAGTGGAAGCAAGATAATCGAGCATGACAAAATCCAGAATGTCGCCCGAGCCTATCTTCCAAATGGGGACGAGGGCGTTCAGTTTTTCGGCGGCGCCCCGCGACATCGGCGTTGAGAAAAATAAAATGCCGATTTCGCCGCAATACTTCTTCAACGGGCGCCAGAAAGTATTTACAGGAGCGGCCTTGGTGTTGCGGCTAACCCATGAATAGCGATCCCTACCTTTGAAGTGAGGCGAAACTACGTGAATGTTCAGTTGCTCATCTTTTATCTCATGGGTTTGGAATTTAACCGCGTCCGCGCCCGAGTCTTTTGCCGCTTGGACAAGGACCTTGGCGTTTTCAAGGTACTCCTTAACCGGCCGCTCGTCTTCAGTCTGGATAAAGTTCTTGCCAATTTCGGCAATGATAAAAACTTTCTCGTCTAGATTGTGTGGGAAGTTAGTAATCTCGGTCATACAACAAGACCAATAATAACCCAGAAAAGATCAAACAAAAAACCGCATTGGTTTCACTAGATGTTACCAATGCAGTTCACCCTCTGTTTCTGCTCGATCCGGCTGTGGCGTTGCCGTTTTGGGCCTTGCGTACAACTCTTCGGCCATGGCCCGAAGGGAGGCATCGTCCGTATATGAGCACAGTTCTCGTCCTCCCCGCGTTCGCCGTACTACAAGGCCAAGCGCTGTGAGGCGGTCAAGGGCATCCTTGGTTGGTCGCCGATCTTCTTGCAACCACCAATCGGCGACCCCCTCCGGCGTATCCATAGCATCCGGATGATTCAGGAAAAACACCATGATCCGCCAGCACAACGGGAATACCCCCAACTCTCTTGCGAGCTCATCGCAGCTTGTTACTTGCGCCATCCCAGTACCCCCTTCTTTCGCTTATGAGTCTAGTGTCAACGTAAGCTCGGCAGCTGGAATCTAGCTTCACTATTTCATTAAACCCTAGAAAATGTCAACACTTTGGGGCAATATTTTTCAGCGACGGTTGAAAAGTTATTAACTAAGATACTTGGCTATTTTATTTGCGATGAGTTCTTCTGTCTTGGCCATGGATTCAAAAGTCGCGCCGCCGAGGTGCGGGACGATAATCAAGTTTTTGTGGGTAGCGGCGTATTTAACCAGCGGATGATTTTTAATATGCCGGCCGCGCGGGTCCTCGCCAGACAAAGCATCCAGCGCCGCTCCGGCAGTCCATTTTTCTCGGAGGGCCTCGGGAGATCCGCGACATTGGCTTAAACGCGTTTCTAGGCTATAATGTGCTCACCCCCAGTCAAACAATGCTCAACCCCCTTAAAGCAATAGCCAAAAATTATATACCAACGTCATGGCGAATGGCCATGACCAATTTCCAATGGCTGCGGAGCGCCGATTTGTATCTGTTGGCGAAAAGATTGAAGCGCAATGGACGGGACCTGGACCTACTCAAAAGTACCATACTGAAACAACGCTACCCATCCATTGCGGTAGATCCGGGCTATAAGCTTAAGATCAACGCCTTTGAAGACAAGCTCTACTCTCAAAATGGAGAAGACGGGATTCTCCTGTGTATTTTTTCTACTATAGGGGTAACGAATCGCCAATTTGTTGAATTCGGCATCGGCGACGGGAGGGAATGCAACACCGCTAACCTCGCGCTGAATTTTGGATGGCGCGGTCTCTTAATGGACGGCAGTGAAGAGTATATAGCCCGCGCCAAGCATTATTATAAAAACGAGCTTTACTATAAAAGACAACTTAAGGATAGATCTTCCGACGTGAAAATCGCGCACTGCTTCGTGACGGCGAATAATATTAACTCCGTGCTGCGATCCAACGGCGTGGCCGGCGAGATTGATTTACTATCCATAGACATTGACGGCAATGAATATTGGATCTGGAAAGCCATAACCGCAATCACCCCTCGGGTAGTCGTTATTGAGTATAACGCCTCTATGGGCAGTACAGAATCAATAACCGTGAAATACGATCAAAATTTTGATAAACATAACTACGTTCCCTTCAATTTTTACTATGGCGCGTCATTAACCGCGTTGACCAAACTCGCGCGCTCCAAGGGCTATATCCTGGTTGGTTGCGACTCCACCGGGTTAAATGCATTTTTTGTGCGTAAGGACGCAGCTCGCGGGAAGTTCACTGACGTTTCCGTTGAGGAAGCATACTTCCCCATAGCCCGTAGATGCAAGGTAATGAGCGCCCAAGAGCAATTTGAACGCTTGAGGCATTACGACTTTGATCAGGTATAGGTTTTATCCCTGCAATTTGGGGCGCGTTGCCTACCGCCGAGAAAGAGCGCTAGTGCCGTTACAACTTAAAACTGCCGTCATATTCACTAAATCCCTCGATTTTGTACGCATGTATAAGTTTTCTCGGGACGGAAAATTAAGTTGTAACGGCACTAACCGCCGCTTACCGAAACCAATTGAAGAATCTGCCGCACATGGCGGACCCAGGTGAGTTCTCTTCGCACAAACTCTGCCCCATTTTTGCTTAACCGGAGATAGAGCTCGGGATTTTCAATCATAACTTTCACGGCTTGGGCAATTGCCTGAGGACTTCGGGAATCCACTAAGAGCGCCTGTTCTCCGTCCTGGAGCACCTCATGAGCTCCAGCACCATAAGAGACCACCGCGGGCAGTCCCGTGGCCATGGCCTCAAAAACCGCCATGCCCCACGTCTGGGGGTAATGAGGATGGATTAAAATGTCGGCAGTTGAGAATTCCTCAACGAGCTCCTGATCGGATATGCTTCCCGGGAAAATCACTCGCTCGCGCATACCGAGAACGTCGGCCAAGGCGATGAGCTTATCGCGATAGGCGCGGTAGGCCCGATTTAGCGCGCACTCGCCGGAGATGACCAGGCGGCACTCGTAACCCC
>CAYNAP010000047.1:0-8065 GCA_964395285.1 uncultured Candidatus Saccharibacteria bacterium
CCCAGCGTGATTGACTGGGTAAATATCTCGCAGGCGGCCAACCGCGGAGCATTGCGCTTGATTAAAAAAATTTCGGAAAGCCATGACGATTTCTTTGCCTGGCTCGACGGCGGCTTGGTTTTGCCGGAAAGCGTCCCGCATAAGACGGTTATAAAAGGAGATGAGAAAATTCCGCTCGTTGCCGCGGCGTCAATTATTGCCAAAGTCGCGCGCGACCGAATGATGGTGCAGTTGGGGCGAAAGTTTCCCGATTACGATTTCGCGCGGCATAAGGGTTACGGGACCAAAGCCCATCGCGAGAAAATTCTTCAGCACGGCGAATCAGAGGTGCATCGGAAGTCGTTCAGGTTCCAATAAAATTGCACTTGTGTTTTAATGCGATATGTGGTATAAGAAAATCTAGGTGCAGGGGGAATAAAATACGCGAACTGTAGGAGGGGAGGAGGTGATCCAGTTGACCAAAGAGGAACTGGAAGAGTTTCGTCGTGACGTCAATCTGCAGAAGCAGAAACTTCGCGAGCTACTCACACAAGGCGGGGTGGGCGAAGTGATGGGATGGTATTGCCACCTGACCGCAAAAACATCGTCAGGTTGCTGGGAATTGCTCCGCTCCGTCCAAAAGTCTATCCCTGAAATTGAATACAACACTATCGACCGTGAACGCGCGTGTGAGGGTCTTGCGATTATAGAGAGTGAGCTCCCCCGACTGGAGCGTACTAACCTGGTTTTCGTGAAAGCTCTAGCCGAGCTTCTTTGGGAGGCCACCCTACGATCCGCCTAGCAGCAAGTGCGAACGGCGGCTTTTTTATTTGAAGGTTCGCCGAAGCAGTAGTTTTATGGTATATTGCCACTGAAGTTTTGTTTTTATGATTGTCGGCCATCGGCGCAATTTGGAATACCTCAAACGCGTTTTAGCCAAGGGCAACCCAGCGCATGCTTATCTTTTTCACGGGCCAGAGGGGGTGGGCAAGCGCGCGGTGGCCTTGGAGTTCGCGCGCTCGCTTTTGTGCCAAGAGCAGCCAGAAACTTTAGATGGCTGCGGCCGATGCTCAAGCTGTGCAACTAAAGACCTGATAAATCACCCCGATTTCATATACCTTGCTCCGCAAAGTTTGCTGGTCGCTGAAGAAAATAAGCGTGAAGTGGGGATAAAGAACGCCCGCGAGCTAAAGAGGAGAATTTCCGAGACGTCGTGGCAAGGGGGTCGGCGGGTGGCGGTTATTGACGACGCCGATTGTCTAAGCCGGGATGCTCAAGCCGCTCTTTTAAAGATGTTGGAGGAGCCGGGCCGCGAGGTGATTTTTATCCTCATTACTGCTTTTCCGGGGGCGCTTCTAGAAACTGTGCGCTCGCGCAGTGTCGCGCTTGGCTTTGCTTTTCTTAGCGAGGAAGAAATGGAGCCGATGGCGAAAGACATCGCAGAAAAGCGCCGAGGGCCGTATTTGTCCTTGGCTGAAGGGCGGCCGGGAGCGCTTATCCGGATGATGGAAGATGAACATTTATTTACTAAGCTGAAAAAAGAAAGGGAAGACTTTGAGCAATTGACTAAAGGCGATTTTACCGATAAGTTGTCTTTTTCGGATAAAGAGGCCCGCGAGCCGGGCAGTATGGAGGCGGTTTTGGCTTTCTTGATCAGCCAAGCAAAGAGGAATTTAGAGCTAGTTATTGGTCGAGAAAGAGGCGAGGAATCATCCGGCAGCGACTCAAGAATCCAGCCGGTTACAAAGTTTTTAAGGACAGCCATGTATGACTTTCAGATTTTGGCAACCACTTCAGTTAATCGCCGCCTTTTGGCTGATAGTTTGTTTTTCGACTTGGCTCGCTCCCAGGCCGAAAAAATATTATGAGCACTAGAACGGCCGTTGTTATTTTTACGATTGTCTTTGGCCTCGGTATCTTGTTTTTGGTTATTTTCCCTTTCTCGCGCGGAAGCCGGCCAAGTCCCGAACCAAGCAAGGCCGAAGCGCCAGCGCCGGTAGCCAAAGACGAGTTAAAGGGCTTGGGGGTTTTTCGTTCTGACGACGGCGGTAAAACCTGGCAGGCAAAATCCTGGATTGAAGGGCAAAGCGGCTCGATTGCCGGATTCAAAGTCAACAAGCTCGCCAGCGATCCGTCCCAGCCATCAACTCTTTATTTAGCCACTGATGGAAACGGTTTGTGGATTTCAAGAAACGGGGGTGATCTTTGGGGCAAGGTTGTCGACAAGAATGGGATTCTCGAACCGACAGCCAACGTTTTGGGATTGGCGGTGAACCCCGACAACTTGCGCGAGTGGTATTTGGCCGTTTACCAAAAAAGGCGCGGGCGTGTTTTGCGAACAACCGATGGGGGATTGACGTTCTCGGAGATATACTCCACGCCGCTGGAGCTTTACGGCGTCTTTGACCTGTATTACGACCGCGGGCTAAGGACGCTTAATATTGCGACTGGCCAGGGCGCGCTTCTGGAAACAGCCGATCAGGGCAAGCGCTGGCGGGCGGTACGCTGGTTTTCGGACGGCTTGGTGCGGGTATTGGTCAATCCCATTGACACAGCAATTCGTTTCGTGGTCACGCCGAGGGGCAGTATTTTTAAAACGGAAGACCGGGGCAGCACATGGGTTGACGTGACCCCGGCGCTTAGCAAATTCTCCGGGGCGACAACCAATCAAGTATGGCTGGTGGGCCGCAATGGGACGTTGTGGCTCGGGTCGGGCTACGGTCTTTTGTCTTCAAAAGACAACGGAGCGTCTTTCCAGCCGGCGAAATCAATAATTTCTCCCAACGCGCTTATTTCAGCTTTGGCGGTTGACGCCAACAGTGACGGGCGCATGGCGGTTTCAGCGCTGAACCGGGTTTACCGCACGAGTGATGCGGGCGCAACGTGGGAGATTTTCACTCCGCCAACCGACAAGAAAGTTGTCGAGCTCGCGATTGACATCAAAAACCCCGACGTTATTTACGCCGTGACGAACTAAGACCAAGGCGTTATTAAGAGCGCAAATGGATCCGAAACAGCGCTGCCTAGGGGTTGGATGGGCAGAGCGGCGATAAAGTTTTAAGCGCCATAAGTAAGATGGATGATCTGCAAAGAAAAATCGAAGAAATAATCAGCGTTTTAAAAACCGACACCGCGAGCTTGCGCACCGGCCGGGCCAGCCCGGCTATGGTTGAGGGTTTGGAAATTGAGGCCTACGGCGCGCGCCAGCCGCTTAAGACGCTTGCCGCGCTTTCGAGCCCGGATAGCCGCCAGATTGTAATTCAACCGTGGGATAAATCTCTCTTGCCGGCGGTAGAGAAAGCAATTCAAACGTCGCCGCTGGGGCTGAATCCGGTGGCTGATAAGGACACTATCCGCTTGTATCTTCCTACCCTGACCGAAGAGCGAAAAAAAGAGCTGGTCAAAGTGCTTAAAGAAAAACTGGAACAAACGCGGATAAAGGTGCGCCAGATCCGCGACCAGGCGATGAAAGAAATCGAAGCCGAGGAAAAAGCCAAGGGTATCTCCGAAGATGAAAAATTTCGGAGGAAGCAAGAGGTGGAAAAGAAAATCAGCGAGGGCAATAAAAAAATTGAAGAACTGGGCGCGGCCAAGGAAAAAGAAGTAATGATGGGCTGATTAAGCATGAACGAGCCGAAAGAGTCGTGGGTCAATCCTAAGCTCGAGGCGAGGGTAAGTCCCATTGGCGGGCGCGGTGTTTTTGCCAAGGAGCCGATTGCTAAGGACGAGCTTTTAACCATTTCCCGCGGCAGGGTGATTGACACCAAAACTTATTACGAGGAAGTGGCAAAATACGGCTGGGATTCGGCGTTTAATATAGACGCGGAGTATTATCTGGCTCCTTTTGACCCGGAAAACCCATCGGCCGACTGGTTAGTTAACCACTCTTGTGACCCAAACGCGGTGCAAATGAGCGTGGATGATCTTGTCGCCTGGCGCAATATTGCCGCAGATGAGGAAATAACTTACGATTACGCCACTACCGAAGAGAATCCCAACTGGGAGATGGATTGCAGTTGCGGATCGGCGCATTGCCGCAAGGTAATAACCGGCAACGATTGGAAGATCCCCCGTCTTCAAAAAAAATACCGGGGCTTTTTTACCGAAGGCATCCAGAAAAAAATTGACGCCAGATCGCAAGTTTAGGGTCTAGTAATCTATGATTCTTACCATAGTATTTTTCATTCTTCTTCTTGGCGCGCTTATTCTTGTCCACGAGTTCGGGCATTTTTTTGCGGCGCGTAAGTTTGGAGTAAAGGTTGATGAGTTCGGTTTTGGTTTTTCGGGCAAAGAGTTCGGGCTGAATTTTCCGCCCAAGTTGTTTACTTTCCGCAGAAAGGGAGTGCTTTACTCGGTGAATCCTTTGCCGCTTGGAGGGTTTGTGAAGATTTTCGGGGAGCAGGGCGAAGCCGAGAAAGACCCGGAAAGTTTTATTTCGCGGCCGATATGGCAGAGGACTCTGATTATTGTGGCCGGTGTGGTTATGAATATTGTGCTGGCCTGGTTACTGTTCAGTTTGGGCCACGGGTTCGGACTGCCGACAGCGGTTGATGAGTCGGACCAAGTTCGGGGCGCAAAAGTTACGGTTGTCGGCGTTCAGCCGAACTCTCCAGCCGAGGTTGCCGGTTTGAGGTTTGGCGATGCCATAGAAGAAATCAAGGATCAAAAACCTGTCCCGAGCCGCGTCGAGGGATCAAAAATCAAAATTGACGATGTGGAACAAGTACAGCAGTTTATTGACAAGAATAGGGGAGAAGAGGTCTTTATCACCATAAGTCGCGGAAAGGATGTGATTGATATAAGGGTGGTGCCGCGGCAGGAGCCCCCGCCGGGTGAAGGGCCGCTCGGCATTGCCATGGCGAGAATAGGCGTTGTCCGCTCGCCGTGGTGGCGCGCCTTGTGGGATGGGGCCAAAACCACTCTTAATGCTATCGTTGCCATCATAAGCGCGCTGGGGCATATTTTCAGGGACATTGCGGTTAAGGGCGAGGTTAGCAGCGATATTTCCGGTCCGGTTGGCATTTTTGTTTTCGCCGATCAAACTAGTCGCCTCGGGCTGTCTTATCTGATTGAACTTGCCGGAATACTTTCGGTCAATTTGGCTTTGATAAATATTCTGCCGATCCCGGCGCTCGACGGAGGGCGGGTGCTTTTTTTGCTGATTGAGCGAGTGCGCGGGGTAAGAGTTGATCAGCGCCTAGAAAACATTATTCACACCCTCGGTTTTTTGGCGTTGATGGCCATCATGGCGGCGATAACTTATCGGGATATTGTGAGGTTTTTCTAAAGCGCCTTTCGCCGACTCGAGCTTGCTTTTTAAACCGGCTGTGATATACTTGCCGTAATAAAGGTCAATATTAGTCTCGAATACTCATAATTTTTACGAAGTGCGAAGCGCTGCGAATATATGGTATCGTTTCGTAAAATAGTATGTATTCGTAGCATTTCATGTTTCAAAGACAAGATACCGGCTTTGGCGGACCCCGACAGATGTTCACCCCCAAAGACGGCGTGCAGTGGACTTGCGCACAGTGCGGGAATGAGATAAAAGAATTGCCGTTCCAACCGCGAACCGACGCGAACGGCGTTCCGACCTCGCCCCTTTACTGCCGCGATTGCCATCGAGCGCGCATGCAGGATTCTGGACCGCGCAGGCGGTATCAGTAATACTGATGACCAAGAACCCCGGCCGAGCCGGGGTTTTGGATTGGGCAAAACTTGCTTAAAAAATTTGCAACGGATTGCCGGTTGTGATAAGTTACCTCCATGGAAGATGAAAATAAAGCAACAAAAGACAACAAAAATTATTTAGTGCCCGGTTCGATTGTGCTGGCCGGGGTGATTATAGCCGCGGCGGTTATTTATAACGGCGGCGGGTTTCGCAGAAGCGGCGGGGTGGTGCTGCCTCCGTCGGACGCGGGCAACCCTAATCAGGCGGCGGCGGGCAATGCCGCGGCGGCGGTTGCCGCGGAAGACGGCAACGATCCTTACCTTGGCGATCCCAAAGCGCCGGTGACCATGATTGAGTTCAGCGATTTTCAATGCCCGTTCTGCGATAAATTTTTCCGCGAGGTTGAGCCGAAGATTATTGACAAATACGTAAAGACCGGCAAGGTGCGTTTCGTTTATCGCGACTTTGCTTTTTTGGGGCCGGAATCGGAGTATGCGGCGGTCGCGGCGGAATGCGCCAACGAGCAGGGCAAGTTCTGGCAATTTCACAATTATTTGTTCTCCAATCAGCAAGGAGAAAATCAGGGCGCCTTTAATAAAGACAAGCTGAAGGGTTTTGCCAAGTTATTGGGTCTTGATACCGGTAAGTTCAACTCGTGTTTGGACGGCGACAAATATTTAAGCGAAGTGCGCAAAGACACCTCGGACGGCAAGGCGCTGGGGGTTAACGGAACGCCCGGTTTCATCATCAACGGCAAGCTGGTAGTTGGCGCTCTGCCCTTTGAGCAATTTGATAGCGAGATTCAGGCAGCACTAGCAGCGGGCAAGAAGTAGTCTTTCTGCTTTGGAGAAAGTTATTTAAACGCCATGGCCAAAGTGATTTTGATCGGTTTTATCGTAGGGCTACTGGTCCTCGGCGGTCTTTATTTTCACGACACTTTTAGATGGACACCACTCTTAGAAAAAAAGGCCGAATCATACAAGGACGTGGATACCACGTCAACGCCTAATTTTTCACCAGTCCAATCAAGGGGAAATATTTCAGCTACCGTTGAACCGTCGCCTACAGTAACAGCAAAGGCGCGAACTGACAGTGTTGGTTTGCAGAAACAAGCCCCAACTCCTGTAGCTACCCAGGCTCAAACACAATCAAACAACGCTCCTTTACCATATGCTCCTCAAGCACAGCTAAGCGCTACTCCTTCGCCTTCTCAACCGCAACAACAGGCAAAACCAAACCCACCGGATCCATTAGCAGTAAACCTTTGCGCTAGTAATTATAACGATCCTTGGAAGCTTGATGTTGTTTTTGTGCCTTACGGTTTTCCAAATAAGAGCGAATTTGATTCCATTGCACTAGAGCACGCAGATTTTGGAGCACAGTACAAAGGTGTTTTGTACTTTGAGCCATTTAAGTCCAGTAGTCGGAAATTCATATTTTGGAAAACTGTGAAACTCCCGGGCGATATCGAAAACAATTTTACTAAAAAATCATGCCAGTATGCTGATAGTGGAAACGTTTCTATATGTGCTGCCGAGATCAAAAATTGGCTGTCGTATATTGGCTGTTCTTATGATAAAGCTATGATCATTGTTAACAACTCGCCCGGCAGTAGTCCGGGTTGGGCAGAATCTCTCGGTGGCCAGATTGGATCTACTGCTGCAAAGGAATATTACCCATTTGAGAATCAAGGGCACATGGAGACGGTGCATGAACTTGCGCACCTATTAGGGCTGACGGATGCTAAAGTTGTGTCTGGAGAATATGCTACTTATAATTACCCCATTAGTAAGACACCCAACTGTGATTTGGCGGGGTGCAGTAAGTGGTGTGGAGATTACATAAGGACTCCATCAGGGTGGGGTTACGAGTTATGCAAGGATTTGTCTGAAAGTTCCTGCCGCGAAAATGTAAATTGCTCGTGGTTATCTACAACAGATCTTTATTATAAAACACGCTGTGTGCCTCTGGACGATCATATTAATATTGGGGTTGCCTGCCTTGAAGGAACGGGATGTTTTCACAACTGCAACGGCGTTGGCGGGTGGAGAGCGGCTGACTATTCAGAGCCAGGTCACAGGCCGACTTCTATGATGTTTTATTTGACAAATGCCTTGGGGTTTGACCCAGTTGACCAGCGGTTTTTGAAATCCGTCTTAGAAGCTTATCAGTAGCTGGTCGGACGATACATCAACATGATGTTGACAGGAAAATCGGCTTTTGGTAGGCTGCTAACAGTAGTAGCTGCCGCCTCGGTTGCCGAGATACGGTGGCTTTCCGCCACACGTCCCAGGAGAGGAGGTGTCTATGAGGACGTTGGGCATCCTGGCACTGGTCTTGCTCGTGGGTTTGGGGCTTGCCGCCCCGCCGCCTGCGTCGGCTGATATCCTGATAAAGCAGGCCGACGTGGCGATC
>CAYNAP010000048.1:0-7440 GCA_964395285.1 uncultured Candidatus Saccharibacteria bacterium
CAGCCATAACCTATTGCAAAGGCTGGGCCGAAGGAATGAATTTGAAAGTGGAGAAGATACCATCTACAGAAGTGTCGTCCTCGAAATGCGACTTAATCCAGGAAATTTTGATATAAAAATTGTTTCCTGGTATCAAAACAACATCTTCGGGAATTACACCGGTTTCAAAAGGATGATCCCAACTATAGCGCCATGCTGAAATATTGCCTAGATTTACTTTTACGGCCTGATTGATACCAAGGTTTTCCTCAACTGAACCCTGTATAATTTCTAAAATAATCTTTAAGGCAGAATACTTATCTACGGGCTTATAAACACCGCTTCGTGGCTTCAAAATAGCAATCGATTCTTCACCAACATTCACACCCCATGTAATCGGATACCTCACCTCAAACCCATATTTCTCATTGCGGTAGGTTTTCCAGTTGGAGGTATCTACAGCGAGCGTCGGTTGCGGTGATAGCTTGGGCGTTGTGGGCTACTGCCCTCACCAATGCTTTCAAGCTGCGTTTTTTGCTGCTGTAATATTTTTTCCTTCAACGCCTCAGCTTCTTTTTCTTTTTGCCGGCCAATTGCCAGTAAGCTTTTTTGATTTTGCGTTTCTTTGAAATACAATCCCCCGCCGGCAAAAATACCGATGATAGCGACGGCGATAATGATGCCGATGAGACCGAAACCAGCTGAATTAAATTTTCGCA
Organism: uncultured Candidatus Saccharibacteria bacterium; assembly: GCA_964395285.1. Classification (GTDB taxonomy): domain Bacteria; phylum Patescibacteriota; class Minisyncoccia; order Sungbacterales; family SURF-37; genus CAYNAP01. The sequence continues at coordinate 699 of CAYNAP010000048.1, forward strand.
TTTTGGGATTTATGATGTGATAGCCGCGCACGCTAATTACTTCTTACGCCGGAGAAAACGCAAGATTTCCTTTTTAAAATCGGTGAAATCAACGATGTTCTCCTGCAACTTTTGGTACACAATTTCCCTGTCTATTTTCTCGTAATCGTGAACCAAAATATTTCTGAAATTAGCAATACCAACAAGCCGCTCGCTAAGCCGCGGCGATATGATCTTGTTTTCACCAAGCACCGCAAAAATATCCTGATTATCTTCGGGCTTTCTTAATTTTTCTGAAATAATTATAAGCTTACCCGCATCCAATAACACTTCAATAGCAAGTTGCAGATAACGCTCCGCTAAACCGTGGAAATGGTAATCGTTGAGGAAAATTTTCTTCTGCACCTTCTGAATCCCGCGCAAGTTACTCAAGTACTCATCAAGGCGTTCCAACTTGGCAACAATCTTGTTAAAAACGAGTTTGGACATACTCACGGTTATAGGCGTCTAAAAATGGCTGAAAATCAAAAAATTCACTCAAAACTCTTTGTTCAAATTCAACGCGCGCCGCTTCTGATTTTTCATACAGCATAATCCCTTCTTTTATAATTGCGTATTTGAAAAAAAGCGAAGAAATATCATTAAGGACAGCGACCTCAACCTCTTTTTTAAATAGGCGCGAGAGCGCTCCCAGCAGTTTGAGACGATATTCAAAACGTTCTGACTTGGAAACGGCGCGGCTGAAAAAAACCGCGATATCAACATCGCTTTTGGGGTCGGCCGTACGCAGAGCGTAAGACCCGAAAAGATAGGCAAAATCAACCGGCAATCCGGAAAAAACTTTATTCAGATCTTTCTTTGGTAAAATTAACTTATATCCTTCGTTCACATCAATACTTTAACATAAATACACGGGTTGTACCACTACGTTAGACGAAACTCAAAATTAAAAATTATTTGGCTTGTCCCGTTAGAAAGTTTGAGAGTGGTACTCTCTGATTTTGTTTTTTTATCACAAATTTAATCCTCCGTAAACCGTTTATATTATTTTTCTAACGGGATGAATTTGAAAGTGGAGAGGATTTGATCCACGACTGGAATCAATCGATAGTCCCGAGTGTCAAATAAAAAAGCCTTATTCCCCTTCACAAACGTGATGGAAAGTGCATCCTTTTTTGTTTCCGCGTCCTTGTACACTCTGCGAATCTCGTTTAATAAAACACGGCTCACTATGCCACCAAGCCCCTCATTTATATCCCACTTTGAAAGCGTAGTGTCTTGAGCACTTTCGTAGACAGTGATGGCTGTTATATCTTTCCAGGTCGCCTTTGAAACATCCGCTTTCGACGTTATATAAACTTCTTCAACGGCCCCCCATTTTGCTTCTACGCTGTGAACAAACCATCCATTTGGATACCTCACCTCAAACCCATACTTCTCATTGCGGTAGGTTTTCCAATCGGTGGTAATGTCCAGCCGGCCGCCGAGATAAACCGGCGAGTTTGACAAGCGGTCTATTTCGCTGATCGCCTGGTTAGCTTTATTCAACACAAAAACCGCTGTCGCCAAAGAAAAAATAACCAAGACGACAAAATTCAAAATAGATCGACGGGTGCGGATGTCAACCATTTGCCCTAATCTAAGCCGCTATGCAAGTCAGCCGTTCCTGTGATGCATGCCGAAGTGAAAGTGCGAAACTTTCGCGCCGGCGGCAAGAACTCCGGCAACGAGAGCCGTCCAGTACCAAGTCGGATAAGACACTCCCCAGAATTCTCCTCCCTGCCAGAGGGCCAGCAATCCGCCGAGAAACGAAAGCAGGCCGAGAACCCAAAGCGTCTTGCCGGCTACCGGCATCCAGCAGCAGCCCCAGTGCATTTTGTCATGAGGACCCGCGTGAGTCATACGCTAGTTTCCCAGTTAACTAGTTTGCTAGTTCTTTTTAAACGACCTTTGATTACCTTCTCACTGGTTTGAAGGTTTGCGATTTTCTTTTAGATTTTCTTCTGACCTCACCGCGGAAGCGCTCGCGTTCAATCAAGCCAAAGGCATTCCGAATACCAAGTTCCAGATCGCCAACGGGCAAGAAAGTTTTTGCGTTGTCGCGGACAAGAGCGACAAGATCCTTTGCGCCGTGCAGGACTTTCTCATCAAGAGCAATGTAAACTTGCTTACCGCGGTATTTTTGCCGCTCGGCAAAATCATGAAGCTCGCGGTGCAGCCACCGCAGCATTGACTCCTGCCTGATAAGCGCGCGAAGTCCCGGAATCTTTTTGCCAACGCGCGCCAAGAACTGGCGCGCGGCGTGAATAGCCCGCTTCAGGCGCGGGTCGGGTTTTACGATGACAACGCCGTTTTGCACCACCTCGGCATGGGGCATGTAAGTGAAATCATACTTTAGTCGTTGGCGATGAAGATATCCCTGATGATGGATTGTCCGGCTGATCCTGACCTTTAGCCCGCTGAACCACTTTCAGCAGGAGAAAAGCCAAAACAGCCACGGCAACTCCGAGAACTGTCGGCAAGAGATAGGGCGAACGCTCGGAGAGCGGAGGCTTTGGCGGAGTGATCGGAACAAACGACGGGTTTCTCTCAACCGCGCCGACGCTCACTCTATTTAGAGATCCGGCGTCAACATACTGCGAAATTCTTTCAATGTCGTACTGCGGCCTTTTAGCCTCGGGGTTGGCCAGATACAAATAGTTGTTTTTGGATGGATCGAAACTGAAAAGGATGCGCCGCACCACGCCGAAGAGCGTCGCGCCGCCAACGGTTATCGGGCGATCGTCGCGGTTGGCGATGGAGAGTTTAAGATAGCGGCGGTTGGATTCGGGATAGCTGAAGTCAAGATTGGTTCCGGTGAAGCTTGGCGTTGAGATATTGAAAATATAAGCGTTGGTCAAAAGCCGCCAGTTTTCTTTATCGTCGCTGTCATAAACGGCCATAGAACGGCTGAAATTGGCGCTGGATGTTTCAATGCGCCCGCGGCGGTGAGGAATGCCTTTCGCGCCGAGATCAAGAATGACATCGGTGGCGCGCTCTTTATCATTTTCAGATACTTCCCTCCCCGGCGAGTACGAAATCTCGCGCGCGGCCACGGCAAGGTTTCTTGCCACCCTCGCTCCGGATATTTTCAGCGGTGGCTCGCCCTGATCAAAAACGGTTACTTTAAGGTAGCGAACGGTTGAATCGGGATAGGGAACGGTTGTGTCGCGAACGGCCACCGGTTTTATGTCGCGAACGGTGTAGTCAAAAATCTGCCCTTTGGGATTGATAGTGCGCCACGATAACTGATCGTCGGAGCCCTGTATCTCCACTGTCCTCCGAAAATTCTCCGAACTTGTCTCAATGGTCACCGAGTTATGAAAAACGCCGGACTTGCCGATATCCACGATGAAAGCAGTTGACTGGCCGGAGACAGAAGAAAGGTTAAACATCCTCGCGGAAACGCTTGAGAAAGTTCCGTATTCTTTCTCCACGGCTGCGACATAAGGCATCTCCCCATCCTGATTTACGACCCGAAGATCGGAGAGATCGGCTTTTAAGTACGAGAAAATCTCTGAAGGAAGCTCCAAAACGACAAAACCGGGCAGAGCGCCCTGCCCTCCGGATATTTTGGCGCGGTGCTCCCAGCGCGGCGGATCAAAGTCGGCCGAAACAAACACGGCCGCGAGAACGGCTGATAACAATGCGACGAAAGCGGTGGACTTATTTCTCATGTTATCTAATGCGTTTTTACTGCTGGGGATTAGAATCTAAATTTTTCTGATAGCGATAGTAAAGGAACGACGCGGCCAAAAGTATGACGCCGAGAACCATGAAGGAGACGACGCGGTAGATCGTCTTCAGCACCGAAAGGTCGAACAGAAACACTTTGATTATAGTTACGCCGAAGAGGACAAGCGCCGACCAGCGAAGCAGCGCGCTCCGGTAAACCATACCCAAAGTTATAAGCAAGACCGCCCAGAGAGTCCAAAAAATTGAGATGGCGGCATTACGCTGGTTGGAGAGCGACTTGTACTCCGGCAGACTCCGCACTTGGTAGCTGGCCTCGCTACGGTTGCGGCTTTCCAGCTCTCCGGGATAAAATTCTTGGGCAACAGGCGACCGGCGGGAAAGTTCTTCAAACTTGGCCTGCTCCAGCTTGAAAATCCTCGCGTCAAAGAAAGCAATAATTTCGAGAGTGATGGCCACAATGACAAGGAAGTTGACCGCCGACCAAAGAAGACCCTGGGTAACTTTTTCCCCCTTCACTTCTTCCGGAGAACTCCTCATTGCGAAGTAGCCCATTACGGCTGACGCGGCGATGGTCATAAAGTAAGTGAAAAAGCGGCGGTTGAAGACGGCGGCGAAATAGGCCAAATCTCCCGCGCCGCTGTCATACGCGAACAAGCGAATAACGGCAATGCCGAGAACGAACATAGCCGCAATGCGCATGCCGTAATTTCGCAAATAGGTGCCGACGATGAACAGCACCGCCGCTTCCGCCGCCCAAGCGATAGTTATGGCGTTTTGCTCGAGCTGCAACGGGACAGCGATGGTGAGGAAAATAACCGCCACCGCGCCGAGAAACAGCGGAAGTTTTTTATCTTCGCTCGCCGTTACCGAGGCGATATACGCCAAGACAACATAAAGCGCGCCGAGGCCCGCCGCGATGAAGCCGAGGTAATCTTCATACTTCGGCATGAGGAGAAAATAAATCCAGCCGAAAAACCAAGCCGGGTTGATGGTAAAGAGGAAAAGGTCGCCGGAATTGCTCGGAACTTTGGCAACCAGGTTGGCAAGAACCGAAGCGAAAAGGTAAATGGCATAGAAGATGCATAAAACGTAAATAGTGAAAAAAAGTTTGTCCGGGTTGTAATAGACGCCGTACCACGAAACAAAATTAATGATTGTGGCGACAAAGCCGATGAGCGTCAACTGCTGCCATTTTTTGAAGAACGACACGGCTAAAATGCCCACGCCGAGGATAGCGAGATAGGCAAAGAAGTTGAAATCATTGGGGACGCCGGTGGACAGGAGAAACGGCGTCAGGAATCCGCCGATCACGGCGGCCGCGGCAAGCTGGACGGAGTTCGCGAACAAAGCCAAGACAACGCCGAAAGCGGTTACTGCCGACATAAAGCCGAAGGCCGTAAACTGGGTGATCAGTCCATAGAACGAGAAAGCGGCATAAACCGAAAGATATAAAAGACCGAGTCCGCCGAGACCGGAAAGAACATCGGCGAAGCGCGGAAACTTTTTTCTTAACCACTCGCCAACAGCAATAAAAGCAAGTCCGCCGACAACGCCAAGAGCGATGCGGCCGTTGACGCCTATCCAGCCGCTGTCAAAGGCGTATTTGAGGAAATAAGCGCCGCCGGCAAGAACAGCCAAAGCGCCGATGACGCCGAGGACCTTGCGGCCGATGTAGGATTCAACGCTTCCGCCCGCGGCCGGAACCGGTGGGGGCGGCATAACGCCAGCCGTCATTCCGGGTTGCGCCGGTTGGGGTGAACGCCCACCGAACATTTCGGCGACATAAGGCGGTGGCGGAGGAGCGGTCTGTGATCCCATTTGCGCCACTGGTGTCTGCGGAACGCCCGCAATTAACCGGCTTTCTATTACTGAAAGGCGTTTTTCCAGAGCCTCAAGGCGTTTTAGTATTTCGTCCATGTTTCTATAATATCACCGGATCGCGAAAAAGCTATCAGAAACAGAGGTTAGCGAAAACGTGAAAATATAGACCAAATAGAGACCAAGACAACCAAGGCAACTGCAACAATCACGAGACCGGTTAAAATTCCGTAAGCTAAGTATGGATATTTTCGGCGTAGGAAGAAGAACAAAAGTAGAGAGAATACGGATGAAATCAATGGCGAAGAATAAACCAGGATTGTTGCGGCATCACCAGTCAACCATGATAACCACAGTAAATAATTGCTGAATAAACTAATCATTATGAATGACGCCGCAAGAGCCGATGTTGTCCCGCCAACAATCAATCCAACGATAAACCTCCACACCTTGCCCCAAGTGGTGATGACGCTTGTTTGTACTTCATCCATAGCTTAATTTTATGTTACCACGACACCCCTCTGAAAGCCATAAAAATGAAAAATAAAAAGCCGGCTAAACCGACAACCGCTGCTATTGAACCCGCGAGTACTCCGCGCGCAAAATAAGGAAGTTTTCTGCGACATCCGAAAAAAAGCCAAACGGGTACGGCTAAGGCGATTAGCGCCGCAGCCATAAGAATAAAAAGCACGTTTAGCACCGGACCGAATAGCGGTTGAGAGTTAGAATACATTAAAGTTATTCTTAGAAAGGATTAAAAGAATTACGTAAGTAACCGCGGCCATAAGCACGGAAGAAATAGCGATACCCGTGATGAAGCCGACCAAGAACCTCCACACCTTGCCCCAAGTAGTGATAACGGCTTGACCAGAAGCTGGAGTAACACCGGTGATATTCAGCGACCGAAGCGCTTCCTGAATATCGTTTTCGGCGTGCCCGGCTTTGCGAAGCTCTCCAACCAAAATTTCGGGCGGGAATTTCACGCGGTTGGCTTCCAAATATTGTTGGATATCTTTAGCGGACATAAGCAATTTCTACCTCCCGAATGGATTTTGCGGCGTCTTCGTTCCTTGCGGCGATGGCGCAGGAAAAACGGGAGAAGAATTGGGTAACAGCTGTTGACTCTGCGGCGCGCATGGGCCGAAAGTTGCTGCAGGCTTGACTTCAATTTCATAGATTGAATTTCCAGGGTTCGCGTCGTTATTCAAAG
>CAYNAP010000049.1:0-7163 GCA_964395285.1 uncultured Candidatus Saccharibacteria bacterium
GGCGAAACGCTCGAGGACACCGTCCGCGTTCTCTGCGAATATCGCCCCGACGTGATCGTGTTGCGCCATAACGAAACCGGTGCGCTTGAAAGAGCCGCGCGGGTGAGTTCCGTTCCGCTAATCAATGCCGGCGATGGACGCGGTCAGCACCCGACTCAAGCCATTCTCGACCTCTACACCATCGTTCAACATTTCAAGAAGGTCGATGGCCTGACTGTCCTTATGGGTGGGGACCTCGCCAACGGCAGGACCGTTCGGTCGCTCGCCTACTTGCTGTCCAAGTTCAAGGATATCCAGATGATTTTCGTTTCCCCTCGAGAATTACGCATGGGCGATGATATCAAGGCTCACCTTATCGGGTGGGGAGTAACCTTTGTTGAAACGGAAGTTCTAAAAGATTTCCTTCACCGAGCGGACATCGTCTACTGGACGAGAGTTCAGAAAGAAAGACTCGGCTGGTTCAGAAGGTTGTGTTGGAACATACGGCCGCCGCGCTATGTAATCAACGGCATTACCGTTGCAGACATGAAGCAGAATGCCATATTGATGCACCCGCTTCCTCGGAACAAGGAAATCAACCCGATGGTCGATCGTGACCATCGGGCGGTGTACTTCCTACAAGCCGGCAATGGCGAGTTTGTCCGGATGGCTCTCTTGGAGTGGGTGCTCGAGAAGTGGTAGACGAGTAAACAGGGAAGTCAAAAAAACGAACCGAGGGCTAAATCTGATAGCAGCCCTCTTTTTTATCCCCACACCTTCCCGAATACCCCGTGGTCTTGCCGCGGGGATGAACCCCCACACCAACACTTTTAGTGTGGGGGGGGCGAAGGGCGACTTCAAATCCTTCCCACGGGGGTCTAATACCCCGTGGGAAAGTGTGGGGATTTATTTTTAGGATCTACGACTACCCGATATTTAAAAATCAGACTCCCTCTCGAAATTATTCGATAGGGAGTCTGAAGTTATCACTGGTAATATCGACCAGCTTTCGTTATTTAGGCATTAGAACCCGAACCCGTGGCCAAAGCCCATCATGCCTTTATGACCACGGCCCATGCCGTTTTGGATTTGGTTCTGCATGGCCGCGAGGCGCTTATCCGACTGCGCTTGGGTTATGATGCCTTTATCAACCAGCGTTTGCAGTTGGGACTTTAACTGTGCGAGTCGCGCGTCCTTCATTCGGGCTTGAACCTGATCTTGCGTGATGCCTTTCTCATCCATGAGTTGTTTCATCGTCTTGCCTTCCGCCCAGGCATTTTTAACGTCATCAATGCCTAAGCCGAGGATAGCGGCTTGGTTTTGGAACATGGTTTGCTGTTGCGTCGCAATCTGGTCAGGAGTTGCGTTGCCAAAACCAAAACCGCCAAAGAAACCGTGGGCCGAAGCGACATTTGCGAGAAGAACACCGGCCAACCCGAGTGTCGGGAAAATGGAGTAGATAAATATTTTACGCTTCATAAGTTTTTGATGATTACTTGTTTAATAATCGCCGATCTCCAGTTCATGCCGCAGTTTCTACCAAGTGAGAGGACGCAGGTAGTATAAGCGCATTCTAGATACTCATTATTACAATCGATAACTTTTTTTATTTCATCCCCGCGCCCGGGAATCACGCCTGTGAACCCCGTTATCGGGAAGCCCGGGCTTCCCGATAACGGGGTAAAGATATTTTGGGATAGTCAAAACTTTGCGAGGCGATAACAACGACTATTTCACCAAGGGCCGAAATAGAGGGTCGGAGTCGAGCCTATGAATTCCTCTCTTTCGGCCCTTTGCCCGCTTCGACCCTCACTCTAGTTTATACAGCTTGCGCTCAAAAGTATTTCAAAAATATCTCCGGTCTGTGGAACAAGTTTATCCCCACACCTTCCCGAATACCCCGCGGTCTCTTGCCCTCCCACCAAAATTTGGTGGGAGGGTGAACCGCGGGGATGAACCCCCACACCAAAAGTTTTGGTGTGGGTGAAGGGCGGCTTCAAATCCTTCCCACGGGGGTCTAATACCCCGTGGGAAGGTGTGGGGATTTATCTACGCCGCTAACATGGCGAAACTTCATCAGCATCAGCGTATGTAACAACTAAGCGGCATATATAGCAATTCGGCGCGACACTGCTCGTCCGTCGCGTCCACGCTACCCTTACATCATTTCGCAACGATCGTTGCGAAATGTTGTAAAGATCCGTGGGTTAGGAAGCTGTGAATTCAGAAAGTGAAGGCTAGGCGGGCGGATTCAGGAAAAGTCGGGAGGTTGTGTTACCTGAAAATCGGAGCGCGGAACGGGCGATGCATCATGTCCGATTTCATCATCGGCGGGCCGAATTCGTTATCAACTTTTCTTATGCCCAGAGCCTTGATCAAGCTGTCATTGCGTTCGCCAAAGACAACCACGGTATCACCCTCGGCGAAATCCGTTCCGAGCGGGAAGGTGGTTTGGGGCGAGACCACTACCTGCAAATTTTCGCGGCGCCGATTTTCCATGGCGAATCCGCCGTCAGTTACTTCGATAATGGCCCCAACATGGACATTTCTCATTCGCTGGAGACCAAAGCTCCGGTAAAACCTGCCGGCCAACGGCAATTTGTCTTCTTCCGCATACCTGAATAATCTGCCGTGGAAAGGCGTCCGGGCCAGAACAACTCCTCCGATGATCACAATAACCATAATGCCGACTGCCGAAAAAAGCAGGGGTTGGCCATATCCAAACGAGTAATGCCTCACTAAAACCTCAAGAATAACTATGAATACCAAGATCAAAGCAACTAAAATCCATGGAAACGAAATGAAAAACTCATACCACCCCCTCGAACCGAAAATAGTCACGAACCAGATCCCGGTTTGGTGCGAGGCAAAAATCGCAAAACTCGCGACATAAAGCAGTAACAGAAGAACAACCATCACGCCCACGGCGAACAGCGAAGCTTTGAGAATAAAGTGCCACCTCGGCCGCATGGTGACATGCCCGCTTTTTATCGCTTCCATTATTTTCTCGCGCACTTGTTTTTTGTTATTTTCTTTCTCCATTTTTTATGTCAAATTGCGCTATCAGCTTTTCGAGCATCGCCCGACCGCGCTGAAGGCGGACACCCACCGTTGAAACCGGCACTTGCAAAACTTCGGCAATTTCTCGGTAGCCCATCTCCTCGAAGTAATAAAGAATCAACGGCTCGCGGTACTTTGGATTGAGCTCCCGAAGGCACTTGTCAAGCAGCCGTTTTAGATCCTGACGGTGAGCATTGGCATCAGCCGTTTCTTTCGACACCGGGTGCGGCAGTAAAAGATCCAGATCAAAAGGGAAAATCGCCATTAACCCCTTTCTTTTCATCGCGTTCACAAATTCGTTATGAGCTATGCGGTAAACCCACGGCGAGAATCTGCGGCTGGCGTCAAAACTCTGAATGTTGGCATAGGTCTTGATGAAGACTTCCTGTACGAGATCTTTAATATCTTCGTTGTCGGCAAAAAACTTCCTTCCGTAGCGGGCCAGTTTGGCTTCATAGCGCTCCACGAGCAAACCAAACGACTCTATATCGCCTGCCTTAACTCTAGCTGCGATCTCTTCATCAGTTATATCTCGCACTGCTGGTTGGTCTTAGCTTGGGCGGCAGCACAAAAACTTTCGCCACCCGAAGTGGATAATCGTTGGGATATCAGGACGCTTGTCTGTGCAGCAAGTAATACAAAAGACGGCACAATATTATTTCAGCGTTCTTGTACTGCTGTCATCTATTACTGTCGTCCGGCCAAGCTGTGAAACAGTTAATGCGAACCGTATTCGATAATTTTATACTCGCCTCGTTTGAGATCCGGCGGCTGCCCCAGCCAATAAAGCAATGTAGCAAGTCCGCGGCTGTGGCCAACGAGGAGCGTGGCGTTGTCCGGCTTCTCCTTAGCCAGTGATTTTAGGACTTCGATATGCCGCAGAAGAACACCGTCCCGATGCTCGCCGCCAAAGGGCCGAAAGTCGTAAGCGCGGTATTGATCCTCCAAGTTTATCGCCACTGAAGGCCCGTATTGGTCTAGCGCTTGCTGTTTGGTCAGACCCTCGATTTTCCCGAAGGAACACTCTCGCAATCTTTCATCCAGTTGCAAAGGGGCGGCTAAGCGGGAGTTAACAATCTTGGCGGTTTCACTCGCCCGCTTAAGATCCGAACTGACGATGGAATTTATTTCAATACCATAAAGCGATTTTGCAAGCTCCTTTGCCTCAGCTTCGCCCTCGGGACTTAAGCCAATATCGGTTTGGCCCTGTATGCGGCCCGCTGAACTCCATTTCGTGGTGGTGTGTCGCGTAAGGATGAATTTCATTATGTTTCGATGGAGAGAGGCTACGCGCCGTTATTTTGATAGGCCGAGTTTGACGAGGCGCGAGCGTATTGCCCCGGGTTGGCGGCCGAGGTTTCGGGCGATTATTTTCACGTCTTCTCCAACGGCGAAACGTTTTTCAAGATCTCGATCATCGCTGTCATTCCACGGTCGATAGGCATTTCGATGGCGGGTTCTGATCTCATCAACGGCGTATGCCTTCGGCGTTTTGGTCTTATCCAGCTTTTTTGTTTTGGCTAGTTTCGGTATCGCGCCGGCTGTTTTTCCTCCCGAGGCCTGGATAAAATTGCGGTGCATGGTTTGGAGTTTTTCCGGGTCCATGGCCTCAAACGCTCTTTCGGCTTCATCTGATTGCGCGCGGAACTCATCGTCTCGAGTAAGCGTGTCCGGGTGGACATCAAGGGCCCGCGCATTGACGCCGAGCAGGTGAAGTCCGGCGAGCGTCCGCACCCGCGAGAGCGCGACATACCCTTGCCCGAACTCAAACGCGTCCGAAAGATCCATTACCGCCGCATCCAGGGTCATGCCTTGGCTTTTATGCACGGTGATAGCCCAAGCCAGGCGCAGCGGCACTTGTTCGATTTTTGCGAGCGTGCGCGCGCCGTCGCCGATGGTCCATTCCATTGGTTCGGCGTAAATGCGCCTGCCGCCGAGAGTGTTGACGATGGGCGTGCCGTCATCGGCAAATCCTTCGACCTCGCCGAGCGTGCCGTTGACAAAACTGCCGTCGAGTTTGTTTTTGGTGAACATCACGCGCGCTCGGGGTTTGAGCGACAACACTTCCGGAGAAAGACAACTGCGTTTGATGGTCGCGACCAAAGCCTCCGGTCCGCGCGAGGTCATTTTAAACCGCCGTAGAACTCCGGGAATAGCCGAAAGCCGTTCTTCATTTACGCGGTCCACATCAACATTGTGGCTGTATAGCCGGGGCAGGTCGCGCGGCGCGCGGTTTTCCTCAATACGGCGCGTGGAGAGAGTGGCGTTCACCGCATCATCGGCCTTGCCAAAACGGACGAGCGCAAGCAAGTTTAGAAATGCCGCATCCTCTTGGCGATGCTGTTCGGAAAGATAGCATACCAATGGGTTCAGTTTTTCCCAGGCGCGTGAGCGAAAGGCAAATGGCGCGAGAACCCGGCCGATTTCCGCTTCGCCCGCCTCGACGAGCGAGGCCGGGCCGAAGCCAAGGCGGTTTTCGGCGTTCATGCCGCGCGTAACAACTATCGGCGGCAGTTGGAAAAAATCGCCAACGAGAACAACTTGCAGGCCTCCGAACGACCGATCGCTTCGGCGCACTTCGCGGCACACCGCGTCGGCCATGGAAAAGGTATCGGCCGAGAGCATGGATACCTCGTCAACGATGAGCGTGCTTGCGCGGGAAATTCGCCGGGCGACGCGTTCGTTCGACGCGATCGCGTCAAGGTCATAGGACGAAAGGTTTTTTCGCACGCCGATTCCGCTCCACGAGTGAATAGTCATGCCGCCGATGTGGGTCGCGGCAATGCCGGTTGACGCGGTGATAGCCGGCTCGATGCCGTGTTCGCGCATCCACGCGACGTACTTGTTCACCATGTGCGTTTTCCCGCTGCCCGGCTCTCCAGTCAGAAACACGTTAGCGCCGGTCTGTAAAATTTTAAGCGCGGTTTCTTGAGTCATGTAAAAGATTCAGGTCTTGGGCGCTAGGGCTCTCGAATCTCTGAAAGGTTTTTTGTCGGTCAGCTTTAGTCGCGTATCGCCGCGGCGACCGTCGGTACAAGATTTTTTTCAAACATGCCGGGGACGATCCGCGTTGGAGCAGGATTTTTTACCAGCGCGGCAATGGCGTGGGCGGCGCGGAGTTTCATCTTTTCGGTAATCGCCCTCACGCGGTGATCCAAAGCGCCGCGGAAAACACCGGGAAATACCAGCGAATTATTCAGCTGGTTTGGAAAATCGCTCCGCCCGGTGGCAATCACCCGAGCGCCTGCGCGCTTGGCGGCATCCGGCATAATTTCAGGGGTGGGGTTGGCGAGGGCAAAAATAATCGCCGAAGATGCCATCGTCCGCGCCGCGGACTCGGAAACGAGATTCGGCCCGGAAACTCCGATGAAAACATCCGCTCCCTTCAACGCATCGGCCAGCGTTCCGCGCCCCCGCCTGCGGTTGGTTAGGCGCGCGAGCTCCCGCTTAGCGGGGGATAGCCCGCTCCGGCCTTGGTAGATGATGCCGTTTCGGTCGCCGATAAGCATCATGCGCGCGCCTGCCACGCGAAGTAGTTTGGCGATGGCTGTGCCGGCCGCCCCGGCGCCGCTGATAACAATTTTGACGTTCCGAATATCCTTGCCGACAACTTTCAGCGCGTTTAAAAGACCAGCCAGCACAATAATCGCCGTGCCGTGCTGATCATCGTGCATGACCGGAATTGAAAGTTCGCGCTTCAACTTTGCTTCAATGGTGAAACACTGGGGTGCGGCGATGTCTTCGAGATTGATTCCGCCAAACGCCGGCGCGATCGCTTTCACCGTGCGGATGATTTCTCCGGGATCTTGAGTGGCGAGCACCAGAGGTACCGCGTCTATTCCGGCGAACTTTTTGAAAATAAGGCATTTCCCCTCCATGACCGGAAGCGCGCCAAGCGCCCCGATGTTGCCAAGACCGAGCACCGCCGAGCCGTCGGAGATCACCGCGACGGAATTTCCCTTCATGGTGTAGCTTCGGGCCTCTTCGGGGTGTTTGGCAAGAAGCGAGCTCACCGCGGCAACACCCGGCGTATAGACCAGATTTAAATCCGCCGGCGTTCGCACCGCGATTTTTTCCGCCACGGCAAACTTGCCCCTTAATTTTTTATGGAGCGCGATCGCCTG
>CAYNAP010000050.1:0-6953 GCA_964395285.1 uncultured Candidatus Saccharibacteria bacterium
CCCATGAGTTCATAAAGAGTAAGTTTTAGGGGAAAAGTCTTCATCAAATTTCTAATTGCTCTAATTAACCTAATTATTCTAATCAATACCCAAACCGCGTAAATTTCCGATTCGATTGCTTTTCGATTGCTTCTTGATTCGTTATTCATAATTCCTGATTCGTAATTCATAGTCATTGGAACTTCCACGTCAACAGCACTTTGGAAATCAAAACATCGGTACCTGAATATCCGGTTATCTGATACAAATACCCCTCATGCAAAAACCATACTTCTCGCGTGCGTCCAACCGACTCGCTCTTGCTCAAGAAAGCCAAAGCGCTTATCCCTCCGAACTTAACCGTTTCCGGACTTTCAATCACCATATCCGGCACATCCTGTTTGACGCGTTCAACGGTTATCGGCCCGGCTCCGCCCTGTGTTGGGTCAGAAGGTTCATCAAAAGGCGAAATGAACACCTGAAATCCCTCATTCGAATTTGGCTTCTGCACAAGCACTGTCTCCCCATTCTCGCCATCAGGAAAAGCGCTGATGTTAAAATCCTCCGGATATTCAAAAGAAAAATTGGGGTCGGAGTGATTATAAGTTTTTACCTTAACCTGCTGATTGCCCACGGCCGCGCTATCACCCGCGCCCGATCCGCCAGCCGAGCCCCCGCCGGAAGAATCTGCGCCATCCGTCTGGCTGGGTGCGCTGAAAAGACTCACTGCAGGCGACACGGCAGAGTCAACCACAGCAGCGTCTCCAGTCCCGCCTTTCGACCTCATAAAGTAAACCCCCGCGCCGGCCAAAGCCGCAACCACCACCACAAATATTGCGATTTTTATTTTAGCCATATTCTTAAGCAATTAAATTTCTAACACCTATCGAAGTCGGACTTCGATAATCTTCGGTAATTTTTTTCAGCGGCTCAAAGGTAACGCCCTCAAGAGAGATTAGATCAAAGTCGTTCAGCCAGCCCTGCATTTCCTCACAATAATCTATTGAAGTAGAGTTACCATACATTTTAAGAATAAAATCCCGTTGAGTGACGGACGGGAAATTACTCTTGCCTGCATAATCGAGGTAGCTGCTCCAACGATAAGATTCTAAGAAACCCAGAGCCCCTCGGATGTTTTTCACTTTTCTATCGCGCCACTCGGGCATATACATATCCAAAGGATTTAGATGTATGTAGTGTGGCAAGTATAAAAGATGGGGTTCCTTGTGAACGTGCACGGCTTTGAACTTCCCCTGAAATAAAGGTCCTACGCGATCGTATTTCGCATTGAAGTAATTAGTATAACCAGTACCCAATTTACGCATGAATTCTGTTATGCCGTTTTCAACTTTCTGCCTAAGCAATAAATGATAATGATTAGGCATCAGACAAAAGCACAATGTTTCCACCAACGACTCCCTTGGCCTCCTCAACCTATTCAATCTATTGAAGTCCGACTTCGATAGATTGAGGTGGTAACCAGTGTTGAGAGCTGGGGCTTTGTCGTTAAACTCGAAGATGTCGTAGACGAAACGAAAACGATCCTTGTCGCTTGTGAAAATATTCCTCTTCTCCACCCCGCGGCTGTATATGTGATAAACTTCGCTGTTTACAAAAGTTGGACGCTCCATAGTTTTATCATACTCTATCGAAGTCCGACTTCGATATTTCGACATGCATCATCTTCCCATACTATATAACCGCTTAACCTCCTCGGCCGTCAGCGCTCGGTTGTAGATGCGGACTTCGTCAATGAGGCCGTTGAGGGGACGATTTGCCGCTTCGGCAGAGTCCCCGATGCGCACGGGGTCTGTGCCAGAGTTAATCGAATCAAGAGACGCTGTGCTTACTGGACTATTCGCGTCCTCCGCGCCGTTCACATAGAGCCGCAACCCCGTAGCACTCGACCGTGTGTATACCCCGCATACATGCGTCCAGATGTTCGCGCGAGACGCGTCGGTTGCCCCCTCCATCCTCACGAAAGTAGTAGAGTCCTTCGACACAAACATATGATAAGTATCTGTTCGCCCTGAAACAGCTGCCACATCATCGCGAAATAACAAGAATCCCCCAGTAGTTGTATTTGTCATCTTCGCAACGATAACATCGTCATCCGTCAAGGTGTTGTGCTTAACCCATGCACAGGCAGAAAGAGAAACGGGATTATCCAAAGCATTAATATCCCCCGCATCCACATAATCATTCACCCCATCAAAACTCAACGCCTGCCCAACTTTGCCAACAGCCGGGACCGGCCCGCTGGTAAGATTGCCATCGTTGTTATTGCCGCTCGAGTCTAACGCTTTGCCTCTACTCAAAAACTTCCCGTCAAACGACCACATACCCACCAGGCCGTTTTTCAGTGTGTCGGTCTGGCTGCGATTTACCGCCGTCGCTCCAGATTGATACAGCGCTTTTACATCATCGCCGGACAAAACGCGGTTATAGATGCGGACTTCGTCAATGAGGCCGGGATAGATGGTAGTCCCGCATCTTGCGTTATCAGACCCGATAAACCCGCTTATGGTCAGCCGCCCCGCTCCGTTTTGAATAGAAACAGGGCTTCCCGTAGTCAAGCTCACCGTCGTTGACTCCTGAATCCCGTTGAGCCATAGCGTTACCTTGTTGTCGGCGTTTGCCACTGTGGCGTCAAATTCCGCTGCAACATGATACCACCTCCCGGCCACGAGCGGGGTCGTGCCGAGGATGCCCCGAAGCGCAGTGCCATCGAGCGCCCCGTACCACGCGAATTCCAGCGCATTGGCCGGGGTCGAGCCTGTCCTCGTCCGAAAAAATAATTGCCGATTGTCTTCGGCTACGGTGCAGGTGCTATCCCCGGATTTGGCAAAAAATACGCCGTTTGCGTCCATTACGGACGGCCTAATCCACGCGGCAATGGTAAATTTGGCACTCGTGCCGGTAAACGTGCCGTCCAGCACATCGCCGAAATTGACTTGATCATTACTCCCATCAAAACTCAACGCCCCTCCACGACGACCGGCCGAAGTCCATCCGCTCGACGTCGTTGGCGGGCTGGCAAAGTTGGTCAATAGACCGCTATTGCCGTTGGCCGACGAGTCGTGAGCCACGGTGCTCGTCCCCTCGTTAAGCGACCAGTAGCCAACAAGCCCGGTATTCGACGCGACCTTAAAAGTAACCGCTCCGGCCTGATACAGCGCCTTCGCCTCCCCCGCCGAAAGAGCGCGGTTGTAGATGCGGACTTCGTCAATGAGGCCGTTGAATACTTTTACAGCACTTGCAGGAACATTTATATTGCCTCTACCAATAATGGCGCTTCCCGTATTACTCACATTGCCGACTGTGGACATTGAAGCCGAACCGTCGTTAACTCCATTGATATAAAGTACCGCATTTCCGCTTCTGCTGAATGTGGAGATAACATGATACCAGGTATTATTACTTAATACGGTGTTGCCTGAAAAATTTACGGAATTGCCACCGCCAACTGCAAACACATTAACCTTGTTGGTTGTTCTAATATCCAAAATGTAGCCAGCTAAAGAATCGCTTTCTCGCTTTTCTACAATTCCCTGGATATCAGCTGACCCATTAGTTTTCACCCAAGCTGATAAAGAAAAATCAATTGCGGTTCCAAAATCTAAACTTCCGTTTGCCGGATCGCCAACATTCACATAATCATCACTCCCGTCAAAACTTAAAGCTTTGCCCCTTTTGCCGCTAGCCCACGTCGGGCCGTTGGTCAAAACGCCGTTGTTGCCATTGCCGCTCTGATCGGTGGCTTTCGTCCCCCCGCCCTCGTCAAGACTCCAGTAGCCAACAAGCCCGAGGTTGGCGGGAGGCTTGGAAACAACAGCGGCGCGGACTGAAAACCCGTAAAACAACGCAAGGAGTAAGAAAGGAGCAAGTTTTAGCAAAAAAGTCTTCATCAAATTTCTAATTGTCCTAATTAACCTAATTGACCTAGAACCCATCTCAAAAATGCCTGAAAGTAATTACTCTTCGAGCGAGGTCGAGAAGATACCTTGCATTTATGCCATTTTTGTTCTCGACCCTAGTCCGATGACGGGTTTAGGACAAGCTCGAACAATAATATCGCGATCTATTTTTGAGATGGGTTCTAATCAAATCCCAAAGCCCAAAACCCAATTTCCAATTTTCTAAGCTAATTTATCTCAACTTTTTGTAAATCGTGTTGAAAATCAGGTTTAGCTCCTTGGCCTCCTGCCAAAGCGGTCGAGCTTCAGCTTTAAGCTCGGGCGCTGCCACCACAATCATTCGGATAAAGTGCTTGGATTCTCTTGATTCTTTCTTGCATATTCCGATTTTATGTCTGAAATCTTGTTTGCTCTCGGCGTCATCGGCCTCACAGTAGTTAGCGCCGACACTCGTCCCAGCCTTGACTAACTGAGTAATGAGCGGACGGGTGATTGGGTCATGCGGAATCTTGCGACAAAACCGAACGACATCTTCCCCGAATTTCGCCGTCCGTTCCTCCAGGTCGTATTTGGGACTTTTGACATTGGCCATTAGTGCTTGTTTAGATTAATTAGAATAATTAGGTCAATTAGGAATTTTGGTTGCCCCTTGCTTCTTAAATCGCAAATCTCATTTCAATACTTGGTCTGCCCCGCTAAATATAACTTCTTAACTTCTTGCGCCGAAAGAGCGCGGTTATATACCCTTAGCTCATCAATACTGCCGTTAAAATACAGAGAATGGCCGCCAAAATATGCGACATCGCCGATATTGGCGAAGTTGCTGGCGTTGCCCGAGGACAGAGTGTCAAACGCCGCATTATAGGTAGTGGTTTTAGCCTTGGCGTCAACATAGAAAGTTAAACTGCTGCCGTTGCCGGTTACCGCAACGTGATGCCACTGAAAATCGTTGATAGTCTGATTATCGTCGCTATGGCCATCAATCACGGTGAAGTTGGCAACGCCCCTAAAGGCGACTAGTCTCAACGCCTTAGTCCCAAACGAGCCGCCGAAAGTTTCGTACAAAAAGGCAAACCCCTTTTCGACTGTACCCGCCGCATTGGCGATTATCACGCTTCGTGCCGTAAGACTGGACAGCTTAATCCATGCTGAAATCGTAAAGACTAAGGTATTGGGAATAGCATTAAAAGCCGACTTGCCATCGGGCAGTTGAACGTAGCTAGTCGAGCCATCAAAATTAGCTGCTTTGCCTAACCTGCCATTGACCGCCGCCACTCCGGTCGAGGTCGCTGTAGTTATATTCCCCGAATAGTCGGTAAACTTGTCGCCGCCGCCCTCGTTAAAAGAATAGTAGGCAATTAAACCGCGATTCGACGGTGGCGGCTGGATTCTCGTCTGCCCCTGCTGGTAGAGGGTTTTGACTTCTTGGGCGGGCAAAGCGCGGTTGTAGACGCGGGCTTCGTCAATGAGGCCGTTGAAGAAATTAACAAAGGTACTATTGCTAGTATTGAAATTTGCGCCTATAAGAGTTCCGTAGGTGGCCGTAGACATTGTACCGCTACCGATAGCACTGGCAGTCCCAGAAGCATCTTGTCTGCCGTCAATATAGAAAGTTACTGTTTTATTGTTATAGGTCATCACAAAGTGGTGTAGATTACCGTCATTAACGGCAGTACTGCCAATAACCGATCCAGCAGTCCCAGTAGAACCAAAAAACTTAAGGTTTCCAGTTGTTCCATCTACGTAAAAAACCCATCCTCCTTGTGCCCCTGACGCTATCCAAGAATCCGTAACAAAAATTACACCCTTACTCGATGTCCTAGCCCACACCGATGCAGAAAACGTGCCGGTTGAACTAAAGTTAAAATTATTGCGGACGTCTATCCGGTCATCACTCCCATCAAAACTCAACGCCTTGCCGAGGCGGCCGTTAGTCCAAGTCGGGCCGTTAACAAGAACCCCGCGATTGCCATTGCCGCTAAAGTCGGCGGCTACCGTCCCCGCCCCGTCATTCATACTCCAATACCCCACCATTCCTCGCTCCGTACTCCCCGCAATCTTCGCCTGCCCCTGCTGGTACAAAGATTTGACCTCCGCCGCCGTAAGCGTCCGGTTGTAGATGCGGACGTCGTCAATGAGACCGGAGAAAGGTGCAGTGCCGTTAGCGGCAGTTCCTATATTAAAGTTCATCCCCACGGTGCTCGGTATGCTTGTTGGCACCGTACCCGTAAGCGTCCCATTATCCGACTTCCCGTTCACGTACATAGTTATTGTCTGCGCCGAGGCGTTATATACTCCGACAAGATGCAACCACTGGCCGACAGGGGCGATGATATTAGTGTATTGAGTTGCTGCCGAACCGGCAGTGACTACAGCGAGGTACATTCTTCCGGCTGGAGCAGTTCCGGTAAGCACAAAAGCATATCCATTGGTCAAATTGTATTTTGAAGCAATGTATTTTCCTGTCCCAACTTGGGCGGTATTTATCCAAGCCGACATAGTAAGGTTACCGGTTATTCGCAGAGAAGCCGGATCCCCCGCATTCACATAATCATCGCTCCCGTCAAAACTCAACGCTTTGCCTAAGCGGCCATTTGACCACGCGGGGCCGTTCACAAGCACCCCGCGGTTACCGTTGCCGGAGTGGTCGTTGACCGCCGTCCCGCCGCCTTCATTTAAACTCCAATACCCAACCAAACCGCGCTCAGAAACGGCGGCGGAAACCCAGCTGGAATATAGCCAGAGAGTAGAGATGAGGATAATCAGTTGTAGAGGCCTGCTCTTCATTGAATTCTTAATTTCTAATTTTTAATTCCTAATCAGTTTCAATTTGTAATTTATCCATCGTGATATAATTAACCCGCTGGGCCCGGAGCAGTTCGAGATCTCACTTGCCAGTGAGAATCTCCGGGGTGCGATTCCCCGCGGGTCCAGCCCGCATGAAGTTGTCCACAAACTGGCCATTGACATTTCTAGAGTCAATTTGGTAGGATTGTGTTACACTGGCAAGTGAGAATCATCGAACTCCTTCGAGATTCACCAGAACTCCGCAGAAAT
>CAYNAP010000051.1:0-6849 GCA_964395285.1 uncultured Candidatus Saccharibacteria bacterium
CTAGTCCGACCCGCGGACGGGTTTAGGACAAGCTCGAACAGTAATAGTGCGATTTAGTTTTCAGATGATCTCATTCTGCCTTCGCTAAACCGTACCTAAACCTTCTCTAATTCGCGCGAATAGTAGAATAAGGAATTCTAAATATCTTCAAGTATGGTCGATATCAATGATTTCAAAAAACTTGATCTTCGCGTGGCGAAAATTGTCGCAGCCGAGCGGGTGGAAGGATCTGATAAGTTGCTGAAACTGCAAGTTGATCTGGGCGAAAGCGATGAAGCGGGTTCTGGAAGTAACTTCTCGACCCTAGTCCGACCTGACGGGTCCAAGACAAGCCCCGTTAGAAATGAAATTTCTAACGGGGCAAGCTCGAAGAATAAAAAGCAAATCATCGCCGGCATCGGCAAGAAATACGAACCCCAAACCCTCGTTGGCCGCGAAATCGTTATCATCGCCAACCTCGAACCGAAAACACTGATGGGTCTTGAAAGCCAAGGCATGCTTCTTGCCGCTGACAGCGAAGACGGGCCGGTCTTACTAAAGCCCGACCAAGAAGTGCCTCCAGGGGTCAAAATTCGTTGACTAATAAAGGCACTTTGCCTATACTGGTTACAAAGCAAGCATGAACTGGAAAATCACCATTGGCGCAATAGTTGTAGCTTTGGCTGTTTCAGGCGCCTTTTTTGCATTCAAGAACACAATAACTCCAGCTAACATATCAAACAGCCAACCTAACACGAACAAAGGCGAAGGGGTTGATCTGCCATCCAAACCATGGCTTGAAGTTATAAAACCCGCGGTAATAAAAATTGGCTCTCAAGGGGAGACCGGAAGCCCGCTCAAAACCGGGGATGAAGTTGAGCCCGGAACAACCATCCAAACCGATCGTCAGGGTCTTGCCGCCATTCATTTCCCCGACGGCTCAATTTTGCGTGTTGATTCTGAAACCAAACTCACTGTCACTGGCGCAGAATTTGACGCGAGAAGCGAGAAACTTTCGGTAAAGATAGTACTGGCTTCCGGCCGGCTGTGGTCAAAAATACTTTCTCTTGTAACTGCCGACTCTTCGTGGGAAGTTAAGACAACCAACGCCGTGGCCACGGTTCGCGGCACGGCCTTCGGCTTCGCTTTTGCGAGCGGGCGATCGCGCATCCTCGGTTCCGAAAACACCACTGTCGTCAACGCCATCGACCCGGCCGCGAGCGAAATAATCAAAACCGACGTCGGCTTGACCGCCGACAAATACATTGAGATTAGGGATGCTGACATAAAAAACTATCTGCAAAATCCCAAACTGCTTGCCGCTCGCGACGCCCCGGCCGAGATCCTAAATCAAGAATGGGTTAAAAGATATAAAGCCGAGGATAAGGAATATAACAGTAAGTTTGATGAAATAAAGCGCGAATCCGGCTTGGAAGGACGAGAATTGCGTGATTTCTTCCGGCAGAAGATATACAAAGAGTTCGAGAGTAAAATAAAAGCGGGGAGTGAAGAAGCTGTCAGCACTCCGTCGCCGAGCGCTGCTCCAACCACGGGCGAAAAACCCAAAGCGCAAAGCCAAAGCGCTCCCGGGAAAACCGCAACCGCCGAAAAGGCCGACGTAATTGTCAAAGGAAGTCTGGATAATGCAGTCGAAGGGGATCAAATAATCTTCCAAGCCGCCGTAACCTTAAGCGACGGCACTAAACGCGACATCACCGGCGAAGCCGAATGGCAGGTCATCGGACCGATAGGTAAAATGGTCAAGCCCGGGGTTTTCGAAGCCAAACTTGATGATTCCGTGTCGGAACTCGGCAGCGCATCAGGAACGGTAATAGCCACATGGCAAGATAAGTTAAGCGGCGACAATTTCCTTCTTAAGAGCCCAATATTTAAAGTCCGCGCCAAGGTAGAAGCCGACACTAATCGGGACGGCTAAGTTAAAATAGCAACACACGGCGGAAATTTTTTAACTGCCATGAAAAAAAAGATGCCCTATCTTGGGATAGCCACTCTCATCGGGGCCCTGACTTGGGCCTCTTTTTCATTTGGCTTGTTTATCGGTTTCGAGAACTTTATTGAAGATTTGCTTTACTCAACCAAACCGGTAAGAAACGATATTGTCATAGTTGATATCGACAGCAACTCCATAAACAGCATCGGTCAATGGCCGTGGCCGAGAAAAGTTTTCGCCGACGCATTTTTAAAGATTGACGGGCGCCCGCCAAAAGGCGTCGGGCTCGACGTTGTATTCTCCGAACCGTCGCGAAGCGGCCCGACCGATGACGCCGCTCTGGCTAAAGCTCTGGCGAAAATATCCTACCCGGTGATTCTCCCGGTTGAGGGAATTAATCTCACCTTAGAAAAAGACGCGATGCCCAAAGCCGAGAGTCTGGTCAAGCCGCTGGGTATTTTCACCGGCAACTCAAAAGTCGGCCTTGGGCATGTCAACCTGGTCCTCGATAGCGATGGCGTTGTCCGGAACTTCCCCCCGAAAATAGTGTTTAATGAAAGCGGCAATGACAAACAGATTAAGGCTTTCGCTCTCGAAGTTGCCGAAGAATCCGGGGAAATACTGCCGAACTTTGATCAGCTAAAAAACATCGAGCGTATAGTTTTTTCGAGCCCCACCGGGTCAATAAAGAGAGTGCCGTTCCTGCGCCTGATCCAGGAAAGCAACTTGGAAATGCTGGAGGACAAAATAGTCTTAATCGGCGCGACGTCTCCAGATCTTCACGACGAAAAACCGACGCCGTTATCCCGGGGAACCCAGATGCCCGGCGTGGAAATCCAGGCCAATATCGTTAACATGCTTCTCTACGGCTACCGCTTAAGCCCGCTCGACCGCAATCTTCAAGTCTTGTGGCTGCTCGCCGCCGCTTTTGCTCCGGCCGCAATTTTTATCATTTCGCGTCAATCGCTGAAGCCGTTATTCGCCAACCTGATTCTCGGCTTATCATATACCGTCGGCCTTGTAATTCTTTTCGAGCAAGGCATTGCAGCCAATGTAATCCACATAAATTCCGCCTGGGTGCTTTCAACGCTTTCCATGTTTAGTTATCGCTATTTCTCCGGCGAGAAAGAAAAGCGCGAGATGAGAAATCTTTTTTCAAAATACGTTTCTAAGGACGTCCTCGAAGAAATACTAAAAAACCCGGGGAAAGTCCAACTGGGCGGTGAAGAAAAGGAAATAACCGTTTTTTTCTCGGACATTCGCGGCTTTACCACCCTCTCCGAAAAAACCACGCCGACCGAACTGGTCCGCATCCTCAACTGGTACTTCACCGAGATGAGTGACGAGATACTGAAAAACGGCGGCGTGCTCGATAAATACATCGGCGACGCGATAATGGCCTTCTGGGGGGCGCCCATTGACGACCCCGAGCAAGCCGACTACGCCATCAAGGCCTCCATCGGTATGCTCGAAAAACTTTCTGATTTCAACCGAAGACTAAAGGATCAATGGAATGTGGAAATAAACATCGGCATAGGCCTTTACACCGGTCCGGCCGTGGTGGGCAACATCGGCTCGAATCAGCGCTTTGACTACACTATAATTGGCGATACGGTCAATGTGGCCTCGCGCCTCGAAGGACTCAATAAGGAGTTCAAAACCCGGATTGTTATCGGCGAGTCAACCAAAAACAAAGCCAGCGGAAAATACAAATTTTTGCCTCTCGGCCAAGTAGCCGTAAAAGGGCGTCAAGAACCACTAAACATTTACACCATCGAGGGTTATAATTAACCCCGCACCCTAATGCCCTACGCTCTTGGCCGGTAGATAGGGTTACCACTGGCGTCGCTTTGCCGCAGGAGCGCAATGCCCTGCGGTTAGGGTGCGGGGTTAACTGCGTAACAAAACCAAGCAGGCAAACAAAAACCCAGTTGGTTAAGCAAGCATGAAAATCAAATTCGCTAAAATCGGCCAAAGAGATAGCGGCATCACGGTCGTTGAATTAAATACCGGCAAGGAAAGCTGGCTAAAACTTCTCCCTGATGGCCGAAAGATCATCAGTCTCGCCATCGGCGAGAAAAAAGAACTGAACCGCAGAAAAATAATCAACATTGCCCGCCATGCGGTTGCTCTGGCTAAGCGCCACCTCATCAAGCGGATAAGCCTGAACTTCGGCGATTTCAAATTCAAGCAACTCAACTTGAGCGACGAGAACTTGGCCGAAATTATCGCATCCAACCTCGAGCTCGCCAACTTCGAATTTGTAAAATACAAGACTCCGCCGAGCGAAGGCTGGCCTTGGCTAACCAAAGTTACGGTCGGAGGAGCAGCAAGCGAGAAAATAAAAAAGGCGTTCCTCCGCGGCCAGTTAATCGGCCAAGAGGTTAACGGCTGTCGCGAGCTCGCCAATGCTCCCGGCGGCGAGATGACGCCGGAAATTCTCGCCCGCGAAGCCGCACGCGCCGCACGCGGCACGAAAATTAAAGTAAAAATTCTCAATCCGGAGAATATGCGCCGTCTAAAGATGGGCGGCATCCTCGGCGTTTCCCAAGGTTCGGCCGAAAAACCGCAGTTCATCATCCTCGATTATCGCGGGGGCGGCCGGGAAAAACCCATCGTCCTGATCGGCAAAGGAGTAACCTTCGACACCGGCGGACTCAACATCAAACCCACCGAGGGCATTTACGAAATGCATATGGATATGTCGGGGGGCGCGGCGGTTATTCATACTCTCGCCCTAGCCGCTAAATTGAAAATAAAAAAGAATGTCGTCGGCTTGATACCGGCTGTCGAGAACATGACCTCGGGCTCAAGCTACCGTCCCGGCGATATTTTAAAATCAATGTCCGGCAAAACCATTGAAGTTTTGAACACCGACGCCG
The DNA here is from genome assembly GCA_964395285.1 of uncultured Candidatus Saccharibacteria bacterium. Lineage (GTDB taxonomy): Bacteria > Patescibacteriota > Minisyncoccia > Sungbacterales > SURF-37 > CAYNAP01. The sequence continues at coordinate 4,813 of CAYNAP010000051.1, forward strand.
AAGGAAGAATAATATTGGCCGATGCCCTGACTTATGCCGAAAGGTTCAACCCTCGTCTGGTTGTTGACGTCGCGACACTGACTGGTGCCGCGGTGGTGGCTCTCGGCCAAAGGGCTTCGGCTATTTTCACCAAAGACGAAAAACTGGAGAAACTCTTTCGCGAACTCGGCGAGGAAAGCGGGGATTACGTATGGCCCTTGCCGCTATGGGACGAATACGCCGAAGATATCAAAGGTACTTTCGGCGACATAGCCAACGCTCAAAAATCCAAATACGGCGGAGCCATTGCCGGAGCGATATTCCTTTATCAATTCGCCAAAAACTTCCCATGGGTGCATATTGATATCGCTCCGCGGATGACTTCCATTGAAGGCGAATATCTGGCCAAAGGGGCGGCTGGCGCGCCGATGCGCTTGCTCGCAAAACTAATTGAGCGGTTTTAGCGCGGCTAAGCTCGAAACGTGAAAATCGAAGTTACAGCAAAACCTCAAGCCAAAAGCCAATCGGTTGAACCAATCAACCGCGCCCGTTTTAAAGTGGCCGTCAAAGAACCGGCCCGCGCGGGCCAAGCCAACGCGGCCGTCATCCGAGCTATAGCCCGATATTTTGGCGTCGCAGCCAGCAGGGTAAAAATAATTTCCGGGCATGGATCGCGCCGAAAATTCATTGAAATACATCAGTAACGGCAAAAAGCTTTAACTTAAATGAAAACCATAAATGCCCTTGCCATATGCGGCAGCTTGCGCAAGGACTCCTACAACCGCAAACTGCTCAAGATAGCCAAAAGCATAGCGCGAGAGCTCGGCGCTGAAGTTGAAGAAGCTGATCTAAAGGATCTCAAGCTGCCCATTTATGATGGCGATATTGAAGCCCAAGGATTCCCGGAAGCGGTTCAGAAACTCCAAGCCGCAGTGGCTAAAGCCGACGTTCTCCTCATCGCCACCCCCGAATACAATTACTCAATCTCGGCCGCTTTGAAGAACGCTTTGGAATGGCTGTCGCGCGGCCCCAAACCCATATCCGGAAAAATCGCGGCGATCTTCGGCGCCTCCACCGGAGCTATCGGCACGGCGAGGGCCCAGCTGCATCTCCGCCAAATTTTCGTTGAGTTAAACGTTTTATCGCCAACCAGTCCCCAAGTCTTAGTGAAACTGGCCCGAGAGGCCTTTAACGACGACGGCGCTCCTAAAGATGAGAAAACCTTAAATTTGCTGACCAATTTAATCCAAAATACCTTCGAGCTGGCTATCTATAAAGGTCAGAGGTAATAATTAAACGGGGCAACGTACATTTTCGACTCCTCCGCCCCTTGACCGCAGTCATTTTAGATTATATAGTGCTGGTAGAGTGTAACGTGCGAGAATCAATTGTCCAGCTTCAAACTTCAGGGATAGGGAGGGCCAAAGTTGCACGGTGAATTTGTCGTTAAGTGCCTCGAAGGCGCGCTGACCATAACCCTGACTCTCTTTTACTCTAAAGAGAAGGAAGAGGTGGCTAAGAAAATAAGCAGGTTTCTCATGGCTCAAGGTCTCAGCGCTAGCGTCAGTTTCAGCATCACCGAGATCCAGCGCCTCGGGCTTAATGACCTCGCCGACCTTTTTTTCGCCTTCTTGACCCTCGCCAGACGGTACGAGCCGCCGAGCAGAATGGAACGCCGAAAGACCGACGCGCTTGACGCCGGAGAAGGCGTGAAGGCGCAATCATTTACTTTCACTTTCCGCAAAGGAGGATCGCCCCGTGCCGACAGTAGTAAGTGAAAAAAATATAGGCGCGAACGACTATACTCGACCACTATGCATTTGCAGTTGCTGCAGATGCGAAGTCGGCCAGCACTGCAACAAACCGGGAACTGGCTGCTCGCCAAAGGAGGAGTTCAAACAACAAGCTCAGATTCTCCCGAAGTTGTTGAGATCTTGAGCTTTTTTGTTTTAAAAGTACCACTAAAAACGCCTGCCCCGCAGGAGTTGCCTATATCGCCTAGTTAATGGAGCCCCACGGCCTTCCGGCCGTGGTACCAGCGTGAGTCAGCCCTTCGGG
>CAYNAP010000052.1:0-6682 GCA_964395285.1 uncultured Candidatus Saccharibacteria bacterium
AAATCAGCTCCCTCTTTCAAAACTCGTGCGCGAACCCGTTCCATGACTGCCGTGGACGTCGGGTCCGGCGTGCCGATGGGGAAATGGCCGTCGCTTTCAAGATTTTGCCCTATAACCTCGCAGCCGGCGCGGCGAAATATCTCCGGATTAAAGAGGCCGGTCGTTCCCATGCCGGCGTCTAGGACGATCCGAAAGTTTTTGCGTATTCTGACCCGCTTCAGCACGTCGCGGGTATAGTCCTCAATGAACGCGTCCCGCGTCGCTCCTTCTAGTTTGGTCACGCTGCCCCCGGCATTTGGCTGAAAGAACGATTCCGTTTCCGCAGCGGCGCGTATTTCCTGAACCTCGGATATTCCCGTTGTCCGCGAAAACCCGGTGGCGAGCTTAAAGCCGTTGAAGTTCCAGGGGTTATGCGAAGCGGTGACCATGACTCCGCCATTGCTTTGGAAGCGGTACTGCCCGAAGTAAACCATTTGGGTCATCACCATTCCGAGATCAATGACATCTACGCCCATGGAAACGAGTCCGCGTGTAATGGCGTCCCGATATTCCTCGCTGCTTAGCCGGTTGTCATGTCCGACAACCGCCTGCCCGATTTTTCTTTTTCGGAGAAACGTCCCGTACGCTTTTCCGAGCGCCTCCACCTTTTCGGCGTCCAAATCAGCGCCGGCAATCCCGCGGATGTCGTAATTTCTGAATATGTGCGGATTTATTTTCATACCGTGGAATTATATCCTGGATTTTGACTGTTGCGCCACTGTCCTGGATACCGGCGGCGTGTTTTGTATTAACGGAATATAAATCTCTAACGAGGCGAAGCGCCCGTTCTAACGGGGTTTACGAAGCTTTGATTAAGTTTTCGAGACGGGCAGTGCATTCTCTCAATTTTTCCGGACTGGCGGCTTCGACATTTAACCTGATCAGCGGCTCGGTATTGGAAGGGCGCAGGTTGAATCGCCAATCAGGCAGTTCGATGGTCAGGCCATCAATCGAATCAGTTTTTACTCCTTCAAACTCTTTCTTTACTATGTTCTCAACTGTAGACCAATCCCTGAACGGAAAGTTTATTTCTTCTGATCGAAAATACTTGCGGAAGGGTGAAGCCAGTTTTGAAAGCGGCTGACCTTCTTTGGAACGTATATCCATCATCATTAGCATGGCAAGGATAGTGTCTTCGAAGCCGTAAGAATCGCGGAAGTAGTAGTGGCCGGAGTGTTCTCCGCCGAAGAGAGCGCTATGTTCACGCATGGCGCGCTTGACGAAGGTGTGACCGGTTCGCGATAGGACGGCTTTGCCGCCGCTGGCTTCAATGGTTTCTTTGACGATGCGGCTCGATGAGGCGTCATAAACTATTGAAGCACCCCGGCCTTGTGGGGATTTTAGAATATAGCTCGCGAAAATAGCGGTGGTCACATCGCCGCCGAGTTTCGCGCCTTGTTCGTCAATAAAAAAAATTTGGTCGCCGTCGGCGTCGAAAATCGCTCCAAGGTCGAGTTGGTCATTGATGATGGCTCTTGATATGTCGCGGGCGGCGTCTTCTTTTTGCGGATCGGGGCCGTGGTTAGGGAAATTGCCGTCGGGTTGGGGGGCTAGGGCTTTTACCATTATATTCGGGAAGTGCAAAAATATGCTGGTTAGTATAAATCCGGCGGCGCCATTGGAGGTATCTACGGCTATGTTCATCGGTGAGAAAGAAAAGCCCTTGACCACGGCATCCGTATAGGCGCTCGCGTAATTTTTTTTCTCAACGCTGCCCTCACTTTGCGGCTCGGCGGCGGGTTTGGCGGCAAGATCGCCTATTTCACGAAGTCCGTCTTCGGCGCCTATTGAATAAACACCCTTGCCGGTCAGCTTGAAGCCGTTATGTTCTTTGGGGTTATGGGAGGCGGTGACCATGATACCGCCGTCGGCCGATTCGTGACCGACAATCCAACAGTGCATGGGTGAAGTGGTAATGCCGGTGTCAATTACCAAAGCCCCCTCGTCAACAAGAGCGCGCGAGACTTCGCTCGATATTTCCGGAGAGGAGATGCGAACATCGCGGCTCAAGATAAGGCGCGGGTGCTCTGTGCCATGGGTTTTTACGATAAATTTCACAAAGGCCCGGGCGACGGCATAGGCTACTTGGCCGTTTATCTCGGTCGGGTAAATGCCGCGGATGTCGTACTCTTTGAAAATTTTGGGGTTGATGAGCATGGGTTTAGTATAACATCCCGCGCCTATTTTTTAAGGGCGATATCGTTTGAAATTATTCTTTAGTTATTTTAGATTAGACTTCTTTTTTACCTCAGAGCTGGTATTTTTCATTTATGTTGTTAAAGATCGGCATAGTCGGCCTGCCGAATGCGGGGAAATTCGCAATGTTCCCGAAAACTTTAGTTTTCGTTGGAACATCGCGGACCCGCCGAAGCTTTAGCGTAAGCGGGCTACAGCTCTGACTTATTATGGCTTTGAAGATTGGCATTGTGGGCCTTCCCAACGTGGGAAAGTCAACGTTGTTCAAGGCGCTGACCAAGAAGCAGGTCAATATTGACAATTACCCCTTTGTTACTATTGAGCCGAACGTCGGGGTGGTGGAGGTGAACTCGGGACGAGGTGTTTCGCCTATGCGCTCCTATGACGCTCTAGGAATTCACGAGGTGTGACTACTGTAAGGTGTTGGCGCTTGGCGAAATTGCGAACTTGATCGACAAGAAAGTCTTCGTCGAGTGTTATAAGATAACGGCTCTCACGGAGTGCTGAGGCTAGGATAGGAGCATCTTCCGGGTTGATAATTTTGGCGAGTAACCGAAGGGCCGCTGGAAGCGGGTCTTGAAGTATCTTAATTTCGGCAGTCCCCAGCAGCAAGAAAAGTCGGCTTTTCAATTCTGGCAGAGAAGCGAATTTAACGTCGAGAACGCGCGAGGTTTCTTCAAGCACATATTCGTTGATCTTGAATTTATAAGTATCTTTAAGGCTGGTCAAAATATAAAACGAGCCGCCGCGCGAGGAAAGCACAGCGGCGATAAGCACGCTTGAATCAAGGAAAACTTTATCGTTGGCCATACCGTTTGCGGTAAAGGGATTTCCGGACTCGCTTTACTTCCGGCCGCAGCTTTTTCCAATTTGCTTCGTCAACACCAAAATTGAGCTTTTTGACCAAAGCCATGCGGAGGGTCTCAACTTGTGCTTGGAGGTTTAGAACTTTTTCCCTCAACGTTGTCTGCGCCATAATTTGAGAATACTATCGAGGCAAGTGAAGTGCAATAGCCAGCGGTGGTTAGTATATGCTATTTTAGGTTTGCTATGTCACTAAAGATCGGCATAGTCGGCCTGCCGAATGCGGGGAAATTCGCAATGTTCCCGAAAACTTTAGTTTTCGTTGGAACATCGCGGACCCGCCGAAGCTTTAGCGTAAGCGGGCTACAGCTCTGACTTATTATGGCTTTGAAGATTGGCATTGTGGGCCTTCCCAACGTGGGAAAGTCAACGTTGTTCAAGGCGCTGACCAAGAAGCAGGTCAATATTGACAATTACCCCTTTGTTACTATTGAGCCGAACGTCGGGGTGGTGGAAGTCCCAGATCGGCGGGTTGAAAAACTTGCCGAGGTTTCGCATTCGAAAAAAATGGTTCATGCCGTGGTGGAATTTGTGGACATTGCCGGTTTGGTCAAGGGGGCGGCCGAAGGGCAGGGCCTTGGCAACAAGTTTCTCTCGCACATCCGCGAGGTGGACGCTGTCGCCGAAGTGGTCAGGGTTTTTGAAGATGCAAATATCATACATGTTGAAAATAAAGTTGATCCGGTTAGCGATATTCAAGTCGTTGATCTTGAGTTAATAATGAAAGACGCGGAAACGGTTGGAAAGCGGCTGGAGTCGATTATGCGCCAGGTCAAAAGCGGAGACAAAGTGGCGGTTATTCAAAGGGAAGTTTTGGAAAAGTTGAAAGGCGCGCTCGCCTCGGGCGAGCGCGCCGCGGAGGTTTTAGGTGGTTTGGATAGTAAAGGGCAAGTGGTTACATCAATTTCTCACGATCGTGAGAAATTGATGAAAGGCTCGCCGAATCCAAATGATGGGATTGAAGCCTTGTTGAAAGAGTTGGGGTTGTTGACGGCCAAGCCGCGGATAATGGTTTTTAACGCTTCGGAAAGACAAATCCAGGGGGGATGGCGGCCGAGTAAGGAGATTTTGGCCGAAATTAAAACTGATTCGTGGATGGTAATTTCAGCCAAGGTTGAAGACGAGCTAAATTCATTGTCGCCTGAAGAAAAAAGCGAATACCTTAAAGCGCTTGGGCTGGAGGAATCGGGGTTGGATGGGCTGATTAAACTCGGCTATAAAACTTTGGATTTGATGACTTTTCTTACTACCGGTGAAGACGAGACGCGGGCTTGGACTATCCCCCGCGGCTCCCCCGCTCCCCGCGCCGGACGGGCCATCCACTCCGACTTTGAAGAAAAGTTTATAAGAGCTGAAGTTATTGCTTATGAGAAGTTGGTTGAAGCCGGATCGTACGCTCGTGCTCGCGAGCTCGGCTGGCTGAAGGTTGAAGGTAAAGAATACGTTGTTAAAGATGGCGATGTGATTGAGTTTAAAATCTGATGATACACTAACAGCCGCGAAGCCAAGCATGAGCAGCTAACAGCGAACTAGTATGGTCTAATTCGCGCGAATAGTGGAATAATGCGGTTGGTGCTGTTCTACCTTCAGTAAGACATACTATCAGTGTGATACGCTACCGGTTCGCCTATCGGCTCGGGTGGGGGGCCGGGTTGGAAAATAAAAAGCGCTCAAGAATGCTTCGGCTAGCCGCACTCTTAAGCGCGTTTTGGCGTTTTGGTTTTATTCCCTCTGAAGCTCGGTAAACGGGTTCCGGTAGACATTACGGAAGTAATCAGAAGCTGATGATAAGAAGATCAGAACCGCCACAACAACTAGCGCCCAACCGACTATGCGCCAATTGAGCCACATCACGAAAATATCGTAGGTTACTACTATTCCCGCGGACCAAAACGTAACGCAGGCAAAAAAGTCGAGGACGTTTCGGCAAGTTTCAGAAGTGTAGCAGTGATTCGCAGTATACCCCTGCACTATCGCTACGGTCGCGCACACTCCGGCTATAATCCACATCGCCGCGGCGTAGCTAAACGAAAGGCTTCGCAGGCTGGTTAGGAGGACAACCAGCAAGGCGAGGTAAAGAGCAACCGGACCGAGCAGGAGAAAAGTGGTTTTCATAGGGCTCATCGGGTTTTCCCCTCTTTAATGGGGTTAGCTGGATGTATTCACATCCGTATCTATTATGGATACTAACGGTAAAAATCGGGGTGGGTCAATGATGAGTTGCCGCAGGTATTGGGTGGAATGATTCGTGCGGGGATACAGGAGTAAAATAAAAAACAGGCCCGCGCTCTTGGCGGGCCAGAAAGGGAAATAGGGTGGGATTTCCCGGGTTACGTGGCGGGTTGGGGCTTGTAGTTGCCGTTTGGCAACATGTTTTTCGGCGGTCGGACGCCGAGCCGTTCGGCAATGGCTCTCACCTCTTCCGGCCTCATGCGATCCATGGTGCGGACTTTCCCCTGCACCGGCTGCGATTCCCTAAACCGCGGGTACCTTCTGTCTTGGAAGGTTATCATACCGGCCGATCCCCACCACTTGAGTTAACAGCAGCAAACGGATCTACCCGATGGGATGCATGTTTATAGGCATCACCTCCCTCTGGTTGCCTTAGGTTTGATCAGATAATAAGAGAGCGGGCAACCCTAGTTATTTTATATGAGTTTGGGATAAACTTGTCAATGTTGATAAAATATGTCAAATTTGTTAGAATTTGTGGTGTTACAAATGAGTTTTTATGCCCAAGGAGAGAATGACAATTGATCATTTGGCGCGAATGGTCAAGCGCGGGTTTGATGGTACAGCTAGTAAGGCAGAGCTGAAGACTTTGCGCGAAGAAGTAGCTACTAAGCAGGAGATTCAGCGGGGATTCAAAGTTGTGGCTGATGAGCTTGATTTGATTCATCACGATATTCACGACATAAAAATCGTGCTCGGTCCGCTTGTCCGCACCGTAGCGGCGATGGACGCTAATATTCGCGATCTTAACAGGCGCGTTGATCGGCTTGAAGAAAAGATTGGATTGAGAAAATAAATTTGCATGTATCCACATCAGTCCAAACTAATCCGCTCATAATAATGGATTCCGAACCCAAAAACTATGAAATCGCCTATTTGATATCGCCGGGAGTAGCCGAAGATCAGGTTTACGGCGAGGCGGGCAAAATAACCGGCTTTATCCAGGAATGTCATGGTCTGGTTAGTCATATATCCGAACCCAAATCGCGGCGTCTTTCTTACCCGATAGGAAAACAGATGGCGGCTTATTTCGGCTGGACGGCATTTACTCTTGCTCCCGGAAACCTCAAAGATTTAGAGAAAAAAATAAAAAGCGAGAAGGACATTATACGTTATTTCATAACCACGGAGGTGAAAAAGCCCGTTGGTCATATGAGGCCGATCGGCCGAGTCGGGCAGCCGCGGCCGATGCGCGAAAGTGATGCCGAGGCCAAGCCGTTTGTGGCTCAAGCGCCTAAAGAGGAGGATAAGGTTAAAATTGAGGAGTTGGATAAGAGGTTGGAGGAGATATTGGGCAAATAATAGTCTCTCGAATCCTTCTCGAATGTGACCGAATCAACCTCGAATCCGT
>CAYNAP010000053.1:0-6429 GCA_964395285.1 uncultured Candidatus Saccharibacteria bacterium
GCCGCTTCTATTGAAAAACATTCCGAGCATCCTCTCGCAAAAACCATCGTTGATAAGGCCATAAAGGATAAATTGGAATTGTTCGGTGTCTCAAAATTCGAGGCCATAGCCGGACATGGCGTGAAAGGATTTATCGTGGGCCTCGCTGCCGGCTTGGGGAAAAGCTCATCCCACCCGCTTGATACGGCAGTCCAAAAAGAGGCGAGCGCTCTCCAAGCGGAAAAGCCGGAGATAAAAGAATTCAAAGTTGAACCGGGATTTGGTCTCGAAGGCCAGATAGACGGCGAAGGTTATTTGGTACTTCTTGGGAATCAGCGGCTTATGGAATCTCATCAAGTACCCGTTAGTCCAGAAATAAGTCAAAAAATAGAGCAGCTCCAAACTGAAGGAAAAACAGCAATGCTTTTGGCGATTGATAAAGAAGCAATCGGCGCAATCGCAGTTGCAGATACGCCAAGAGAAAATTCTAAACGAGCCGTAGCCGAACTTGGCAAAAATGGAATAGAAATCATCATGATCACCGGCGACAACGAGCGTACTGCCGAAGCCATTTCAAAACAATTGGGTATTGACCGCGTCTTCGCTGATGTGCTTCCCGCTGATAAAGCTAAGTGGGTCAAAAAACTTCAAGACGAAGGCAAGTTTGTGGCTATGGTCGGCGACGGCATCAACGATGCGCCCGCGCTTGCCCAAGCAGATATTGGCATTGCCATCGGCGCGGGCACCGATGTCGCGATTGAAACCGGCAACATTGTGCTCATGAAATCCGACCCCTACGATATCGTCGCGGCCATGCGCCTTTCAAAAGCAACCGTCACTAAAATGAAGCAGAATCTGTTTTGGGCGGCGATTTATAACGTGCTGGCGATTCCCGTCGCCGCCGGAGTATTTTATAACTCGCTCGGCTGGTCGCTCCGTCCTGAAATTTCTGCTCTGCTCATGTCGGCATCCTCGATTATTGTCGCCACGAACGCGGTGTTATTAAAGCGGGTCGAGCCAAAATTGAAACTATGAATACTGTAAAAAGGCATTGCGAAAACACGGCAGTTATTCTCGCGCCTGCTGAAGAACTCTTCGCGTATATAGACGACCCCACGCGCTTCTCCTCTCATATGAACCGGTCATCGTGGATGATGGGCGGAGGACGTATGGATGTTTCAGTTGATTACGGCCGAGGTCGAAAAATTGGTTCTCATATTCGTTTGGGAGGTATAAAGCAGGCGACGGGTATAAAATAGGCGACATGGTGCCGCAAAGCGGCATATATATTGGATAATCTACATTTTTTGACGGCCGTCAAAAAATGTAGATTATCCCTTTACCCTGCGGCTCTGCCGCGGGGTAAAGGTCATCCGCCAGCGCCAGCGTTTCGGCGAACCCGCTGCAAGCAAGTCCTGACTTTATCTAAAGATCAGTTTAGGCCAAAGCATATGGACACCGAACCAAATAAAAGCAGCAAAAGAATCATTGTCGTTGCCGTTAGCATTGTTATCGCGGTCGCGGCTGTTTTTGCTTACATCAGCGCCTTCGGCGCTCCCCAGAAAAATGCCGAAATAGAACGTTTCATTGTCGGTATCAGTGATAGCGCAAGCGAAGTTAGTGGCAAGCTCAAAACCGAGGGCTTTATTAAGAACCTTTGGAGCTACAAGACGGCTTACCGATTGAAAGGCGGACGCTTTGCGGCGGCGGGCGAGATCCAGCCGGGGGCGTACAAAATTTCTAAATCAATGAGCGTATGGGAGCTAACCGACGTTCTCAAGCAAGGGCCGTATATGGAATGGGTGGTCATTCCCGAAGGACTGCGCAAGGAAGAAATCGCGGGCATTCTTGCTTCCGCGCTTGGCTGGAGCAATGAGGACAAAGAAAAGTGGGTTAGCACCTACACCGCGATGGACTTCGATTATATAGAAGGTGTCTACTTTCCGGATACTTATCTTATCCCCGTGGACGAACCGCCGCTTGAAGTCGCTAACCGCCTGCGCGCAAAGTTCAACGAGAAATTCGCTCCTTACGCCAAAGAAGCGTTGAGAGAGAACATTAAGTGGGACACGCTCTTGAAAGTCGCCTCGATTGTCCAGCGCGAAGCGGCGAGCAAAGACGACATGCCGCTCATTGCCGGTATTCTCTGGAACCGCCTGCAGAAGAACATGAGATTGGAAGCGGACGCAACCCTCCAATACGCGCGGGGTGACACCGGTAACGGATGGTGGTCACCGGTTTCCGTCGCCGACAAGCAGATTGATTCGCCCTACAATACCTATAAGCACACCGGGCTTCCGCCGCACCCGATTTCAAACCCGGGGCTTGACGCCATCAACGCCGTGCTTCATTCTGAAGAAACCAAGTGTTTGTATTATCTCCACGATTCATCCAAGATAACCCACTGCGCCGAGACGTACGAAGAGCATCAGGCCAATATCGAGAGGTATCTACGCAGGCAAGATTAAAAATGATTCGATCCGAAGAAGATAAAAGGATTTCCAAAACGCGCTTAAGCAACAAACGCGATTTTTAAAAGGACGGCATATGGGATCCGGCAACGCGCCCGAAAGACAGTGCATTATGGTTATACTAATTAAGTAACAGCAAATTATATGAACAAGCCTGCAGTTTTCGCCATTGTCGCTATTATCCTCATCGCGGGCGGCGTCTATTGGTGGCGGCGCGTAACTCCTTCGCCCGTTCAGCCGAAAACCAACGTCGAAATGCTCCAGACCAGCAACGATACGCCGATCGTCACCGAGTCAAGCGTGCAATATTTTGACGGCGCTAATGGGTACTTTGCTCGACCTAAAGCCGAGGGCAATTATCCCGGCGTGGTCATGATTCACGAAAATCGCGGGTTGCGTCCGGAGATTCGCTCCATGGCCGATCAGCTTGCCAAGGAGGGATATATGGTTCTTGCGGTTGACCTGCTCGGCAAAGTGGTTGAGACGCAGGAGGAAGCCCGCGCGCTGACCGCCAATTACAGCCAGAAGACGGGCGTCGAAAATATGAAAGCGGCGGTTTCGCATCTTAAAGGCAAAGGGGCTGACAAGATTGCTTCACTCGGTTGGTGCTTTGGCGGTAAGCAGTCGGTAGAACTTGCTATTTCGGGCGAGAAACTTGACGCGACGGTCGTCTACTACGGAGGCGGCATGGCAACAACGACGGAGAAGCTCGCGCCAATTTCGTGGCCGGTCCTGGGTATTTTCGGCGATCGGGATCAGGCGATACCGGTTGAAACGGTGCGCGCGTTCGAAACGTCTTTGAATACGCTTGATATTGATAACGAAATATATATCTATCCGGGCGTGGGGCACGCGTTCGCCAATCCTTCGGGCGCGAACTACGCGCCGAACGAAACAAAAGACGCATGGAGCAAAACCGTTGCGTTTCTCAATAAGCGTCTTCGGTAACGAATGTCTAATAGCCTGCGGCGGACTATACTTAGCGTTGGCGCAGTGATTGCGCTTGGATTAGCCATATTCGCCTGGCGGCACTTTTTTTCCCGTGCCGGTGAATTTTCGTATACCGCGACCGAGAGCGGTTTCGAAGAGTTCGGGGAAGGGGAGGAAGAACTGCTCGCAAGCAGTTCGCCCCGTGTCAGTCCGGCTGACGGAACTCCGGTGCTGCAGCCAGCCGGGGGCGGGCAATTTTCTCGCTGGGGAGCGTACTGGCGTGAGTTTTCCAAAGAGGAAAAACTTGAGTACGGTAATTGGCAGCGGCCCGCCGGTCCGCTCCGTGTTGGTCTGCAGGCGGGGCACTGGAAAAACAGCGCAGTCCCGGAGGAACTCTCCGGACTGAAGCGAAACGGCGGTGGCGCGTCCGGCGGCGGGAAAAGCGAATGGGAAGTTGCGTTGGCGATCGCGGAGCGGACAAAAACACTCCTCGAGGCGGAAGATATTGTTGTTGACCTTCTGCCTGCAACCGTCCCGCCGGACTACGTTGCCGATGCTTTCGTTTCGATCCACGCCGATGGCAACAATAACTCGTTGGTATCCGGTTTTAAAGTAGCCGGTCCTCGGCGCGATTTTTCCGGCCGCGCGTCCGCGCTTGTCTCCGCGCTGTATGAATCCTACCAGCGTGAAACAGGACTTGATAAGGACGCGAATGTTACGCGGAGAATGAGCGGATACTACGCGTTTAATTGGAGGAGGTAAGAACACGCGATCCATCCGATGACGCCGGCCGCTATTATAGAAACAGGCTTTATGACCAGCCCGGAAGATCGCGCGATCATCGTCTCGGCGCCCGAACGCGCGGCGCGCGGCATTGCCGACGGTATTTTGGAATTTTTTTCAGCGATTCGCGATCGCCCCAAAATCCCTGATTAAGAAGATGGAGCTTTTATCAGCTCTTGCCGTACCGCTGCGGGCACATACGAATTTGCGATTGGGGCGACTGACGCAAACGGCGTGCGCGGCGGCCGTGCGTTCCAAATCCAGATACGGTAACGCTTTTTAAGGTGCGCCATTCCGTAGAGCCTTGTTTGCACAAAGCCGCCCAGCGATTCGCCGGGCGGCTTATTTTCTAAACTTAAAACAACTTTTCAATTAAAAAAATAACACCTTTGGCGGTGCCATAGGTGTTGGCGTCTTTGCACTAATGACCGGGGCCTACATAGAAGCAGCGGGATCAAGTTCGTAGCGAGCAATCTGCGAACAGGCGAGAGTCCCGCTATTGCCCGAAGCTATCCATAGGCCTTCCAGGGTTGTTGAGCTATTCGCGGAGAGTAAAGTCGAAACAAACACCCAGCCAACCCCGCGGCCAGTCGCGTCGAAACCATTGTAATAAAGTCCTGTGAACTTGACTTGAGCAGTTTGGTTGCGGATGCTCACATAGAGGGCGCATCCGGGGAGCGAGATCGATCGTGGTCCGAATACTTCAGCCTCGATCAGCACGCCGTTGATCACTTGACCGACAGCCCCGCCTGTCGGATTTCCTCCACCGCTGATCCGTGTAGCCGCAATGGGAACTAGCGTACTGCTGTTCGGATCCCACTGGAACAAGACAATGTAGTTGCCTACCGGGAAACCCGGCAGCGGGGTAGATAGTTTGACAGGACTGATCGTGACTGTGTTGCTCAACCCCACCTCTGCGGTCGCGGTCGGGCTTATCGTGATGTCGATCGCCAAACCGCTATGCGGGGAGAAAAACAACGCCAAGCCAATCAGAATACCGCACCACGCGCCAAACATCCGTTTCATGTCAGCCCTCCTTCGTATATGGGGGTGGTTGAAGCCCCGGGTGGCCGAAGATCCAAAAAAGCGCTAAGGTGTATATTATAGAAAAACAACTGGCGGCGCAAGCCGCGTAATGGTTTAATGGTTATATATTAATTCGTAATTTATTTTCATAAGAACTATGGACAAAGTCGTGCACTTCGAGGTTCCGGCGGAAGATCTCGCCCGGGCCAAAAAGTTTTATCAGGAGACGTTCGGCTGGCAATTGCAGGATATGCCCGATATGAACTATATTCTGGCGCGAACCGTTGAGACCGATGATAAATGGATGCCGAAAGAAGTCGGCGCAATCAACGGCGGGATGATGAAGCGTAACGACATCGTTACCGGCCCTTCGTTCTCCATCAACGTAAAAAATATTGATGAGGCCATGGCTAAGGTGAAAGCGGCCGGTGGCTCTGTTATTAAAGACAAAACCTCGGTCGGCTCTATGGGTTTCGTCGCTTATTTTAAGGACACCGAAGGCAACGTGTTGAGTCTGTGGCAGAATGCTTAAGGCTCTAAAGTATTTATCGCGACAGAAGATTTTTTGGCCGAACGCCCTACTTTGTTGGGGTGTTTCGCGTATTTGGTGATAGCACTCAAGAGAAGCAAGTGATAAAATACAAATGTCGCGATATACAAACTAATTTTTCATCGGAATTATGAACAACGCAAAAACAGTCGAATGGCTATTGCGCGTTGGGGTAGCCGGAGAGTTTATCGGCCACGGCCTCTTGGCCACCGGCGGCAAAAAAGATTGGATCGGCTGGATCAGTCAGATGATTCACGTTTCTACTCCAGCCGCCACCACTTTGCTTTACTTGATTGGCATTTCAGATCTGGTGGTTGCTGTCATAGTTTTAGTCAAACCGATTCGTTTAGTATTGTTATGGGCGGCATTCTGGGGTTTTTGGACGGCTTTAGTCAGGCCCTTGGTTGGCGCGGGCTGGCTCGATTTTATCGAGCGCTTTGCCAACTGGGCGGCACCTTTAGCGCTGTTATTTTTGTTGGGCTGGCCAAAATCTCTTAAGGGGTGGTTCAGGGTTAGAGACTAGCATCCATTTCAAAAATGCTTTGGAGCCGTTTATATTCCCTTGCAGAACACTGCGGCCGTAAGGCCGGAGAGACGCGAGAGCTTCCCACAAAGTGGGAGCTCCCGTCTTCAGTTGAATGCAAGCCCGGAGCGAGTCCCGCTGGAAGCGGGACGAGCGTAGGCGAATAT
>CAYNAP010000054.1:0-6407 GCA_964395285.1 uncultured Candidatus Saccharibacteria bacterium
ACTTGCGAGCGAGGCGTCATCTGGGGGTTATAAAAGCAAGGGCTCAATCCACAGCTGGCTCGGTAGCTTATTTTGCCTAGCGTACTATAATTACGGTAATGGACGGAGATGCACTACAACCGCCGGGAGCGGGAAAACCGGTTTATCCGACTGTTGACCGGAAGAAGCTTATTATCATTGCCGCCGCTCTTTTAGTGATCGGCGGTGTTTTGATTTTTTTCCGTTTCGCCGGATGGCAGGGCTTACTACCGCATAGAGAATATGGCGAGCTTCAAGTTCTCGTGCCCGACAAAATATCGCAGAGCGCCTCAATTGCAGTCGCTATTCCCAAAGGCATTAAGGTCGCTCTGGCTGAAGCCCAAGACAAAGTTAAGTTCGAGCCGGCCGTTGACGGCAAGTGGATTCAAGGCGCGGGCGATCAGAAATTGATATTCCGCCCGAAAGATAAACTCGAACTCGGCAAGTACTATACAATAGTTCTCGCCACGGCGGGAGCCGAAATCCGCAAAGACTTTTTGGCTGATGAGGATCCCAAGATCGAGGCCATATTTCCAAATGCGGCAAGCGAAGCTCCCGAAACCGCGGCGATCACCATAATTTTCAATCGGCCGATGGTGCCGCTTACCACTCTTGACGCTTTGGATCTTAAAGATATTCCGGTTGAAGTAAGTCCGGCGACATCCGGCAAGTTCAAATGGATTACCACGAGAAACCTGCAATTTATCCCCGCCAAGCGTTTGGTGCGGTCTTCGCACTACACCGTCAGGGTAAAATCAGGTTTTACTTCGCTAGACGGCCTTGCCGTCGAGCCGGCGACCCACTCCTTTACCACCCGGCCGCTGCGTTATGAATACGTCAGTCAGGGCAAAACTCTTTATAATAAACCTATCCGCGTTGTTTTTAACCAGCCGGTTGACTTGGAGAAGACCAAGGGCGAAATTGCGGTAACCAAGGTCAACGGCGAAGCAGTTCCCATAACGGCAGTTTTCGGGACGCGCACGGTCTACAACCAAAAAAGCCGGAAGGACGAAACCTTTGTCGATAAATCCATTCTCGAGATTTATGGCGCGCACGATCGGCACGGGCGGGAAAAGTTTTGGGATTTTTCAACCCAATATCGTTTTAGTTTAAAGCGGGCTTATCCGCTGGAAGGGGACATAACTCTCGAAGAGGCGAGGAGCGGCCAAATTGACGTCCCGGAGATAATAGATTCTTTAAGCGCCGATTCGCCGCGGACGAAGTTTGCGGCGGCCGACATCTTTGATCCGCAAGGCAAACTGTATGTCAGCTTTTTTGAAGACATCGATAAAAATGCTTCCAACATTTCTGCGGACGGCCTTAAGGAAATAGGTTACACCGAGAAATGCAAAGTTGACGATCAGGACATCCCCATTTATTACGGCAGTGAATGCGCGAAGGAAACAGATTACAAAAGGATTTTCATAACCTTCAAACCCGACGGGTTTAAGCCGGGATCGGAGATAGCCGTAAAATTCAAAAAAATCGTCAATACCAGCGGCCTGGAGCTGAACGCCGAAGACGTTGTGAAGACGGTTAAGGTTTATCCGGTACTACGCATAACTAGAACCGTGCCCGACTCGAGCTCTAGGGGCGCAAGTTTACGGGAGCTGAAGATTTGTTCAAACGGTCCCCTTAATCCGGCGAGTGAGGAGAACTTTGACCAAAGATTGAAGAGCAACGAGAGAGTGGGCCTATGGAACTGGTACCCGCCTTACCGCATCGGTCCGGGCTCGCAATCGCCCTGTGCTACGGGCGAGTTCGAAAGTACCGTGAACTACGGCCTGGCGCCCCAAACCCATTATGAAATAAAGCTTGATGTTGTTGATGACTTCGGGCAAAACGCTCAAAAGAACCTAGAGTTTACCAGCGGCGATCTTCCCGAACTTTCGCGGAGTTTTTCCCATTTGCAGAAGGGCTATAACGTAACCTCGCCGGGGAAAACCAAGCTTACCTATGCGGCGGAAAATCTCGAATACCTGAATATGAGTATCTGCAAAGTTTCGGCCGAGGCGATGCTTGGTTTTCTTGGTAAACGGCCGGAGGCGACTTTATCTCCCCAAAGCTTGCCGTGCCAGAGGGTTATCGAAGACAAAATAAGTCTGCCCAATAAGTTCTGGACTAAAAACTACTTTCAGGTTGATCTTGCCAAATATGTTCCCAATCCACTCGGCCACTATGTGCTAAGTTTCAGCCATCCTGAATACCGGCGTGTGGAGTGGCAGTGGAAACCGGAAGAAAAGCGTTACGCGCTGGCGCCCCAGGAAAGGATTTACGAGCGGACTTTTCTTACGGTAACCAACCTTGCTGTCCAGGAAAAAAAGGTGGATTGGCAAACCAGCTCTTATTATGATGTTGATCCTCATCCCGACGTGACCGAAGCCGCTTTGGCGGGGCGCGACCAGAATCTTTACTGGGTTACGGCAATGGGCACGCTCGAAGGTGTTGGCGGGGCCAAGGTGAGTCTTTACCAAAAAGGCTTAAATCCCGCAGGTGTTTACTTTACTGATAACCAAGGTGTCGCTAAAACCAAGGCGGCGCTTAACATGGTCGGCGCGATTATAAGCCGGGGGGAAGACAGCGCTATAGTTTCGGGGGCGACGGATAAACTGGCCTGGGCATCCCCGGCCGCGTCAGCTTCGCGGACTTACATCTATACTGACCGCCCCATCTATCGCCCCGGGCAGGAAGTTTTTATCAAGGGGCTCGACCGCATCGGTTATGACGCCAACTACCAGACTTTTCGCGGCGACACCGAAGTCGAGATCTTCAACAGCCGCGGCGACTCGGTGGCCAAGAAATCGGTAACATTGAGCGATTACGGAACTTTTACCACCAGTCTTGTTCTTGACGCGGCCGCGCCACTCGGAACTTACCGCATCCGGGCTTTTGACGGTTATGGCTATTTCGATGTTGAGGAATACACGCCCGCGGCTTTTAAGCTAGACGTAAGTCAGGATAAGGAAGAGTATATAGCCGGCGATGAAGTGAAGCTCGTCGTGGATGCCAACTATTATTTCGGCATTCCGCTCGAGGGCGGGGATGTCGAGTATTCGTTCTTGAGCCAGGATTACTACTTTGACCGTTTCAAAGACGACTACTTCCAGTTCGGCAGCGGCTGGTATTACTCTTATAATCCCGGCTATGGCGATCGCTTTATCCTGCGCGGCAAGACGAAAATCGGCCCCGACGGGAAGGCTGCCATCCAAGAGGCTCTTGATTTCGGCAAGTTTTTCAAGGACGAACAAGGGGACAGGAGCAAAATATTCATCGCGCGCATAACCGCAAAGAACTTGAATGGCCAGTCAATCTCAACAGAAAAATCTTTCTTGGTCCATCGCGGCGAGTTTTATCTGGGCTTGAATCTTTCCGACTCATTTTTGGGCAAAAACGATCCATTCACGGTTAAGGTGAAATCGGTGGATATTAAGGGCCAGCCGGAAAGAGTCGGCGGGATTAATCTTGAAATAAATAAAATCAAATGGGACTACTTTAAACGGCTGGAAGTTGACGGTAGCTACTACTACAAGTCCGAGAAGAAAAAAGAGCTGGTAGCCAAGGCGGCTATCGGCACCGATGGCCAGGGCAGCTTTTCGCGCGATTTCAAGCTAGGCGAGGAAGGGGAGTACGAAGTGTCGGTTCAGGCGAAAGACGGGAGAAGCAACACGGTCAAGGCGGTTTACGGCCTTTACGTATACGGCCCGGGACAAGTAAGCATCCAGCCGACCAATAATGAAACTCTGGAGCTCGCCACCGACAAGGCCGTGCTCGACGTCGGTGAGCGCGGCAGGGTTATCATCAAATCTCCTTACCGCAAAGCCAAGGCGCTGGTCAGTTTGGAGCGCGGGAGTATTTTTGACTACCAGGTCGTAAACATTGACCGCAATCTGGTCAATTACGAGTTTGAGGTCAAAGAGTCGTATATTCCCAATATCTATCTTTCGATCATTCTTTTGTCGGATAAGCCGGAAATAAAATACGGCCAGATTAACTACCGCATTAACACCAGCCGTAGAGAAGTCCAAGTCGCTTTGACGCCGAATAAAAAGCACTATTTGCCGGGCGAGGAGGTGAAACTGGCAATTGAGACCAAGGACTGGAAAAGGCAGCCGGTGGAAACCGAGCTATCCTTGGCGGTGGTAGATATGAGCGTTCTGGCCCTGAAGGGCAATCCGAAGAAGAATCCGGTTCTGTTCTTTTACGGCGGCATGCCTTTGTCGGTCACTACCGCTTCGAACATCAAGAATATTCTTTATGAAGCGGAGATACCACTCGGCACCAAGGGCGGCAGCGGCGGAGGAGCGGAGCAGGATCTGGCCACTAAAAAGCGGGGAGTTTTTCAGGACACGGCTTTGTGGAAGGGCGTTGTTACGACCAACTCCTCCGGGCGGGCCGAAGTTAGTTTCAAACTGCCGGATAATCTGACCACTTGGCAAATTGAATCGGTGGGTATTACCAAGGATACCAAAGTCGGGGTGGGTTACAGCGAGTTTGTAACCCGCAAAGATATTTCCGTCATTCCGCTTAAGCCCCGCTTTGTGGTGCCCGGCGACGAATTTTATGTCGGGGCCAAGGTATTTAACGACACCGACAACGCCGAGAAGCTAAAAGTTTCTTTCTCGAGCAATACCGCGGAACTCTTAAGCCGGACGGGCGAAACTTCCGTAACTTTGAAGGCCCATGACACCAAAACGGTTTACTTCTCCTTGCGGGCGCCGATTAAAATAGAGGACGGCAAGCATGTATTCGTCTTGTCGGCTAAAAACGACAAGTATGAAGACACAGTCGAAAACAGCATCTCCATCGTCAAAAATCAAACTTATGAAACCACGGCTACGGCTTTTTCGACCAACAACAAGACGGCGACCGAGTACCTTTACGTCCCCGACAATGTGGTAAAGGACAAAGGAGGTATTACGATCAAAGCCAGCGGGACTCTTGCCGTCTTTATATCCGACGCTCTAAATTATCTGGCTTCCTACCCTTACGGCTGCAGCGAGCAAATTGCGAGCAAGTTGAGTTCGCTGGCCATTGTCAAGCGCGGGCTCAACTTGAAAAACATCGGCGATAAATTCACTTTGAAAAAAATCACTTTTGAGGGGCAGGAGTACTCGGCCGATGATGTCATAAAGATGGGCCTCGCGCGCATCTATGAGAATCAAACGCAAGAAGGAGGGTTTACTTACTATAAAAATATGGAGCCGAGTTTTTACCTTACGCTCCATGTGGTCAACACGTTGACGGATTTGAGCGAGGCCGGTTATGAAATTGACAAGAAGTCGCTCGAGCGGGCGCTCGGCTACATCAACCGCGAGTTTACCGCTAGATCCATATTCAATCAAGACAACAATTTGACGGTGATAGCCGCCTATACTCTTTCGCGGGCAAGCGCCATTCCGGCTCTCGGAGGGCTTGCGGGCGGCAGTGACTTCTTAAGACAGCGCGTTCTGGGATTGGCCGCGAACGACCAGATGGTTAACGAGCATCTTTCGAACTCCTCGCTCGCCTACCTCGCTATGCTTCTAACCAAGGGCTACCCGACGAATTTAAAAGAGAAGATTTTCAAGATTCTGGAAAATAAAGTTGGTGTAGACAGCCGCGGCGCTTATCTGGGCGTTGACGGCAGCAACTGGCTGTATGACTACTATGAGACACCGGTCAAGGACACGGCGTTATTGGTCAAGGCCTTGGTTCGGGACAGGCGCGAGTACCCGGCGATGGACAAGGTTATCCGCTGGCTCACGAGGAGCCGCGCCAAAGACGGCGCTTGGGGTTCAACCAATAACACCGTCGCGGTGGTGGACGCGTTTACTGACTTTCTTCAATGGAAGGGCGAGAATGAAGCTGATTTTCTCCTAAATGTGGCTCTTGGCGACAGAGATCAAGCGAGCTTCGATTTCAATCCAGCGACTATTCTTAAAACATTCGAGAAATTCCTGCCGATTT
The DNA here is from genome assembly GCA_964395285.1 of uncultured Candidatus Saccharibacteria bacterium. Lineage (GTDB taxonomy): Bacteria > Patescibacteriota > Minisyncoccia > Sungbacterales > SURF-37 > CAYNAP01. Next base: position 5,965 of record CAYNAP010000054.1, read on the forward strand.
CCAGTTTAAAGACGGGAAACATCGAGCGGCTGGTTTTCTCGAAAACCGACCGCGGAAACACGACCAGCACTTTCTATTACGACATGGCTTTCAACTATTATTTGCCGATCGAGACCATACCGCCGCGCGACGAAGGTTTGTCCGTAACCAGAAGTTTCTATAAAAACGACGATACCAAGTATGAGCATCCTTTAAACGCGGCTAAGATTGGCGACGTCTTGAAGGGCCGCCTGACTATAACCACGCCGAAAGACCGCAATTTCGTCGCGATCGAGGATTACATACCGGCTGGCGTCGAGTTGGTAAATTTCAACTTGGCTACCGAAGATAAATCGCTCGCGCCAAAGGACTACTATCCGGGCGGGGGGTATTATGGCGATTACAGCAGGGCTTTGCCGGGAGGCAACGCCAAAGTTTCGTCGGTGGCGTCTGTCGGCGACATT
>CAYNAP010000055.1:0-4063 GCA_964395285.1 uncultured Candidatus Saccharibacteria bacterium
TTTTTCCGAAGCGGATATTATGCGCCGGGCCATCGGCAAAAAAATAAAAAGTCTTCTGGATGAGCAAAAAGAAAAACTTATTTCCGGAATGGCCGCGAACGGCATCCCGCCGAAAGCCGCAACGGCCATTTGGGAGCTTTTCCCGCCATTTGCCCGTTACGGTTTCAACCGCAGTCATGCAGTATGCTACGCCCTGATCGCCTACCAGACCGCCTATTTGAAAGCCCATTGGCCAGCGGAATTCATGGCCGCGCTCATGACCGCCGAAGGTTTTGAAGTTGAGCGCGTGGCCTTTCTCGTTGAGGAAGCGCGAGCTATGAACATAAAAATCCTGCCGCCGAGCGTCCTTTCGTCTAATCCCACCTTTACCGTCGTTTCGCCGACGGAGATTCGTTTCGGTCTCAGCTCGGTTAAAAATGTCGGCACGAATGTAGTTGAAGCCATTGTGGCCGCGCGCGAAGGCGGCGGAGCGTTCTCTTCAATTGAAAATTTCATTGAAGGAGTGCGCTCCAAAGATCTCAACAAAAAATCGCTTGAATCGCTTATAAAATGCGGAGCTTTGGACGAGCTCGGCGGAAGAGACAGCTTGCTTAAAAATCTTGATAAAATTCTGGAATATGCCCGCGAAACCGAGCGCCAGCGCGCCGCCGGCCAAGCTTCCCTTTTCGGCGACGGCGCAGCCAAAATGACTTTGCGTCTGGAACCGGCGGAACCCGCGCCAAAAAAAGAACGGCTCGCTTGGGAAAAGGAACTCTTGGGTCTTTACATCTCCGAACACCCGCTTGAGGAGTATCGCGAAAGACTGAAGAACAAAGTCGTGCCGGTATCTTCTCTCGGCGAGTGCCGGAAAAATTCCGAGGTGTCGGTGGGCGGGCTTGTCGCCGGCGTAAACCGCATCATCACCAAGTCCGGGTCGCCGATGCTTTTTGTCCGACTGGAAGATTTCACCGGTAAAACCGAGGTGCTTGTTTTCCCGCGCCTCCTTGAGAAAAACCCCGATCTCTGGCAAAATGACAAAATACTGATGATTCGCGGCAAAATCTCCCGCGACCGCGACGAGCCGAAAATATTAGCCGATGAAGCGGTCGAAGTAGCGTAATCCACAGCGAAAAATTACTGTCTTGACAACGCTTTCATCTCAAGCTACCTTTGAGTAACATGTATTGCCAAACTCAATATAACCTGATGTCGACCAAGTGGCACAGACTCTGCCGTCATTTTGTCTATGCCAGGGTTTATTTGAGTTCTGCTTACAACACTTGTATCCGCAAAGGATAATTTAGTTAAAAGAAGCATTCAAACAAGCCCTTGGCGATCCAAGGGCTTGTTTAGTTCCCTAAAACTCAATAACCACAGGAGGAGAAGGACAATGCTGAAAGTCCCCAAGGCCGAAGCCATCTTCACCGTCCCCCGGCTGGTCTTCACCCTGAAAGGCAATCCCAAGAGCGAAGCAGTGGTGAAAGAGCTTTTAGAGCTCGAACGCCTCGCGCCGAACGCGGAACAAGCGTATGCGGTTTTCGCCGCGCCCGAAGAAGTACTCGCCTGTTTCAAGAGCGGCATCTCGTCAGCCGCCGCCGTTTGCCTGTTCGACGGCATGGGAACCCGGGGTTTCAGGATGATGACCGCGAATCGTCCCACCGATGCCAAAGTTATGCCAAGCTGGGCCTTCGGCAGTCAGTGGGCGGTGAAAGTCCACAGCCCCAACGGCCCTGCGCGATGCGCCCGCCAAGTGCGATCTGACTTTCTCATGCGTTTCTCACGGCAGTTCGCCAACAAGCAATTCCCGTGGGGCCTGCCGAGAAAAGGCGAAAAAGCCGCCGGTCCGATCGGCACGCTGGCCAAGATCGACGGCATCCTCGAGAGGCTGAATCGGGGTCCCGATTTCCGGAGCTCTATTAGCGACAAGGCGCGGCTGGCCGAATTGCCCGATGGTTCGCGCATCAGCTGGATCAGAGTAGCCAACGAACCTATCGTCTGCGACCTTCAGAAGCTGACCGCCATCCTTGAAGCCATAAGAGCTTTCGAGGCCGCGAGTTGGCGGATGGTCGAGTCGTTGAAAGCTTGGGAGAAAAACGGCGCCGAAGCCCTCGCGGTGTCAAGCTTCGAAGGCCCGGACATACGGCCGATGCTTCTCGCCGGCGTCACTCTGGCCGACCCGACTCTAGCCAAGTTCTATCTCCACCCGCCCTCGCGCGGATTTTCGCTGGGGCGGCTTGATCTCCACTACACCGGCGAGGGGCTCTTCGCCTCGGAGAACGACGAGATGCCCGGCGGGTTTGCCGAAGCTGTGCATATCGACGTCGTTTACGGCATCAATCAGGAAAGGTGGTATGCCTGCTTTCGCGAGTTGACCGAGCGGGGGCCGCTTCTTTTCCTGGTCTCCGACCAGTGGAGCCAGTGTTACATAGAGGACTTCCGCTGGCTCGCGGCTTACCTGCAGTCTCTCGGCTATCCCGTGTCCTTCGCCGCCACCTCCGAGCTTGATGACCTCGATATAACACCGGCTGGCGTATCATTCCGGGGAGCAAAGGTAGAAACCATCTGGCGGCAGTTCCCGGTCTTCGAGACCGTAGGCCGCCTGGCCGATCTTGTGCGGCTGGCGTCGGCGGGCAAAATCAGGATGATCCCCGAGTTTGCGCACTACGGCAACAAAGCTTGGTACGCGATCTTCCGCAAGTGCCGCTGCATCTTCGCCGAAACGCTGGACCCCCAACACCTTCGGCTGCTCGACGAAGTCATGCCCGACTCGCATCTCATCGCCGACGGCACTTCGCTCCCCTGCCGCGTAGCCGGAGAGTATATCGCCGATCTCGATCGGCTTCGGTGTCTTCCGCCCGAGATCCGCAACCGCCTGGTGCTCAAGGTTTGCGGGGCCAACGTCGTCTCGGCCCGCTCCTATGGCCTGCTGATGGGTCACGGTCTCAAGGATCGCGATTGGCAGGAGTGGATCAACGAGCGCCTCGAGCTCGGCCAGCCCTTCATCATCCAGCGGCGGGTGGAAACGGCGGTTATTACCCTTCCGGTGCAGAATATCAGCCGGGGGGTTCCCGAACTTTTCGGCTGCCGCATTATGCTTCGCCCCTGGACCCTGAACGGCCAGCTGATTTCCGCTTCGGCCATCGCCGTGCCCTCCAATACCGAGCGGGTTCACGGTTTGGTCGACATGGCTGTCCTACCCGTGGTTTTTGAGTAAGTGGTCAAGCGATCGGATGCGGCGCACAAAAGCATCGCATCCGATCGCAAGATTTTTTAGACAGAGGTGCGAACAAAGACAAAAAATCAATCTAAACACTTTACTGATGAATCGGTCGTGAGCGAAATGTTAAGGTTTATAATTAAGATACCGTGCTTTGTTAGTCCAGCGTGCCTTTCTCGCGGACGCTGAAAACACGAAGGCGGGAGCGTAACTCGAGGGCATCGACAAGTTCCAAAAAATCCTCCGGCAGCGGCTTGTTTCCGTGCCAGACGCTTTTCTGCAACTGGCGGTAACCGGCGGCAGCAAGCTCCAGCCGAATTGCATCTCGCTTTCTGCGCTCCTTCTCCGGTATGTCGAAAATAACCAAGCGCTCCACGCCATCCGGCCGAGTCTCGGTTCTGGGTTTGAGTTTAGCCAAATAATCTGAACCCCGTTTGGTAAGGCGCCATTTACTTTTTCGCGTTGTCCCTTTTCTCTCGACCAACTCTTGTGCCCGAAGCCTCGATAGTAAAGCCGAAAAAGTCTCGCGGCGAAAGCGATAATCGTTATCAAGGCCAAGAATAGAACGCCATAGTCGCGCCTCGGGGTATTTGGCCGGGAAGAAAGCCGAAAGTGATACCTCGCCAAATTCGGCTAACTTCTCTATGATTAGGCGACTCAATGTTGTATAGGGCCGCGGCTTTGGTTTACGGATTGGCTTGCGGAAGGCCATGCAAGAATGTTAACAAATATTCCACGATCGTGAAATGTTTGTTAATGTTAAATAAAAAACCCGCGCTCGGCTTTGAGCGCGGGGTTGGCTGACGTTGAGCGCGGCGGCTACGAAGTCTTCAGCACCGCGAGGGCTTTCGTAGCCTCGTCCAGGAC
>CAYNAP010000055.1:4163-6345 GCA_964395285.1 uncultured Candidatus Saccharibacteria bacterium
TGCCGCCTCGATGCACGTCCGGAAGAATTCCTGATCACGGGTCAAAACGGGGTTCATGGTGTCGAACTCGACCATCGCACCTTTGCCGTTGAGGTTGCTCATTCCTCTCTCCTTAGGCTTTTGCCACATAGGGGCAGGCCTAATGCGGTTTTTGGTGGGTACGCCCCGCAATCACTCTGAAGATATTGGTACAACATTTACGTTATTTGATCAAGCAAGTATGCACAATTTATAAACTCTTTGGGTTAGCTTTGTGTCTTGTCTACGGCTTTTACTTTGCTATAGTCAAGACACTAAGCAGTGATGCCAATAATGCGAATTTAATGCTAATCCACAAATATGCGAATACGGATTAGCATATTCGCTAGATTCGCATAAGATTCGTAGATTAGCGTCACGTTTATTATGGCCGACACTACCCAGCGCATAGATACTGTGCGTATGCCCCCGCAATCGCTTGAAGCCGAGGCGGCTTTGTTGGGCTCGCTTTTGCTCGATAAAGAAGCGATCTGGCGGGTAGTGGACATAACCGAGCCCAAGGATTTTTACAAAGCCATTCACCGGACTATTTTTGAGGCGGTGCTCGAGGTCTTAAACCGCCGCGAGGCCATTGATCTTCTTTCGGTAGCCAATCGCCTCAAGGACAAAAATCAGCTGGAAGAAGTCGGCGGCAACGCTTATCTTGCATCTTTGGTTAATGCGGTGCCGACCGCTTCGAACGCGAGCTACTACGCCAGACTGGTTCATCGCAAACGCATTCATCGCGACCTCATCGAGGCCTCGCACCGCATAGCCGAACTTGGCTATAAAGAAGATGATGACATAGAAAACATTCTTGATGACGCCGAGAAGACGGTTTTTGCCGTGGCGCAAAGTTCGCTCGCCCAGGAATTTTCGCCGGTTAAAAATTCTCTTGAGGAAGCGTGGCAAAGAATCGAGAAACTGCATGCCGGTGACGGGGCGCTCCGTGGAGTTTCGACCGGGTTCCCCGACCTTGATAATATTCTTGCCGGGCTGCAGCGTTCGGATTTGGTTGTGCTCGCAGCCCGTCCCTCGCTTGGTAAGACGTCGCTCGCTTTGGATATCGCCAAGAACGTGGCGTTGAAGGAAAACTTGGCTGTCGGATTTTTTAGCATCGAGATGTCCCAGGAGCAGGTTATTGACCGCTTAGTTTCTTCCCAGGCCAATGTTGATCTCTGGCGGTTAAGAACCGGGCGACTGTCGGATCACGGCGAGGATAACGATTTTGTGCGCATCCGCGATGCCATGGAAACATTATCCAAAGTACCTTTGTATATTGATGACGTTTCTTCGCCGACGGTTATGCAGATTCGAGCGATGTCGCGAAGACTGCAAGCCGAACACGGCAATTTGGGCCTTGTGGTGGTTGACTACCTTCAGCTTATCCGCGGCCACTATCAGGCCGAGAGCCGGGTGCAGGAAGTCTCGGAGATTTCACGCTCGCTCAAAGCCATGGCTAAGGAGTTGAATGTGCCGGTGCTGGCTATTTCCCAGCTTTCGCGGGCGGTGGAGATGCGCTCGGACGCCGTACCTAAACTATCAGACCTACGTGAGTCTGGCTCGATTGAACAAGATGCGGATGTGGTTATGTTTATTTACCGCGAGGACAAAGTTAAGAAAAATACCGAGCGCAAAAACATGGCGGATATTATGATCGAGAAACACAGGAACGGCCCCACCGGCAAAGTCGAGCTTTATTTCAGCGAGGAGACGGTCAGCTTCAGGTCGGTAGCCAAGCACTTCGAGGAGGAAATATAACTATGCTTTCGCGGCCGATACAAAACCTGGTTAATTTTTTTTTGAAGTTTCCCGGAGTGGGTCCCAAGCAGGCGACGCGATTCGCTTTTCATATTTTGCGCGAGGATCCAGGCGAGGTGCGAGCTCTGGCCGAAGCTATAACCCGACTCCATCAAGAGGTGAAACTTTGCTCACAGTGCTTTAAAACTTACGACAATAACCACGCGCCGGCCGAAGCCAAGGCCGGGCTTTGTGAACTTTGCCGCAATGGCGCGAGAAACAAAAACGCAATAATGGTGGTTGAGAAAGAAGTTGATCTCGAGAATATCGAGCGCACTAAAAAATTTGACGGACTTTACCATCTTTTGGGGGGTACGGTGAGCCCGCTTGACTCCTCGGCTCCAACCCGACTCCACTTGCGCGA
>CAYNAP010000056.1:0-6334 GCA_964395285.1 uncultured Candidatus Saccharibacteria bacterium
CGGGATTCGTCCGCACCCGAAACATAGTGCTCGGTTCGGAAAGTTTGGAGCTTAATCGCGTCGGCCCCGCTTTCGGCGGCTTTTTTTACCAGTTCTTTTGCCACCTCAAAATTGCCCTCATGGTTGTTACCAACTTCGGCAACGACGAGAATTTTATTGTCTGTGTCAAATGTGCCAATGCGCATAGTGTTTGTCTACGTTGCCGCCTGCGAAGAGTTATACGCCTTCGAAGGCGGTTTTAAGAGTAGAAACCAGCTCGGTAAAGACCCTATCGTCAATTTCGTTGGCAAAGTCGGTATCAGGTTTCGACGGCCAACCCTTGTCGAGAAAAGTTACACCGGCAAATTTTCTTTCTTTGGCATAGCGCGGAAAAACGGCAAAGTGAACTTCAGGGTTGGCCATCATCAGCATAAGATAATTAATCTTGTCGTTCTGAAAAAGTTTTTGGAGATTATTTTCTACTTCGCGGAGGACCTTGGGTAACTCGGCAAAACTCGCCTCGGAGATCTTGGAAAAAGCGGTGACCTTATCCTTGCAGACCAAAAGAAGAGTGGCGAGTGTCGCCTGCTTTGAGGCGCATAAAACTATCCAGTTTGAGTATTCTTTGACCAGGGCTTCGGGGTAGCCAAATTTGCTAAAAGATTCGTCGGGCATAGGTTTAAAAATTTATCTGTTTATATATTTTGTTATTCGCGGGTGGCCGCTGACTTTTTATGCTTAAGTTTTCTATCATTGGCGTTCTTGACCAAGAATACTGGTTAAAGCGATACCAGTCAAGGTCGAAAATTTTTCGTAGCGATTGACGAGTTTAACAGCATCCTCGCCGTTATCCTCGAAAACGGCGCGCTCAATCCATAGCGCGCGGTCTTTGGCCGCAACCAAAAGGCCGTTTTCGTTTTTGAGATAGACCCGGCCGGGTTCACCATAGAAAATATTTTTCGCGAGTTTGGACTTTAAAAGCTTTATTTTGCGCCCGTTATAAAAAGTAAAAGCGCAAGGGAAAGGTTCGGTCAGGGCGCGGACGCGGTTATGAATTTCTGCCGCAGTGTACCTGTCCCAAAGGATGAATCCATCATCGGGAAAACGCAGCGGATAATAAGCCGCTTCGTTCTCGTTTTGGCGGCGGGGGTTGGCGCAGCCTTGACTAACCGCGTCAATAACTTCAACCAGCAACTTGGGGAATTCTTTATCGGTTAGCAGTTTTAGATCGGCTATGGTGTCGTCGGGGCCGATGGGGAAATTTTTTTCGCCGAGAACATCGCCGGTGTCAACGCCTTGGTTAACTTGGATAACCGAGATAGAAAACTCTTTCTCGCCGTTGATCAGCGCCCAATTCATCGGCGAGGAGCCGCGATACTGCGGCAGTTTCCCGCCGTGAAGATTGACGCAACCTAAGCGAGGGATGCCAATAAAATCCGGGCCGACGATCTGACTATAACCGGCCAGTGCCACTATGTCGGGGGCAAGCGCTTTGAATGAGGAAATCACTTTAACATCATTGACATCTTCGGGCTGGAAAAGAGCGGACTTTATGTCTAAAGCTTTGGCGGCCACACTTCCGGGCAAGGGCGGCTCTTTCGAAGGATGGGCGATCACGCCAACAATTTCATGCCCGCTTTTGACGAGCGCCTCGAAACACTTCACTCCCCGCTCTTTATGGCCGGCAAACAAAATTTTCATGATGGATTAAGCGCTTAGATCGGGTAAGGCCGGCGAGTGGCCAAGAGTTTTATACCATTCAATGTACCTTGGGACGCCGATCTCAATCGGCACTTGAGGCGAGTAGCCAAGAAGCCGCCGCGCTTTAGCAACGCTTAAAGTGCCGCGGTAGGGAGTGAGTTTATCCCGGGCGATGTTTTCAACCGCCACTTCGGGGAAATGGGCTCTTACGATTTCGGCGAGCTCTTTGATTGAGCGCGACTGACCGTAGGTTAAGTTGAAAACTTCACCCTTAGCCGCCGGATTTTCGATGACGAGCATTATGCCGCTAATCAGATCATCGATATTGGTGAAATCAACTCGTTCGCTGCCGTCGCCCTCCACGTATAACTTGTCGCCGTTTAAAGCGTTCTCAATGAAAATCTGACCGACACGGCGCGAGACACAGCGCGGGCCGTAGAGTGCCGAAGGGCGGATAATAGTGAAAGGCAAATTGAAAACCTGGTTATAGGCGATAACCATCTTTTCGCCGGCGAGTTTGAGAGCGCCGTAAATGCCGATGGGCTCAAGGGGATGCTCTTCGGTCACTTCTTCAGTTTTGAAATTGCCGTAAGCCATGCTCGAAGAAAAGTATATAAATTGCCCGACTCCGCTCCGCGCACAGTCGAGGGCATTTTCCAGAGTCCGCAAGCTATGGTCGAAGGTGCTATGCGGGTCTTTGTTGGAGCGTCCAGCGTGAGCTACCGCAGCCAGGTGAATTACCACTTGAGGTTTTAATTGGGTGAAAATGCGTGACAGCGCATGGTAATCGCGAACGTCCTGGGGAAAAAGAGGAACGTTGGCGTCGCGAAGCAGATCGAGACGCTGATTGAGTATTTTAAGGTAAACATCGCGATTGGGCAGGTCGTGGCTGGCGGAAGTAAATGACAAAAGGTTGTTGACTTGCAGACTGTCAACCACCGACACTTCCGCTCCGCGCGCTTTTAGAGCGAGGGCCAGATTATGGCCGATAAAACCGGCGCCGCCGATGATCACAATTCTCCGGCCTTCGATCGGAGTAAAATTATAGCTCATAGGGTTTCCGGGGTTATTCTTAAAAATATCCCTGAAGGTTTCGATGATGTAGTCTAGATCATCCCGGTTGACATGGGGGCCGACCGGAAAGGCTATGGACCGGTCGCTTACTTCGGCTGCGGCTTTAAACATCTCCGGGTCATAACCGTACTTGTTCTGATAGTAAGTCATGCGCGGCAGCGGCTGGGGATAGTAGATGCTCGTGCCTATCCCGGCTTCGTTCAATTTCTTGGCAACTTCGTCACGGCGTCCGGCGAACTTCCCTTCCAAAACAACGCTTAGACAGTAGTGACTATTTTCGGCTTGGGGATTGACACTATCAATAACCCGCAGGCCGGCCATGCCGAGAAGACCGCTCTTCAAAAAATTAAAGTTCTCCTTGCGCCGCGCCAGACCCTCCTTTAACCGCAGGAGTTGCTGACGGCCAAGAGCGGCTGGCATTTCGCCAAGCCGGTAGTTTAAACCAACGCCTTTAACATCGTACATGCCCGGAATCTTCCGCTCGCCGTAGGCGCGATCGACACCGTGAGCACGAAATCTGGCCACAGCATCAGCAACATCGCGATGGCGCGAAACAAACATGCCGCCCTCTCCCGTGGTAATGTGCTTGACCGGATAAAAAGAGAAACATCCGGCGTCACCCCATAAGCCGACATGTTTGCCGTTCAGGCGCGCGCCCAAAGCAACCGCGCAATCCTCGATAACCTTTAGGCCGAACTGCTCGGCCAAAGCGGCAATCTCCGGCATAGCGCAGGGTATGCCGACGAAGTGAACGACGATTATTCCCTTAGTGCGGGGAGTAATGGCTTCGCGGATAAGCTCGGGAGTCAGGTTGCCCGTCGCCGGATCGCAGTCCACAAAAACGGGCTTCGCGCCAGTCAGCTCCACGGCGTTGGCTGTGGCCGTGTGCGTCTGGGCGGGGACGATGACCTCATCACCCGGACCAAAACCAAAGTGCATGCAGGCGAGGTGCAACGCGGCCATGCCCGAGCTTACGCTCACGCAATTTGCGCCCTCGCCCAAGAAATCGGCAAATTCACTTTCGAATGCCTTACCCACCGGCCCATGAGCTAAAATAGGACCCTGCAAAACTTCAAGAACCGCTTGCCGATCTTCGTCGGTAATCCACGGCCGGCCAAAAGGAATGGAACGTTGACTTTGATTCATGCTGGTTTAAGAAAATAGGAATGATGCTATTGGCAACTACCCACATCAAAAATTTGGTGGTGAGTGACCTTGCGGTAATGGGATAAAAGTAGCATTACTGTTAACGATAGGCAAGACGCAAAATCATCCAACTAATGCAAATTTTCTTTAATTTCGATTTCTGGGAAACTACGCTCTCCCGCCATAAATTTTTTTATTGACGATAAATCCTCGGGAGTATCCAGAGAAAAGTTAATGGCGGCCAAACCGGGATTGCGCGACTCGATATTCACGATGCGAAAGTTTTGAGGATGGTTATAGAAAACTGTGGTTAAGTGTTCCTGTTCTTGGGGCGACAGACTTTTTGCATCGATATTTGAAAAAGTTTTGGCTGAAACCATTTCCAAACTTAAACCGACGGGAAAAGTTCTCGGGAGGGTGTTGGTCACCAGATCAACGTTGCTGTGCCGCTTATATCCAAGCATGTATTTTAGCAGTTTGGCGCTCAAGAACGGGCTATCGGCGCACACCCGGAAAAACCAGTCGGCGGGATGCTCCTTCAAACAAAGTTGAAAACGCTCAAAAACATTTTGGAGTGGCCCGCGAAAAACTTTGATCCCTGATTGCTCGAGGTGACGGGCAAGAACGTCGTCCGACGGTTCGCGGCTGGTGGCAACAACGATGGCTTCACGAGGCATAGCTTCGGCAATATGCGCGATAACCCAATCGATCACCGGCCGGCCGTTCAAATCAGCCAAGACTTTCCCGGGAAATCTTTTGGAACTCATCCGCGCTTGGACGAAAGCCATTACTTGGGGTTTTTGGGGCATAGCTTTTCAGCGTTTAGCCAGCTTGGTTTTTTCTTTGGCAATAATCTCGGCAATGAAATTGGCCGTCCGCTCGTAGGATCGGCCGTCAGTAAAGTAAACGTAGTCCCGGGCCAGGGCCAGACGATTCTCGCGATCGAGCTCGGGGTTTTGGAGATAGCAATTCAGAAGTTTAATCATCTCCTCAATACTGGTCGCTATGCGCGCGGCCCCTCGAGCGATGAACCACCTAATCGGCTCGGAGGCGTAGGAAGCAACCCGGATGTGTTTCGGAAAGCCAATGCCGACTATCGGTTTGCCAAAGAGAGAAGCTTCAATGGTTATGGTTGAACAAACCAAGAAAACCACATCGGCATACAGCAAAGTTTCGGTGAGATTCACCAGGTCGTGTTTATCCATTTCGGCTTTATGTTCCTTGGCGTGCTCATCAAAGACCGGATGCCGCGCGGGAACGTCAATAGCCAAGCCCGGCGTTCCTACAAATTCCTGATAGGGCTGCCACGCTCCACTCGGATGCAGGCGCACTAAAATATTGGGGTAATTGCCCAACCGCCCATCAGCCCGGGCCTCGAGCAACGCATGCATCAGTTCTCTAACCCGTTTGTAGAACCCAGTTGTGGTACTCCAAACAATGGTTTTTCTTGAAGGATCAAGACCCTTAGCCCTCAAAAAATCTTCCCGCGATCGGACCAGACCGCGCTCGACATCCGTGAAGTAGTGGTCGTAGCGGAGGCAGCCGGCAACGAACACGCGATCCGGAGGATAGTGCATATAGTCCTGGACTTCGCGCTGCATGATCGGATTCCACACCGCAATGTAATCGGTACGGCGTGCTTTCTTGGATTGATAGTGCGGATAATCCACGTTGAAGTTTATGGCTACCGTAGGGATGCTAAGTTTCCTCGAAAAGATGATGATTTCCGCCTCAAGAGGCAGTATGCCGCTGGTTGCAGTTATAACCAGCCGCGGGCGGTAGCGCTTGACTAAGGCAAGAAATTCTTCAGTCGGGCGGACTAAGCGCTTCTCAATGCGCGTGCAGCGCTCGGCGGTCAGAAAGCGCTTGGGCAGGAGCGCGCCAATTTTGCTTAAGACCTTGTGACCGATGTGGTGAACGTAGAACTTGTAGTCAAATAGCCTCACACCATCCAAGTGATCCAACTCGCGAACGAAGTAGGTGCGGATGTATCTGTCGGAAAAATTCCACAATCGGCGGTAATGGGTTGAAACTTTGTGGTAGATGACATTCTTATGCTGGAAAAGACCTCGCTCTATGGCCTCTTTGGCGGTGTAGTGTTCAGTCAACACAACGATTTTGTAATTTCTGGCCAGGCTCGGCACAAGATCACTCGCTCTAAGAACATCGGAGTATTGCTTGTGGCTGGCAAGAACAATAAAAATACAATCCATGGTGATTCCACGAAGAAACTTACCAAGCGCTCCAGCCGCCGTCAACGACGAGGTTCGCGCCGGTAACATAGCTTGAAGCATCCGAAGCGAGAAAAAGAAGCGCTCCGCTGAAATCGCCCCGCGAGGCCATCCGTCCGAGCATGGTTCGGGCGCTGTATTTTTTTCTAAAATCTCGGCTTTGGCGATCAACCACGCCGCCCCCGACCAAGCAATTGACACGG
>CAYNAP010000057.1:0-4684 GCA_964395285.1 uncultured Candidatus Saccharibacteria bacterium
TTGCTCGCCAACCTGGATATCCCAACCGAAGAGCGCGAAAATCAGAAAACGTACCGCTACCTAAATTTTGATATCCTCCTCACCAATCCGCCGTTTGCCGGCGAGAACCCGGAGCAAGGCCTTTTGCGGCAGTACGAGCTTGCGCGTAAAGACGGCGGCAAGCTCCGCAACAACGTCGAGCGGCATATTCTCTTTATCGAACGCGCACTCGACATGCTCCGCCCGGGCGGACGGATGGCTATCGTCTTACCACAAGGGATCCTTAATAATACGAATGCAGAATACATTCGTGATTACTTCCTTGATAAAGCGAGAGTGCTCGCTGTCGTTGGGTTACATCAGAATACATTCAGACCGCACGCCGGTGTCAAAACCAGTTTGGTTTTTCTCCAAAAATGGGGCGGCGATGCGGGCGAGCCACAGAAGGACTACCCGATCTTTATGGCCATCTCAAAACGCGGCGGCAAAGACAACTCCGGCGACTATATTTTCAAGAAGGATGCGAGCGGCAACTATGTCCACGACGCGAGAGGCCGTAAAGTCCTCGACCACGATTTAGATGACATTGCCGATGGATTTTTGAAATTCGCTAAAGATCAGAAATTTAGTTTTCAGGCATAAGACCGTGAACTTTCGGGAATTCAAAAGAAATTACTATCTCTTCGATCCGGCGGAATATGGAAAAATATTCGTTTTCGTAGATTTCAGCAACGTGCGCCACTGGGCTAAATCTTTCTGGCCGGAAGAAAACCGGAAATACCTGAAGAGAGAAATTGACATCCAAAAACTTTCTCAAGTTATAGATTTAGTAAGACCCGAGAAAAAGTTCTTTTACTACGGCCATTATAAAGCATACCATGAACTGCCCCAAGAGAACCCTTTCAATATTAAATACCGTCAGTCAATCTTTCGTATCGCCAAAGCAAGAAAAGTAGGATTCGTTGTCAGGACGAAAGAAGTCAAAGAGATTGATAATTTCGATGATGAGGGTAAGTTCCTGGGCAGAATAAGCAAGTGTAACTTTGACATCGAAATGACAATGGACATACTCCTAAAAATAGGGAAATATGATTCGCTATTTTTGTTGTCGGGGGATAGTGATTTTCACTTTCTTCTGCAACATTTGAAAGCCAAAAAGAAGAAAGTCGTAACAATGTGCGCGCGAGACTTCGCAAGCGAGGAACTGCGTAAGTATTCCGATCTCTTTATCCCGGCCGATCCCGCAAGAGATTTACTAGAATACGTCCACGAAAACAAAAGCACTCCCGACTTGCGCCGGGAGGCATAAATACGATCCTAATATCCCATAGGCAGGGGCAACTTTCGCTGCAAAATCAGTATATCATAATTTATGACGCAAATCAAACTTATTAACAGTCTCCTAATGATCGAGGTTTCCGATAAAAGCCGCCACAAAGAAGGTCAAAAAGCCTTGATCACGACCTCGACGAAATCGTCGAAGCGTTTGGAAAGTTTGCAAAGGAGCAGCGTCTAGAATTCTTGATTTAATTATGTCACTTAGGAGATTCAATAAAATTTTTGGTATTCAAGATTCGTTAGAGGACGAGCAGCGAAGATTCGTTCAAAGAATTAACCAAACCGTATTTAACACGGTCGAAGACCTGCATTACCCAACTTCGTACGAAAATATATCCCGAACGCTGTGTTATTGGTTAGGTATAAACACCCAAGACCGAATCAGTCACGCGAACAGTACGAATTACGGAGGTAGCACGATAGTTCCATCATTGCGCACGCTTACTGGCGATGAGTTTCTCCAAACGCTGAAATTATTGGTTCTATTGGATAAATTCTTCAAAGACCAAATAGAACAGCGAACCAAAATTTCAAATTGGGTAGAAATTGCGCTGTCAAATGCAACTGTTGATTTGGGGGTGACGTGGAAAAGTGGGATGTTTTATCCCAGTGGAGCAAAGATTTTGGACGAACAGTTAGTTGAAGACCCGCTTGATTGGCTTGATGACTACCCAGATGAAAAACGCGATTTCCTGAAAGCTATATCGAGCTACTCTGCTAACGAACTTGGTGGAGTTGTTATCAACTGTTACTTGGTAGTCGAAGGTTTAGCAAGAAAGATTCTCAATAACTCCAGGACGCTTGAGAACAATCGAAGGGAACTTCTCGAGAAAATCAGTTTTTCGCAGGAGTGGAAATCGTTGCTTACAAATTACATCAATTATGCAAACGAATTTAAGCGACACGCTTCTGAGAAGAGACACTCAATCAACCCCTCAGAAGTCGAAGCGTTTTTATATCTAACCGGTCTACTCGTAAGGCTTCTTAGTCGAGGTAAAGAAATAGAGAAACGCAGACAGACGTAATGGCCACTTTCTCCATAATCCAAAAATCACAACTTGAAGGCGCGCATCGGCTGGATGCGGAATACTATCAGCCGGAGTATTTGGAATTGGAAAAGAAACTTAACTCAGTCAAAACGAAAACCATTGAGGGCATTTCAAAATCTATAGTGAGTTTCGGGGCATACTCACTAACCAGCCACATTGAGTGGGAAGAGTCTGGCGTGCCATATGTGAATGTTGGAGACATTCATGATGGATACATCGATACAAGCAATATCAAACACATTAGCGAAAAAGTTGATGGGATTTTGAAAAAATCAAGAGTATATAATGGCCAAGTCTTACTTACTATGGCGGGAACGATCGGTAATGCAGCCGTCGCTCACAATCTGTCGGGTCATATGAATGCCAATCAAGCGATAGCTAAAATAACGCTAGCCGAGATCTCTCCCTATTATTTGGCCGCTTTTCTTAACTCAAACTACGGTCTCCTACAAACACGACGAGAGATTGTTAGCAGTGTTCAAGCAAATATTTTTCTTGGTCCTATAAAAAAATTGAGGGTGCCTATTTTCAGTAAGGAGATAATTGAAGAGATTGAGAGTAAATATCGAGATTTTCTTAGTACGCTAGAACGTGCTCAGTCTCTCTATTTTCAAGCCGAAAATTTGCTTTTGGAGGAGTTGGAACTTTCCTCCTTCGCTAAAGCTACGGAGGACAAGCAAAACTTTTCTGTCGTTATGCTTTCGGAGATTAAAGCTGCGGGCCGAATGGACGCCGAATACTTCCAGCCAAAATACCAGAAAATCTTGTCTCTAATTCGCGCGAATGGTGGAATAGCGCTCGGAGAGCTTGCCACGATTAAAAAAGGCATTGAGCCTGGAAGCGAAGCGTATCAAGAAGAGGGGAAGCTTTTTATTCGCGTGAGCTCCATTTCAAAAGACGGAATAACGGATAAAGACCAAAAGTATTTAAATGATGCATTGCATCAAAAGCTCAAAAAGGATTACGAACCGAAGGTCGGCGAAGTACTGCTTACCAAAGATGCGACCCCCGGTATCGCGTATGCAATGAAAGAACCGATTGAAGGAATTATCGCTGGCGGCGTTTTGAGATTGAAATTGAAGGAAAATATTGAGCCGGAATATCTCGCGCTTGTTATCAATTCACTTGTCGGGCAATTGCAAGCCGAACGGGACGCCGGCGGCTCGATCATTGCCCATTGGAAGCCGGAGCAGATAAAAAATTTACTCGTTCCAATTTTATCAAAACTCACCCAGCAAAAAATCGCCGAGCTTGTGCGCCATTCCCACGAAGCGCGAATAAGGGCCAAAGAACTGTTGGAGGAAGCTAAACACAGAGTTGAAAAAATGGTAGAAAATAGCTAACTATGAAAACCCTACAAGCGGTGGAAGAAAATTTACAAAAACCTCTGGACGCGTATGGCGTGTCAAAGAAACTCACCATGAAAATGGTGAAAGATTGGATATTCAACGACGAAGGGGATTCGGCCATGGAGGCCACAAATCGGTTTCAGAAAAAGTGGTTTAAGCACTTCGCGCATACGTTCAAGCGCGATGAATTCAATGAAATTCTGCAAGCCTTTGTAGACGCTTGGAATTATTTCCCGCATAAATCGCTCAACGGCAAATCGCCAAGCCAAATGGTTGAGCGATCCCTTAAAAAGGATCCGACACTGGGGAGAAATGACCAATCCAAGCAAAAGATGCCGGATGTCATCGTGGGCGGCCGAAAGATGACCTGGGATGCATACTCGGCAATGCTTGCCGAGATGGAAAAATTGCAGATCCCGTTTAGATCCTGGGTTAAAAATGATCTCCTGCCGAAATACAAAAAGTTCTTGGAGGCGGGAGCGGGGACGAAGACAGTGGAGAAACATTACGAAGTGGCTGATATTTTTCTTGAGCGGGCTATGCATGTCGGCTTTATCACTCTCGATGAAATAAGAAAAGACTTTATACAAACTGAATTCCCCAAATGGTGGCAGACCCACGTTTTAATGAGCAGTATGCAGGAAAGGGAGGTACTTTCTTCCCTGCATAAACTTTTTCGGTTCATAGCCGTAGAGTACAACAAAGACGTGAAAAAATTCGGATTCTAACTGAAACGATCTTAAAATAAGTATGACGCGGTATCGCCACAAATCGTTGACAACGAGAGAAACGCGGCTTACAGTAGCCCTAGAGGGTTTTCGTCCGCCAGCCCGCTAAAATGAATCCGGGAATGAAAGACAGCACGCACTTCGACGCATCTAGGCCATCATGGATTAACTGCTCATTCAACCCCGAGGGAGGAAGCGACAATGGCTAGCAATAGAAGTGAGGCCCAGATATCAGTAGCCC
>CAYNAP010000057.1:4784-6079 GCA_964395285.1 uncultured Candidatus Saccharibacteria bacterium
AGGGAGGAAGCGACAATGGCTAGCAATAGAAGTGAGGCCCAGATATCAGTAGCCCCCACTCCACCGGCAACCAGCCTGCCCAACTTGGTCAGTAAGTCAGCAGCCATGCGGAAGGTCTACACAACGATCCGGCAGGTTGCCGCGAGCGACGCAACCATCTGCATCTATGGCGAGAGTGGCACTGGCAAGGAGTTGGTGGCAAGAGCCATCCACGCCTTAAGCCATCGCCGCAACAGCCCCTTGGTAGTCTTCGACTCGACGGCAGTTCCCGAGGGTCTCGCCGAGAGCGAGATGTTCGGCCACGAGCACGGTTCTTTTACCGGCGCCGTCTCTTCTCGCCAAGGAGTATTTGAGCTCGCCGACACGGGAACGCTTTTTCTGGATGAGGTCGGCGAACTTAGCTTACCCATCCAAGCCAAGCTCCTGCGGGTTATACAGTCGCGTGAGTTTCGGCGCGTCGGCGGAACGCGGCCGCTGAAAGTAGATGTCCGGCTAATCACCGCCACCAACAGGGACATCCTGAAGATGGTCGCGGCTAGACAATTCCGCGAGGACTTGCTCTACCGATTGATGGTCATCCCGATCACTCTACCGCCGCTGCGCAAACGGATCGAAGACATACCGCTCCTCACAGCTCACTTCCTTGAGCGGTTCAACCGCCAAGGAAGGAAACGGGCTAAGAAAATCAGCGACGAAGCGCTGAACTTCCTGTCATCCTACTCGTGGCCCGGCAACGTCCGCGAGCTCGAGAACTGCATCGAGCGGGCAGCAGTTACTTCCACAAGCGAAGTCATAAAGCTGCGTGACATTAGACTCATCTCGCGCGATGGCTCGTTAGGCAACAGCGACAGAACTTTAAGAAGTCCTCTATTGCCGCTACGCCTCGCTGATTTGGAGCGAGAGCACGCTCTAGAAGTGCTACGCACGGTTAACGGCGACCGCACCAAGGCCGCCGAACTCCTCGGGTTGAGCCTACGCGGACTTTACTACAAAATCAGGCGCTGGGATGATAACGGCATCAGTGTCCCTCCCCCGCCAAACCCTGCCCCACGGCAACTAAGCTAAGCCGCCGTTCCCCGCCGTACGCCGACCCTGTTGCAGCGGATAATCTTAGCAAATCGCCAAAGGGCAAATAGTTGGCCGACGCACTGCTATGTGCCGGCTTTTTTATTTTGTACCAACCCAAAACTCATCAAAAACCCCTGACACATTTGCGTAAAATGAGGTAAAGTATAAGCATGATCCATCGCGGTATCGCCACATTTACTCTCGACACCGGCCGCTGTCCGAAGTGG
>CAYNAP010000058.1:0-6019 GCA_964395285.1 uncultured Candidatus Saccharibacteria bacterium
AAGTGCTGTAAGCAGAACTCAAATAAACCCTTGTACAGACAAAATGACGGCAGAATTTGTGCCACTTGGTCGACATCGAGTTATATTGAGTCCGGCAATACATGTTATTCAATAGTAGTTTCGGGCGAGAGTATTGTCAAGGCCGACAGAATCTGACGAGGAGCGCACAAGTCCCCCCGTGGCAGAAGGTAGCCAACAGCAGGTTTAGATTACCCGTTAATTTTTTATAACACTTTTGCTTAGTCTTTTGAAACACTCAGGCTCCCATCTTTTAGAACCGTGACAGTAAAAAATATGTTTGAGTACTTACCGGTGTTAATAATAAATTCTTTTTCAGATTCAAGTACTGTGAAAACAACCTGTTGATCTAGAAAAGTTGAGTTACCTATAGCCATGGTCCCACCACTGCCCGGGAAAAAGAACTGCCTATTATTTGGAGGCACTAAATCGCCCTCTTCGTTTATAGCACGCCTAACCTGCAAGGATATATCACCCTCGCGTACAGTTTTAATCTTAAGGTATAGCGTCAAAGCATATATCGTTTCTCCAGACTTATAGTAGTCGCCAGTGACTGTGTTGAATAGACCCGATGCCGATCTTTGCCCGAGAGAAACTCCCGTGAGAGAAAATCGCGCACCCTGTTCTTCCCAAGAAACTGGGTAAGGGTAATCAAAGACTTGCCTAGGGTGTGAAATGGAGGAACTTTTTACCACCTTAGAGCCCACTGACTTATTTGAAGCTGGCTGTGAACCAAAATGTAGTATTAAATCTTTTCCACCCCAGCCGTGTTGCCACATTAAAATCGCCCCATAAAGCACAACAGCAACTAGAATGGCAATTAAAATTCCTAACGGCCTAGATATTTTAATGTTTTGAGGGGTAAACATATTTTGACCGGCGGGCAGATTACTATATATGGGTTAAGATATCATCGCCTAAGATCGCTATCAAGATGTGGTAATTCTGACTGTGGATTACGTAACTTCAACCACTTCGTCGGCCAATATTTTCGGCTCGTCGCGGTCGCGGGAAATGCGTCCCTTAACCATAAGTATTTTTTCCGGCTGCCAGATGCCCGAGTTTTGTTCAAGCAGGCGGGGGAATACCAAAACCTCGGTTTTGCCGGTGAAGTCTTCGAGTTGGACGAAAAGCATGGGCGACCCGGACTTGGTGATGATGCGGTTTATACCGGCGACGATGCCGCCGACGGAAACGGAAGAGTTTTTGGGCTGGTCGGCGAGTGTTGCCACCGGCACGGTTTTTGCGCCGAGTTTGGCGCGGTAGTCTTCAAGCGGGTGTTCGGAAATATAAAGACCAAGAAGTTCTTTTTCCCACGCCAGGCGATCTTTTTTCGCGGCCGGCGGTGCGGGGTCAAGGCGCAGAGACGATTTCGGCATTTGGTCAACGGCGGCGAAGAGCGAAGGTTGGCCCATAGCTTTTTGCCTTTGCACGTCGCGGGCATACTCAAGGATTTTATCCATATTTTGCAGGAGGAGGTTTCTTTCGCCGAGCTCGTCAAGAGCCCCGCATTTTACCAGCGATTCAAGGGATTTTTTGTTGAGATCTTTAGACTGGACTCTTTCGATGAAGTCGTCCACGGATTTGAACGGCCCGCCTGTGGCGCGTGCGGATATGACGGCCTCGACAATGTTTGATCCGACGTTTTTAACCGAGCTTAAACCGAAGCGGATTTCCCGCGGTTCGGGCTTGCCCGCGTCTTTGCCGGGATCGTTTCCTGGAGGGCGGGCCGTCCCGCTCGCGGCAGGGCGAGTTTCGCTCCCTGGAAGGGGAGCCGCCGTTTTATCAGCGAGGCGAGCCTCGCCCACTTCGGGGCGGGGGACAACAGTAAAAGTGGCGTTCGAAGTTATGACGCTCGGCGGCAAAATTTTTATGTTCATAGCCCGCGCTTCTTCAACCAAAAATGCCACGCGCTCGATTTCAAAACCTTCGGCGGTCATGAGAGCGGCCATAAACTCGGCGGGGAAGTGAGCTTTAAGGTAAGCAGTTTGGTAAGCGATTAGAGCGTAGCAGACGGCGTGGGAATTATGGACGATGATATCGTTGGCAACAAAATTATGCGTTTCCTTTACCGTTAGGTCATAGGTGTCTTTTACGCCCACTGACTCAATATTCAATATTTCGTCCCAATAAATATCTGATTCGGCCAGACCCCCGAGTTCTGTATTTTCGAGATGTCTTGCGATCACTGCTACTGTTTCGCGGAGGTAGCCGACCTTTCTATCGTCGCGCAGGAATAAGCGTTCGGATATTCCGGCCTGGCGAGCAAACTCGGTAAAATTTAAACCTTTTGACCGGATTATCTCGCGCATTGGCTCGCGGATGAGGTCAACCGGGATTACGTCGTAACTGCCTCGCGCTGACCAGGGCGGAATGCTGCCGTTGATGATGGGGTGGTCGGCCATAATTTGTTTGGACAATACAGCCTTTTTTCCTACGAAATGCCCGCTGAAAGCATCGAGAAACTTTTCAATATTATCGTAACGAGTTACAGTTACGGTGTAACCGATTTTTATGCCGCCGCGATATTTGAATTTCTTAGTGTGGAGAGATGAGATTATACCGAAGCGCAGGAGAAGGTGTTGCAAGCCGCGGGCAATAGCTTCAGAGGAGGTGGCATAGAAAATTTGCGGATCACCGCGTTTGGTGTTAATACAGCCATCGCCCTGAAATATTTTGCCGAGCACTAAAGCTAAATCGTTGTTGGTTAGGCCGTAGACAAATTCTGGAAAGAATTTTTGAGTAGCTTTTTTATGCTTTAGGCCGAGTGATTCTATCCAAGCTACGGCTTCGGATTTTTTCTTCAAGTCCCTCCTTTTGGCATAGACGGCAACTGCCGACTTGCTATAATCAATTTTACCCGTTGTGTTATCGAATTTTTCAAGAAATTTTAAGTAATCGCGAAGTTCGTCGGAACTTTTGGAGTAAAAGTAGAAGCCATCGGGATGACAAAAGTTTCCTTCGGCTAACAGATAGCCGAGAAGTCCTAAGCGGTGCGGCTCAACGCTTAACGACTTTGACGGCTCGGAAATTACCCGCGGCACGGCAATTTTTGTTCCAGCTCCCAGTTCGGCAAGTTTACTCCAGCCAAATGCGGTAAGAAAAGGATGGTTAGCCGTTGCTTCAATAAAGCGTCCACTTCGTGTTGTTACACGGAGAACTTCTTTTATGCCGTTGTAAATGACGTCGGCTATCGGCCGAGATTGAAATTTAAGGTCGCTTTCTAAAGTCAGGATTTTGGATGCTTTTTTTTGCTTTTCATGGATATCTTTTAAGGCAATGAGCTGTCCGCTTTCCGGGTCAATTATCTTTGTATCGCCGGCTAAACAGCGGTTGAAGCCGTAGCGGGCAAATGGCGGGAAAAGCTCCCAAATCGCCGTTGCGGCTTTCGGCGGGATGCCGTTCGCGACCATGCCGGAAATAAGTTTTTCTTTTTGCTCGTCCAAAAGACTTTTTATTTTTTTGCCGATGGCCCGGCGCATAATATCCGCTTCGGAAAAACTAAAACCGGCCAGGTCGCGGGTGATCTGCATCATCTGTTCCTGATAGACGCCGATTCCGTAGGTAGGCGCGAGAATCGGCTCAAGACGCGGATGCAAGTACTCAATTTTTTCGCGCCCGTGCTTGCGGGCAATGAACGAGGGCAAAAGCTCCATCGGCCCCGGGCGGTATAAAGAAACCATGGCGATTAAGTCTTCAAGCTCGGTGGGTTTAAGTTCTTTTAAGTAGCGTTTCATACCCTGACTCTCAAATTGAAACACTCCATTGGTCTTGCCTTCGCGGAAAATTTTGAAAGCCTCCTTATTGTCTAGCGGTATGGCGTCAATATTTATTTCCATGCCGTGGTTTTTTTTGATGAGGTTCACCGTGTCCTCAATAATGGTCAGGTTGCGCAAGCCGAGGAAATCCATTTTCAATAAACCAAGATCTTCGATAGCGTGCATTTCATATTGGGTCACGACCACCTTATTGTTGCCTTCTTCGCCGTTGTTGGATGAAGTTTTCGCCCCGGATTTCGTGGCGAGCTGCAGGGGCACATACTCGGTCAGGGTTTCGGGGGTGATGACCACGCCGCAAGCGTGGGTCGAGGCATGACGCGCCACACCCTCGAGTTTTATTGCGCGGTCAATGAGCCGTTTGGCTTCCGGTTGCGCTTCGTAAATCTGTTTAAACTCCTGCACTTTTTCGAGCGATTCGGCCAAACCCATATGGAAAGGGATCATTTTAGCCAGCATGTCGCAAAAGTTATAGGGGATGCTTAAGGCCCGCCCGGTGTCGCGGATCGCCGCCCGCGCGGCCATGGTGCCGAAAGTTATTATTTGAGCCACGTGGTCGCGCCCGTATTTTTTCCCGACGTATTCGATAACCTCGTCGCGGCGGCGGTCAGAAAAATCGAGGTCAATGTCCGGCATGGTTATGCGCGCCGGATTCAAGAAGCGTTCAAAAAGAAGATTGTATTTTACGGGGTCAACGTTGCTTATGCCAAGAAGATACGAAACAAGGGAACTTGGCGCTGATCCGCGTCCCGGCCCGACAACAATGCCGCTTTGACGAGCCCAGTTGATAAAATCTTGAACGATGAGGAAGTAAGAAGCAAAACCCGTCTGCTTAATAACTTCCAGTTCGTAATTCAAACGCTGAAGCAGTTTTTGGATTTCGGGATCGGCGGCGTTTTTTATCTCCGGACCGTAGCGCTTTTCCAAGTTTTCGCGGGCGAGTTTTTCGAGGTAGCTTTCACTGGTGTATCCCGTCGGGACGCTGTACGGCGGCAGGAGGGACTTGCCAGTGGGGATCTCAATATTTATCCGCTCGGCAATTTCTTGAGTTGCGGCTATAGCTTCCGGAGTGGCGGCGAAGTAACTTTCCATGTCCTGGGTGCTTTTCATTGAGAAGTCCTCGTTCTTCATGCTCATGCGGTCTTCGTCTTCGACGCGATTTCCGGTTTGGACCGAAACCAAAATATCTTGGGCCTCGCTGTCATCCGGACGGATGTAGTGAACGTCGTTGGTGCCGATTAACTTAATGTCCATCTTTTTTGAAAGTTCTACGAGAGCGTCATTAACTGTTTTTTGCTCGGGTATGTTGGGATGACTGCCGAGCTCGAGGTAAAAGTTTCCGCGGCCGAATATTTCCTGATATTGGCGTATTAAGTTTTCGGCTTGCCCTAGGCGCCGCGCGAGGATGGCGCGCGGGATTTCGCCATTGAGGCACCCGGAAAGACCAATTAAGCCGCGGCTGTATTGGCGCAGCAGGTTTTTATCAACCCGCGGCTTGTAGTAAAAGCCCTCAAGATGTGCTTTAGTTGACAGTTGAATTAAATTTTTGTAGCCCTCATAGTTTTCGGCAAGAACGGTAAGATGGTAGCGTTTGTCGTCAATGCCCGGGCGCTTGTCGTGCATCGACTCGTTGGCGATATAAAATTCGCAGCCGAGAATAGGTTTGATACCGGCTTTAAGGGCTTTTTGGTAAAATTCTATTGCGCCGTACATAACCCCGTGGTCGGTTAGCGCCAACGCGTCAAAACCAAGGTCGTGAGCCCGCTTGACGAGGTCGTCAATTTTAGCCAAACCGTCGAGGAGCGAATAGTGGGAATGGACGTGGAGGTGGGTGAATTTCATTTTCGTAGAAGCAAAGCTAAACGCAAATGGTTGCGCAAAGCTAAACGCAAATTGCGTTTGCCACTTGCGTAATTTGCCTGCGTTTAATTTTGCTTATATCGTACTCATTTAACCAGATGCACGCAAATAACAAGCGAAGAATTATTATCGGGATAGACGAAGTTGGCCGCGGAGCTCTCGCCGGGCCGGTGGTTTTAGCCGCGGTGGCTTTGACCGGCCGCATCAGATGGGTTCACCCGCGCCTCGGCCGCATCCGCGACTCGAAAAAATTGGCTCCCCGGAAACGAGAAAAGTGGTGCAAGTATTTGCTCGCGCACCCGAAACTTAGCATATGCATTACGCGAGTTAGCCCGGGCGTGATTGACCGAATCAACATTTCGCAA
>CAYNAP010000059.1:0-4485 GCA_964395285.1 uncultured Candidatus Saccharibacteria bacterium
TCTTCGTTCCCGACGCCGTGACATGCGGCGTGCTGTCGGTTTCGTCCACCGAGCTGGAGTAGGCAGTTACGTACATCAAAAACTTTGATGCCAACTCCCTTTTATCATTGGCCATGCTCGGGGATTTCGCCTGGAGAATCGAATTGGAATTGACGACGATTATTCCCATCGGAAGCCGATATTCGATCTTTTCGATCCTTCGATCTGACTCAGGATTGACCCTGAATTTGTCGAATGGAACGAAGCCGGACTCGGCAGATGTCGGGGCGGTAACCCCAACCGCCGCTGCCAGCAAAACAAGGGTCAAAACCCCTGTTTTGAAGCTGGTATACATATAAATACCGCTCATTAGCGGTACTTCCTTAATACTAGCAAATTGGCGGGCAGAAGTCAATAAAAGAAACAGGCGAGCCCTTGACAAGCTATTCTAGCCTCTGATAGCTTTGATCTGTAGTCCAAAGACAGCGGGCAAGTCAGTTTAGCAGTTTAAACAGTCACGAGTTTAGCCAGGTCGGTATAAGTTAGACATCGCAACTCCCCGGCTGATTAAACTCATAAACTGCCTATAAATCCTGCCGAGGGCAAGTAATGTTTTTGCTTTTGTCTTTGGGCGTTAATAACGCCTTTTATTGTTTTCTTTTGCTGTTGTTTTTTAGCGAACCTCATGTTAAACCGCACGCAAAAAGCCCATTTGGTTGAAGAATTAAAGGAGCGCTTCGAAAAGCAGCGTGTTTCGCTTTTTGCCAATTTTACCGGCATCTCGGTAGCCAAACTTGGACAGTTCCGCCGCGAGCTGAAAAAAATCGGCGCTGAATTTAAAGTAGCCAAGAAAACTTTACTGGATCGCGCGTTGAAAGCCGTGGGATTGGAAATTAATCCGGAGGAAATGCAGGGTGAGATAGGGATCATTTTCGGTTATGAGGACCAGGCCGCGCCAGCCAAAGCCGCGGCTAAGTTCGCCAAAGAAAACAAAACTTTTAAAGTTTTAAAAGGCGTTCTCGAAGGCAAGGTGATGGACGTTTCGGGAGTAACGGCACTTGCCAGATTGCCGTCGCGCGAGGAGATGCTCGCCCAAGTGGCGCGGGCGTTTAATGCGCCTATCCAAAATTTGGTAAATGCATTGCAGGGCAATATTAGAAACTTGGTCGTGGTTTTAGATCGCATTAAGATTAACAAGTCATAAATAGCGTATAGCGCTTGCGTTCCCCATCGCGTTTAGTTTTGCCTCTAGAGGCAATGACAGACGCAAGCGGTTACGCAAGTTACAAGCGCAGTTACTATGAAAAAAGATATCCTTGAATCCATCGGGAAAATGACTGTTGTCGAGCTTTCGGAGCTGGTGAAAGCCATTGAAGAGAAATTCGGCGTGTCAGCTTCAATGCCGATGATGGTCGGGGCCATGCCGGCAACAGGAGCCGGCGGCGAGAATGAGGAAGAGAAAGTTGAGAAAACTTCATTTGCTGTTGAGCTTAAATCCGGCGGCGCGCAAAAGATTCAGGTTATCAAGGTCTTGCGCGAAGTTACGAGTTTAGGCTTAAAGGAAGCCAAAGATCTGGTTGACGCCGCGCCGAAAGTGGTGAAGGAAGGCATATCCAAAGAGGAAGCCGCCGAGATTAAGCAGAAGCTGGAGGCTGCCGGGGGTACGGTGGAAGTGAAGTAGAACTAATAACCAGTAACGAATAACCAATAACACTTTGTTGATGGATAGGCCCGCCGCGGCATTCGCCGCGGCGGGTTTTAAAAAACAAAAAAGCTTGAGGATTTTTTCTCAAGCTAGCAGTCGGCTCGGCGGCTTGTTCTTAAACTTTGCGCCAAGCCTCAAGACTTTTGTGTATCAGCGGCGGGCCGCCGTAATAAAGGCCGGTTAGAATGCCGAAACCTTTCACTTCCGGACCGAGCTGCTTTTTCTGGAGGCAGTCCTCCGGCGCGGTTATCCCGCCGATGCCGACGAAATCGATCCGCCCTCGGGCTATATCAAGCGCCTCGCCAAGAACGCGGTTAGCTAACTCGAATAGCGGCCTTCCCGAAGTGCCGCCCTCGGCCCAGATGCTCCACTTAGACTTAAGCTTCCAGTCGCTGGTGGAGTTTACGCCCGAGATGCCGCTGAACCCGTGGCGGATCGGACTCTCTATGCTCGCCTCGAGGGTCTTACCTTCCATGCCATCCGGCGGAAGCTTCAACACTAAAGGCGGGAGGAAACCCCCGGCCAACTCGCGGATGCCGCAGACAAGCGCTTCGCAAAAGGCATCGATGTTGATGAAAACATCTCTTAACCCTGATGTATTAGGGCTTGAGATATTGACCTCAATGAAATCCCGGGGGCGCATTATCGGCAGGAAATCGCGTATGGCCGAAAGGTAGTCCCCAACCAGGGCCTTGAGGTCGGTCGGCGTGTCCTTATTCTTGCCGACGGAAAATCCGACCGAACAGCCGATGTCAAACCGGGTGAAAGCTGTGGCGATGTTTTCGGCCACCGCCTGACTGCCTATCGAGTTGAAGCCGAAGTTATTGGTGACGGCCAGAGTTTCCGGATGGCGATGGGCGCGCGGCTTGGCATTTCCAGACTGCGGTCTTGGCGGCGCCGTTCCGACCACAACCGCTCCCGCGCCGATGGCGTCCAAGGCCGGCAGAACTTCGCCTTGTTTATCGAGACCGGCTGGCACGAAAAACGGATTCCTTAATTCACGACCGAAAACCGTAACCGGCATTTGATCAAAGTGCGGACTGCGGTACAGCAGCCTCAAGAGCGGGAGCAAGCCCATTTTCTGCAGCTGCTTCAGCGCGGTGATGGTGAGCAAGTGGGCGTTTTCCGCCTCCCTCTTGAAGAGACGCGGCTTAAGCACCTTTCGCCAAAAGGTCTCGCCGAGTTTCAGCCGACGATCGTTATCCATCGTTTCTCCTGTCGCGTTCGAGGTTGCCTTGAGTTAAAGAGGTCGCCTTGAGTTAAATAAGCGCGCTCTACTCTGCTGCAAAATCTATCGCATATTTTAGGGGCTGGCAATGGGTAATCAGACGAGATATTAAGCGCCGGCGTTAATAGGGGGAATTTTGTCCGATGGTGCTGGATCGTAAATTCAGCAATTTGAAGGCCGCCCCGCTGAAAGCGGGGCGGTTTTTGAATCCCTCTTCTGAATTAACCACTTGCTTTGGGGGTGATTGATTCGGAAGAAGGGGAGAGGTTGAGTACCGCCTCCCCTTCAATAAGCGCTTGCCCCGTTAGAAGCCCGCGCTGGAGGTGCGCGAGACGCCGTAGGCGTCTTGCTTCTAACGGGGCTTGCCCGCGCGAACCGCTTAGCGACTCGAGCAGGGCATGCCTTGAGTCCCGGTAAAGGGACCCCGCGGCGGATGACGGGCATGCCGTCACCCCGCGCCGCCGCGGGCTTTCGGTGAACATATCTTTGTCCATGTAATACGTTGACAACATGAATTGCTCAAATATAATGAGAGATGTGCATACAGGAAAAATAAAAATCAATTCTATAGAGAAGCTCGCAGCGATGACGCAGCGAGAGTTTTATGAAATTAACAAAAAAATAGGAGGAGTGGAAAGTCAGATCAGGAGTGTTGTTGACATACTTGATGCCGTTCAGCAGGATATAAAGGACGTCAAAATAACTCTTGGCCCACTTGTCAGAACGGTGGCGCATATGGAAGAAGCACTCCGTAATCACGATCGACGAATCATGAGAATCGAGCAAAAAATTGGCATAGCAAAATAGACGTTGAGTGATAAACCGCCGCGGGCTTTCGCCCGCGGCGGTTTTAACATTCCCTCTTCTGAACCAACCACCGATTCTAAAAAGTGATTCATTCGGAAGAAGGGGAGAGGTTGAGTACCACCCTCCCCTTCAATAAGCGCTTGCCCCGTTAGAAGCCCGCGCTGGAGGTGCGCGAGACGCCGTAGGCGTCTTGCTTCTAACGGGGCTTGCCCGCGCGAACCGCTTTCGCGATTTTTGCGGAGCATATGCCTTGAGTTTCCATTAAGGGGGTCCTTATCGCTCTAAAAAAGCAAATATTTAAGCCATTTTATATTGCTAAATTAGCCGCTGTTTTAAACATTTTTACAGCTATAACCCAATAAGCCTAGTGAGTATGGCTTTATTTTAAAACATCAAACAACGAAATGGCTATTTGCTCTTGACAAAATACTTTTATGGATGTATAATTGTGGCAGACGATGAAATTTGAGTTTAAGCCCGTAACTTAAAAACATTTATTCATTAAGCTTCTTGGGGGGTTAAAAGCCCCTGCAAGAGGACTTTCTTTGAGAGGAGAGAGTTCCGCCTTCGCGTAAAGCTTCGGCGGATAAACCGCGCCAGACGGAATTCTGGTCTATCGTTTCTGTTCCTTAACGGAACAAGGCGGCAAGCCGAGGTCTGCTTGCCCGCCGCATGAAGGATAGTTACTAACTAGCCATGATATTGAAGGCGGTTGGGAGATCTCTTCTCTAGGGTCATTGCGCCTTTTATAGAAGATGTCTCCTAG
>CAYNAP010000059.1:4585-5954 GCA_964395285.1 uncultured Candidatus Saccharibacteria bacterium
CGGGATGCACTCCTTGGGATGCTCCGCCGAAGCATTGGCCGAGGCGGAGGACGAGGAGGGGGAAGTTTTTTGCAACCCAATGCCCCAAGTCCGCGGGAGCGAGATGAGGGGCGAAGGAGGAATTATGAACGGAATGATGGCGTGGGCACCCGCGGCGGCACGGGTGCAGGGATTCTTGCAGGGCGGCGACTACGGCCGCCTGCAGGTAGCGGCCGACCTCGCCGCCATCCGGAGCCCACTCGGTGGGCACCCGGAGTGGCGGCGAATGTTCGCCGCCGCGGAGCTTGCACTCCGCGAGCGGCAACTCGCCGCCGCGCCGCGGCCGGTGAACGGCGGCGGCAACGGCGCCGCCTCCGCGCGGGAGGCGGCGAAGCGCCGCCGCCACGCCGAAAACGCCGCCGCGCGCGCCGTGGCTAATCACGACGCCGCGAAGTCGGGCGGCGCCGGCACCAAAAAGAAGGGAGGCCGGTAGCCCCCGAAAACCGCGCGACCGTCGGTAATCCTTCGACCCGGTTCAGGACTCTTGTCCCGAGCTTGTCGAGGGAAAACGGCGAGGGCGAGTTGACGCCCTGAAGACATAAGGCGGAAAGCCGTCCTTATGCCATCAACGCCGACGGGGAGCGGCGCACTAAACTCTCCACCATTTCCGAGTTCGTTACAAAGGGAAGCGAGTAGTGAGAAGTTGGGGGTGAGAGAATCAAGAAATCTCACTTCGCACCTCTCATATCTCACATCTCAATGTAGTGGATTCAGAGAGTGGGAGAGTTTACACTGAGCGAAGCCCCGCTAAGCGGGGGAAAGTCGAAGTGTTCTTTCACAATTACAAATCGTCCTGAGTAATTCCGGCCTGTTTCAGAATAGAAACGAGAGCGCCGATCGGCAAATCTTTGGCGCGATAAGGCACAGTAACCTACCGTTTAATTTCCGGATGTCGAAAAACAAAATGGCTTCCAGTCGAATGATCCAACTCGAAGCTATTACGTTTGAGAATTGGGATAAGTTTTTTCGGAGTCAATCGCGGCAGTTTAGGCATAAACAAAAGATTGTTTGCCGGATTTCCGTTTTAACTCAACCGAAGTGATAAAGCTTTGGCTGTCAGAGGGAATAGACTCTCCGTGCTTCCTCAAGCTAAAAAGATATGCTCGGATGGCATCAACCGCCATTCTCTGGGCCTCGATAAGATCCCGGCCATAGGTAACGCAACCCGGCAGAGCAGGAACAGTAACAGTAAATCCTCCTTCCGGTTCTGTTCGGAGAATAATATTGTATTTAAGATTTCGCGAAAGATTAGCCATAGGTATCAGTTTATCAAATAAATAGAGCAAGTCAAACTAATCTTCCATTGAGCTCCGCGCTTAATAAATATGAG
>CAYNAP010000060.1:0-4018 GCA_964395285.1 uncultured Candidatus Saccharibacteria bacterium
CAAAGGCCGACAAACTCGAAATCAATCATTTCCACATTGCCTCCGCTGTGAATGAACGTATTGCCGGGGTCAAGGTTGCCGTGAACCAAAATTTCTTTGCCGCTTTCACTTGTGATAATTGCTTTTTTGAAGTGCCCCAAAAGCCCCTCAACTCTTCCTTTGAAGTCACCTACCCCCAGTCTTCGGCCTAAAATTTGGTGGAAAGGCTCTCCAGTTTTTGTTTTGGAATCCTCAGGTTTAACTTTTTGTTCGAGGATACCTACTATCTCACCGCGCACCTCATCGTATTTGCCGGGGAATACTTCCATCATCTGTCTAAGCTTTGGAGGGAGCTTGGCAGTGTCAACGCTGTGAAGTTCTCGCAACGCCTTCGCAAAACCTTCGGCTTCGCGCGGGCCAAACGATTCGCCATGTTCATCAAACCCGATTTCGCCCCGGTCGCGTCTTAACGCTTCCATAATGGCAAAAGGAACACCGACGTCGGGATCAGTATTGGATTTTATTATTTTCTCGGTCCGCAATCCGCTATTCTCTGCCAGGAACCGATTCATCCCGACTTCCCGCCTAAATATCTTTAGCATGGCTGGATCAGGCACCGGCATTTTCAAAAAGCGGTATACGTCTTCTTCCCCTTCGCGATGTTTGATGCGCGATCGTACATGTCGGTCACTTTCAGTAAGTTCATTCTCAAACCCTTCGCGGTCTTCAGGGGCAATAGCCATACCCTCCCGCTTCAGCATTTTCAAGACTCCGCTCTTGAATGCTTCACGCGGATCAGTTTCCGAGATACTTGGGGCTCTTTCCAGCATTTTACTTTAAGTTTAGTTTTGTTTTGGCCGCGCTGGTCATTTTTTGTGCGGTTTTATGGTATTCGAAGTTTTCCACCGCGTGCTTGCGCGCGGCGCGTCCCATGTTCTCCCGCAGGTCAGGGTCTTTCATTAACTTCAAAAGATACTCGGCGATCTCATCGACGCGAGCGCGATAGGCAAAAGTCTTTGGTTTATCGAAAACAACCACTTGCCTTTCTTCAAAGCCCATGCTGGTGTAAGCCCACTCTTTGTCAAGATCAACCATCGAGGCCACGTTCGCCAAAAATCCGGTTTGACCGTGGATGATCGTTTCCTTGGGTCCCATTTCATTGATTGAAATTACCGGTTTGGCACAGGCCATTGCCTCCACCTGAATCATGCCGAACCCTTCGAGGCGGCTCGGTGCGGCGTAAATGTCGCAAGCGTTTAGCAAGAGCGGCATAAATTCTCTTGACATTGAACCCTCAAGATAGTGAACTTTGTCTTTAGACTCCCCAAGCTCTTCGATCAGGGCCATCTCGGCGTCATAGTGGTCATCGGCGCTCGCCCCGCCCCATATTTTACAGACATATTTCCAGTTTTTAAATTCCTGATCAACTTTTTTCAAGGCTTTGAGGACCTCCTGCGCCCCTTTGGAAGTTACGTCGCCTCCGGCAGTCAAAATCATCACCTCGTCATCTTTTACTCCGATCATGTCTCGGACAAGTTTGATTCTTGGATCATTTTTGGGGATAGGCCGAAATAGCTCGGTTTCCAGGCCGATGTAGGCCGTGATAAAGTTTTTGGTTGAAACACCATCCCTTTCGAAGGTTTTTCTCACCCAATCGCTCGTCGTGAAAACCAGCGGCAGAGAGCCGATAACCTCGTGGTAATTGGCCACCCACCCATCGGCCAAGAGCCACGGCACGGGCTCGACTCCGAATTTCTGGGGGTGAAGAATGACATCAGGCGTATGGCCCCAGAAACCGACACCGATAGCTATATCCGGCTTGAAATATTCGTAGATCCACTCCTTCTGAAACTCACTCGAAAGATGGCAAGGCATGACATCTTCTCCGTTTTCTTTAATGCCGCGATACAGCATATCGCCCTGCTGGCTCAAGCCGTCGGGTTCAGGGGGGTAAGCGTAAAGGACTACTGATTTCATACCTTCATATTTTTACAGGGTCAAATGTTTCAATTGCTGCCGAACTTTTATATTCGAATGAGGATTTAAGAAAACCATATAGCCTTTCGACGATCTCTCTTTTTCTCCTTAGAATCGCATTTGGCAGGCGATAAGCCGCGCGAGCTCGCAGAAATGGAACGGCGTACGGCTTATTATCCGGTTTCCGATAAGCGAAACAAAATAATTGCCCCGTTTCGATAGCCCCTCTATCGATAAGTGATTTTACTACTCGATGAACTCCGCGATGCCGCGGGTGGCCGTATTCGCCGTTCGCGCCGTGAGTGAACACGTAGTCAAAACGCCCGCGGCCTAGAACCCGCAATGCTCGCTTAATCCGTGCTTCTATTTCCGGCACACTTTTCTTTACGCTCATAATGCCTTCATCTTCCAGATCGAGAATCACCGAGCGCGCGCGATAAACTCGGCAGACTTTTTTGAATTTAGGCGCGCGATCTCGGTCGTTCTTTCGGCAGAGCGAGACTATCGCCCACTTTACTTGTCTCGACGAGAACATCATCCCGCCCATCCATATCGTTTCGTCGTCGGGGTGGGCGACAATGACTAGAGCATCTCCCTTTTTAAGTTCGAGATTCGGCATTATGAGGCACCTCTTTCTTTAACCAGTATTTTGAATTCCTCGACGAACTCCACCGCTTCCGGATTGAGGCCATAGCCCTCCCCGGTGTATAACGAAGCCCAGTCGGCTAACATTATCGCTGATAAAATCTTATCCCAAGCTGTCCCCCCTTCTATATCAATCGTCTCAATTTTAAGCCCAAGCTTTCCATACATTTCAGCGAGAACGCCCATTCTCACTTGGATGAGAGGATGATCTTCCTCATCTCTTAGCAAAATGAAATAGAAGCTATCGGAAAATTTTTTCGTTACACCCCTCGCTTCAAAACTAATGGCTTCGTTATGATTCATCTCCGGAAAGACGTTGTAGAAAGACGGCACCTTGCCCGTCTCGTTGAATCTTATTTTCCAGTTAAGAGCAATGGCCTTATTTCTGGTTGAAGAGTAAATAACCGGCATGTACCCCCTTATTCTTTCTGCCAGTTTCTTGCCCTCGGCTGACGCTTGTTCGACATTGAGCCGGCGTGCCGCCCGCCGCATATCTTCAAGCCCTTTACTTTGGCCCATTAGTCTAAGCATCGCGACGGCGCTAAAGCCCAATGCCCAGCGCGGCTGTATCCCGGTGTCGGGCAGTTGAATGTAAGGAACGCTAGCTTCCTTGGCCAATTTAAGGAGTTCTCCGCCTATTGAAATCACAGCGGTTGGGATGCCTTTTTTCAGGGCGTGTTTGAAAGTATCTATCGGTTCTTCGGTATTTCCCGAATAAGAGCTGGCTATAACTAAAGCATTTTCCCAATTTTCTTCTCCGAGCGGCGGCAAAGCGTAGTCGCTGTGGATAACAAGATTGAGTATTGGGTTCCAAATCTTGATTACATCCGCAGCCAGATGCGATCCGCCCATGCCGGCCACCACAAAACGCGTCGCCGGTTTTAAGTGCGCTTCGTTTTCAACTTTTGGTTCGAACTCGAACTGGCGAGGAAAATTGGTTAATGCATCGGAAGTCATGAGCTGCGCCGCGTAGTCATTAGCTGCGAAAATTTATTGCATGGCTGGGAGCGTTAATCTTATCATTATATTAGCAATTTAGTTCTTGGTCGGCAAGCCCGCGCCGTTGAGGCGGGATTCGTAGAGAACCCCGGGGGCAACTGTTTCTATTTATTTTAAGGGCGTGTTAAGATTTAGCGGAGAATCTTATCCGTAACTTTTTCCTAAAATGGCCGAAGAAGAAAACAAAATAGCCAAGATTGTCGTTAATCGTGATCTTTGTATAGGTGCGGCGAGTTGCGTTATTGCCGCCGGCACCGTTTTTGAGCTGGATGGAGAGAATAAAGCGGTAATTAGACAGCAGGCCGGGGCTAAAAGTTCTGGCCCGGCGATGAAAACAGCTCTCGAAGACAGCGCAGTTGACGACGCGACTATTCTTGCCGCGGCCCAATCCTGTCCCACCAAGGCAATTTTTCTTTAC
>CAYNAP010000060.1:4118-5754 GCA_964395285.1 uncultured Candidatus Saccharibacteria bacterium
TTTACGCCGAGGATGGCAGCCAAGTATATCCATAAAAAATGATCGAAGCGAAGTATTTAATTGTCGGCGGCGGAGTTGCGGGCACCACTGCCGCGGAAACCATCCGGCAAAATGACGCTGCGGGCAGCATTGCCATCGTATCTGATGAGCCGTATGAATTTTATTCAAGGATTATGCTCTCCAAGCCCAACTTTTTCCTTGAAAAAATACCATTCGATCAAGTTTGGCTGAAAAAAAGCGACTGGTATGCCAAGCAGAGCGTAACTCTTTTGCTTGGCAAGAAAGCTGTCGGTCTTAATCAGGCCAAGAAAGAAGTTGCGCTCGATGACGGCGAGAAGATCCACTACGAAAAACTCTTATTGGCTTTAGGCGGATGCGCTCGCCGGGCCGCAATAGGCGGCAACGAAAAACAAGGAGTATTTTACCTGCGCACGTTAGACGACGCCAAAGCCATTATTGCCGCAGTGAAGTCGGCGAAGGAAGCCATCGCCGTAGGCGGGGGCTTTGTCAGTTTTGAGATGTGCGAGATGTTGCGCTTGGCCGGGGTTAACGTTTCTCTGGTTATTCGCGAATCTCACTACTGGGATCCGGTTCTTGACGAGCCATCCGGTCGTATGATTGAGGACGCTTTGGAAAAGGGTGGTGTAAAAATTTTTAAAGGCGCGGAGGTAAACAAAATTGTCGGCAATGGGGCAGTTGAAGGCGTCATGCTTAAAGACAGCACTAATCTAAAATGCCAAATGGTTATAATTGGCATTGGCGTTTACTGTCCCTTTCAGTGGATCGAAACTGCGGGCCTAGCCGTCAGCCGCGGCGTACTTGCCAACGAATACTTGGAAACCAATTTGCCCGACATCTGGACCGCCGGCGATTCGGCTGAATTTAACGATCTTATATTAGGCGAGAAGGTCCAGCTTGGCAACTGGGTTAACGCTCAAATGCAGGGGCGGCAAGCCGGATTGAACATGGTCGGCAAGAAAAGCCCCTTCCGCTTGGTCTCGTTCTACACTACCCAGGGCTTTGGCATCACTATCGCCTTCGTCGGCGACATTCGCCCCTTGCCTGAACGAAAAATAATCACTCGCGGCTCGCGCGAGATAAACTCTTACGCGCGGCTGATTGTTCAGGGCGACGAGCTTGTTGGCGCGACCATGATCAATCGCACCCAGGAATTGGGGCTTATATCGAAAATTATAGAAAAAGACATCAAAGTGGCTGGTTTGGAAAGTGCGCTTGGCGACCCGACTGTGGATTTGAAAAAAATCATCTCCGGGGAAATAACCGGCAGCAAGATGCCAACACCGGAAACGGCAATCGTCGCCATGGTTGCGTCAGCCCACAAGCCGGTAGTTGCGGCGACAGCCGACAGTCGCATCAAAGTCGGCTGGTTTTCGTTTTCATGCTGCGAGGATAATACCGTAGTTATGACCGAAGTCATGAATGACCACTGGCAGGAATGGAAAAAGCTTTTTGATTTCCGCCACGCCCGCGTTATGAAATCGAAAAACGTCTTGGACGAGCTGGATATTGCTTTCATTGAGGGCGCAATAGCCTCGGAGGAACACGAGGCTAAACTGCGCGAGATCCGCGAGAAATCAAAAAAGCTTGTGGCCGTTGGCGCCTGCGCCGTGGTCGG
>CAYNAP010000061.1:0-1103 GCA_964395285.1 uncultured Candidatus Saccharibacteria bacterium
CTCCGGTAACTTGGGTGGCTGAACTCCAGTTGGCGTCGGTAATGGGTGAGGTTGAATAACGAATGTCATACCTTGCGGCCCTACCGGTTGCTCCGTCGTCTCCGGGCGCGGTCCAGTTTAAGTTTAAGGAAATAGCAGTTGGGCTAGAAGCAGCAAGGTCAGTGACAGTTGCTGGCGGGGTATTGTCAGGAAGGGGTGGTGAAGCAGTTGAAACTAGAGAGCGCCCGTTGCCGCCAGCGCCGCCAGCGTAGCATAGCTCCATCAAGCATAAATCACCATTACCTCCTGAACCACCTGATCCGGAAATTTGAATTGTTCCCGCATCAGTAGAGCTGGTTTGGATAAAAACGCTGCCGCCACTGCCGCCGCCGGAACCGCTCCAGGGATTACAGGCCGGCGGTTGGGCAAAACATCCCCCTGGTTTAGGAGATGTAGCATTGGCGCTGATTACTCCACTATTATTAACTTGATTTGCGGCGATGTAGATTATACCGCCGCCGTTGCCGCCTTGGGGCAAGCCAGGAAGGTCCCCCCCCCATGTGCCGCCGCCTCCTCCTGATCCTAAAAACAACTGGGTAAGAGTGTTATCGCCATAGGCTGTCCCGCCATAACCGCTATGATCCGGGTCGAAGTCCCATTGCGTAGAGCCGTGTTCACCGCCGGTTCCATATCCTCCGCCCCCACCACCGCCTTGGTAGCTTAGAGGAGTGGCCGATCCGCCGCCACCATCATTGTTATTAACGTTTCCGGTCGCCGAACTAATACCAGTGCGGCTTTCTCCTTGAGTTAGGCTTCCGCCTCTATATCCTGCTCCAGTAAGAGTTATTTCACCGCCCGGCGCTATATTCAGCGTGTTTTTCACTCGGGCAAAAAACACTCCGCCTCTTGCGCCGTCCCAAAACATGGTGCCGAGTTGCTGGCCAGAGTTTATAATAAGCCGATCGTAGTTGGGCACTCGCTGTAACATGATTCTATACCTTGTGCCATCGTAACGGCGCGAAAGACCATCTGCAACGGATATGGCGCTTCCGCTGACTGATGTAATGCGCCCTGTTTCCCATTCGCCAACTCGGGCTATAGATCCTCCCATGCCGACCCTTCTC
>CAYNAP010000061.1:1156-3866 GCA_964395285.1 uncultured Candidatus Saccharibacteria bacterium
ATGATAAGAACCTCATCGCCAACAGCTAGGTTGGTGGTGTCAGCTAATGGAATTATGGTTTCGTTTGGTGCGAGGTTATCATCAATGGGAAAGCTAACCATATCACCGGCAATTCTTCCAACCGTGATGGATTTTGTGGTTAGGTTATTAAAGCCGGCAGCAATTTTAGTCGGATCAAAAACATCCGCGCCGGTGCCGAAATCCCCTGGTGTTGGGGTGGGAGTCGGGATTGGGGTGGGGGTGGGAGTTGGGGTTGGAGTTGGGGTAGGGGTGGGTGTGGGCGTAGGTGTTGGTGTTGGGGTTGGGGTTGGGGTTGGGGTTGGGGTGGGCGTAGGAGTAGGAGTTGGAGTAGGGATAGGGGCACAACTCGGCCGGCCGCTCACGGCTTTGTAGTTGTCGCAGATTTGGGTGGACGAAAGGACGCCATTATATATACTGACCTCATCTATGACGCCATTCATGTAGTACTCCTCACCGAAGCCGCCCACCCCAAGACCGCCGATAGCAAGTGGGAAAGGACCGATTCTATGACTGCCGGAAAAGGTTGCTGTGTCGCACTGAACTCCGTCTACGTAGAGCACAATCGCGTTCGTACTCGCGTCGTATGTGCCAACGACGTAGTGCCAATCACCATCAGCATAGCTTCCACTACAATTGGCTACAAAAGCAGCAGGCGCAGTGTTATACATAGCGAACGTGGCGGTAGTGTTATCCATCCCGATCACCCAATCAGCAAAGCAACCCGCGTTTTGGCATTTATAAATATCATATTCATTTTCATCCTCTGGGGCGGGTTTCTTCCAATAAGCAATAGTTAACGTATTTGAGCCGTCAAACGCAGCACTATGCGGCACAACGACGCGATCCCCATCTGCGGCACCGTTAAAACTCCTCGCATTGCTACTCTCCACCCCACCCCCCAAGATAATGGTCGTACCGATAGCCGTGCCATTATTTGAACCAGCGCTATCAGCTACAGTTGGGCCAGAAGTTTCATCCATTCTCCAGTGCGCCACTTCCGGCAGCGGAGGCCCGCTTACTTTAGTATAGGACGATTGCGCCGCCCGCTTGACGGCGATTGTACTGCTGCAGCGGTATTCGCCGACAGCAGTCATCACCACTTCGCCATTGCCTTTACGGTCGTAAATCAACCGCGCGCAGGCTCCGCTTGAAAGCGTGAGATTGGAGACTTCCCAGCGACACCTCTTTGCGGTCGGACAGCCGCCCACCGGGTCCCCGCCGGCAGGAGTATCAACCCAGTTGCTGGTGCGGTCGAGATAAAACATAGTTTCAATCCCCTCATCGGCCGCGTAAAGCGCAGAGAATGAATTAGTAAGCTCGCCGCTGATTTTAAGCTCGGAAAATACCAAATTAAATATGCCAAGACTTACCGAGAGGATGGCCGAGAGAATAAGGATAACCAAAAGAAGGGTAACCCCGTTTTTCTCCCCCGGTTGGCTGGGGTTGGAGGCATACGAGGCCAAAAGTTCCCAAAACCTCCTGAACGCTTTTTTAATTTCTGATTTTAAGCCAAACATTTTACGGAGCGTGCTAGATACAAGATTGCCAAAACGCTAGTTCTTTAAGTAACTGGATTGCACGGCGCGCTTAACCGACAAGTTGTTCCCACACTTGTATTCGCCGATGGCGGTAAGGGTAGCGTCGCCGTTGTTCTCGCGGTCATAAATCAGGCGGTGGCAGGCACTATTGCCCAAATCTATATACCCGTCGGACTCCCAATGGCAAACATTTGTACCGGCACAGCCTTCAGCCGGATTGCCGCTCGGCGGGTTAGACCACTCGCTCTCGCGGTCAAGGTAAAGCATATTTTCAATGCCCTGATCGGCGGAATAAAGAGCTAAAAACGAGTCGTTCATCTCGCCGCTGATTTTCAACCCGGAAAACACCAATTCAAAAACGGCAAGACTTATAGCCAAAACGCCAGAAAGGACGGGAATAACGAGAAGCAGGGCAACGCCTTTTTCGCCATTCCCATAAAAATTTGGCTTAAGGGAGCCAGTAATGCCGCGGGTCGAGAGTTCCGGTTCGGTATTATTCAAATGCCGCATATGGTTCCCCGTTCCCGGCCTATATCGGGCCTACCCGGTCAAAACTGATAAAAATACTATTGCCTCAGCCTCTGGACAACAGATGTTTCCAAGTTGAATTCGGCCGGGAAGCGCGCGCTGGTTGAGCGGGCCTTTATCGAAACGGTTATGCGCGGCTGGATCGGGTCGGGATTAGGCGGAAGATTCTGCCAAAGAAAAAAACTCAAGCTGTCAACGACAATATCGTCGCTGGTAATAGGCTGTTTGGCGTTAGGGTCGTTACAACTGTCTGGTGGAGAAACTGGGTCCGAGTACCGATGTATAGAACTGTCTTTTAAACAGTACTCGACAAACTCGGTGCCGCCGGCGGCAAGATAGTGTATAAAATTTATCTGGCTGCAAAGAGCTCCGGCGCAACTCGAAGTGGCGAAACCGGATCCGGAGCGCATTTCTTTGGTTATGAACTCCAAAGCGAAGCGAATGTTGTCAATAATGATCTGGGTGTTAGAGGCCTTAACTTGAGCGTTGTTTATGGCCAGGACCGCGCCGATGGAAACTACAATAACCACAAAAAAGATGCCGAAGGAAACAACTATTTCGAGGAGGGTAAACCCCGTTAGAGATCCGGCCGTGACCTTCTTATCAGCAAGATGATAAGGCGC
>CAYNAP010000061.1:3966-5710 GCA_964395285.1 uncultured Candidatus Saccharibacteria bacterium
CTCCAAATTTGTGAAGTGTTTCGTGCTTCGAATTTCGTGCTTGGTGCTTCATTTACTAGCCTCCAGTTATATCATAGCAACTACGCCCGGATCCGGAATCACACGATGCCGAAGAATTATTATCCTCGAGCGTGCCGTCAATAACGTCGCCGGGGCAGACATCGTTATCTTTTGCATCGCGATCGCTTTTTAAAACAATATTCTTCTTCTCTTCCAGACCGGCGCCAAGGTGATAGGCCGTGCCGCATTGCGTGTAAGGATAGTCGGTTTGCAGAACAGGATCTTGCGGCACCGCGCGGATGCAGTACGAATCGCCGCAAGCGTTTGAGCCGTCAAGATCGCTTAAGTTGCCCGGATAACTGTTACCATTGTCGTGGAAGTAAAGCTCAAGGGCCAGCTGGAGCTGCTTAATATCGGAGATGCGTTTTATGTCGCGCGACTTTACGCGGGCATTTTTCAAGGAAGTCAGCACCACCGAGGCGAGCGTGGCGATTATGCCGATAACCACCAAAAGCTCAATTAAGGTAAATCCCGTTACAAAATTTACAGAGTTCTTTGATGGGCTTTTGACTTTCCTCGCGAATAAAAACGGAAGTTTTGTAAAAAATGGCTGGTAATTTTGTAACGGGATAAACCCCGCCCCTGCCTTCCTCTTTCCTTTCCCGGCGGAGTCCGCTTGACGACCAGTGCCTGCCAGAGATGAATAGTTTGAGCCGTTAACTCCCCAAAAGGCCCTGTTTTTATTGTTCATGCAAGTCCCATCAGCTATTTAATTTAAAAACTAGTGCTAGCGAGTATATATTTGGCCGGTTGCGCTGATCACGACCTTCCTTTGTGAACCGTTCGTACTTTGCAATATGATTTCGGCGCTTACTCCTTCCGGGTTATTGCGACCTTCTTTTCTTAAACTAGTCCGCGCTTCGGGCACGGAGAAAGCAATGTCGAGTTCGTTAACCGAGTCGCTGTTCAACCCGTCTGAAGAAAAAGTCATATCAGCGATGGTAATACCGCCCTGCAAACTAATTTTTTCAACTACGCAGTCTTTGTCTTGGGCAGAACTGGGGCAGGTATTATTGGCGGCCGCATCGTAAATATTATTATTGTTGTTCCTAGGCTCGAAGTCGGCAAAAATTATATACGACTTGTTGTCATCGCTCTTCTTTAAGTGCATGCCGAAAGCCGGGGGAATCCTCGGCGGCGTGGTTGACACCTGACGCACGGCAAAAGCCATGTTCTGGGCTTTCCTTAAAGAAATGGCGAGGTTTTGGGCGGAACGCTGCAGGTTGACGCGCTGGGAAAAGACAGGAAAGTTGGCAAGCAGGATTGAAGAGATAGTTATGAGCATGATCATGATAACAAATATCTCCACCATGGTGAACCCCGTTACAAAACTTACAGAGTCTTTTGACGGGCTTTTGACTTTCCTTGTCAATAAAACTGACGGTTTTGCAAAAAAAGATCGAGAATTTTGCAAGGGAGTGAGTTCCCTACGTCCTTCTCCACTTCGCTTTCGCGAGGATGTCTCTTCACCGCCTTCCACTTGGTTTTTGCCTAATCTTATAATCCCCATTAGCTTATTATAGAGGAAATCTAGGCCAATGCACAAACAAACCCCCCGCTTAAGAGCAGGGGTTTAGAGAAACTCTGACTACATCTCAAAAATGCTTAAAAATAGTTACTCTTCGAGCGGAGCCCCGCTAAGCGGGGCGGAGTCGAGAAGATACCAAATGAACCCCCACACCAC
>CAYNAP010000062.1:0-5692 GCA_964395285.1 uncultured Candidatus Saccharibacteria bacterium
ATAAACTGGCGCGAAATAATCTATCAATCTCAACAGGCGTTCTCTCCCCATAGATAGAAACGATAGCATCAGTGAGAATTTGGTGCGGGGTAACCCACAAGTCCTTTGTCTCGCCATTTTTTAAAGATATCATTGATCAGACGTTCTGCCTCGGCCGCTGCCTCCTCCGGGCTCATTTCTCCACGGGCAGCCTTGGCAAACATATTAGGAACTATAAAAGAGTTGAACACCTCGCCAATGGCCGCATTGGCCGTACCCGGATATCCCGTATTGACCGACCAGGCCTCCGCGTTTTTCAAAAAGGCTAATTTATCCGGCGGCTGAGAACCAAACGGATCAACATCCAACCACCCCCCTGACGCCATCAACTTGGGTGCGGTGCTGGGGAAGGCCGGGAAATTGTATAGCTCGCTGTTATAGACTGCCTGATCATAGTTTGCCGTCAGATACAAAAGAAATTTCTTGGCCGTATCGCTATTCTTGGAGAATCTTGGAACGGTGTACACATTAATGACGTGCGCGCTGGCGACCCCCTTTCCGCCCGGACCCTTGAGCGCTGGCGTGAAAAAGATGTCGTCTGCTACTTTTTTGACCGTCTTTTGGGCAGTACGGTAAGCCGAGATAGAATTGAGGATATAAGAAGCTCTTGCCGCTACGAGCGCTTGGTTATTGGACGCCGCATTCCAGTTAAAGATCTCGTCAGTCATGGCGCCCTTGTAAAGTCGGGTCATATATTTAATAGCCTCTATGGTCTCCGGAGAGTTGATAACCACATTTCCGTCTTTATCTTGGACCGAAGCCCCGAATGACCAGAGGAGCGCGCGGCCGGCCATGTTTGAGTCAATTTCTTTCGACATCCCAATTCCCATACCCACGCCCAGATCTTGTTTGATTTTAGTACCGAACGCCGCTAAATCCTCCCACGTACTTGGGCCTTCAGGCCTGCCAACTGCCGCCCATAAGCTCTTCCGGTAATCTCCAGGGTCTGGCACCCATCCGTGACAAAAACCGTAGAATTTACCGGTAGCGGGGTTGAAAGAGCTGTCTCGGCAAATGGAAACTTGACGACCAAATCTC
This sequence comes from uncultured Candidatus Saccharibacteria bacterium, assembly GCA_964395285.1. Taxonomy (GTDB): domain Bacteria; phylum Patescibacteriota; class Minisyncoccia; order Sungbacterales; family SURF-37; genus CAYNAP01. Next base: position 1,078 of record CAYNAP010000062.1, read on the forward strand.
TTTTGAGCTTCCTGATTGAGGTCAGCCAAATCCATCATACCAAGTTCGAAATCGGCCGGAGGGGCCACAAACTCAATCAAATCATGTCCCTCGTTCGCGGCTAATTCAGCAGTAGCGCTCTTTACAATATCGGCTATGTCAACATGATCCACGGTTACCTTAACGCCGTTGTCCTCACCCCACTTCTTGGCGAATTTATCAAACCACACGTCATACGCGGGAACGAAATGCTTCCATTGAAAGATCTTCAATTCTTTTTTCTCCTCAGTCACTGTTTGGGTCGGCGCCAGCCTGAAAAACCAAAACAGGAGCGCTGCCAAGACAACCAGAACACCGATACTCAATAATATTATTCTATTTTTCATTTAGCCTAGTCTTAATCTTCTTATTATTCCCCTACCGCGAAGATAACCACTGTTTCATTATAAAATCGAGGATTGCACATCTCGGTATTTCTGAATTCTCCGTTTATGGGCGCCTGCTCGCCGTAAGTGTAAAATCCCAATAGCGGGACGTCTTTGCCGACAATTTCCATTACCGCCTGTATTTCGTCGTTAGCCTTCTGGCCAAAGAGCTTTTCGCGGGCGATGCAGTTGAACATCAAAACTAAGCGCGGCTTGGCTTTATCAATCTCAAACTCGCGCATCAATCTTTTCGCGGCGTCTTCGGCGGCCTCAATGGCTTTTTCTTTACTGCCGATCATCAGGCGTATTTCCGATCCTTGGGGAATCTCCGCAGCGCAGGTGATCGAACCTTTTTCATCTACCGTTATCGGATCGCGGATCAGATATTCGTCTAAATCCGGCGTTTTCATGCCGAGTGGATAAGTTATAGCCATTCTGGCAAGCGGTTCTTCTTTCAGTTCGTCGGCTTTTTGCCCGAAATAATCCTCGTAGATGCTGACTGCCGGTCGGTTATCCAGCTCGTGAATTACCGCGCCCTCCGATTTTGTCACTTTCATGGGTATGCCGACTGGTATCCAGCCATGGCGGACTCCGATGCCCATCGAAAATTTACCCGACAAACCCGCTCCGGCGACAGCTCCTGAAGCCACCTCGCCGTCGCGATATTGAAAAGTTTTTTCGAAAAGGAAATCATCTCCGGCCGCACCCCCGACTACCGGAAAATGCTGTCCCAGCACGTTCAAAACGCCCCTGACAATTTCTGCTCCGTTCCCGGTTAAGACGTCGGGCAGCATCAGGAATACTTTTAGCGGCTCGGTTGCCTTTTCCTTTATCTCGCGAGCCACCGCTTCCCCGGCTTCTTTGGGCCCGTCCTTCACGTTTCGTCCAAGGCCGGTAGTAAACTTTATGCGGTCCGAACTTATGGCCATGACTCCGACTGATTTCGTGTTCGGGCCGTCGCTGGTTATTTCTCCGGCGGTACTACAGCCTATCAACGGCGCTCCTCCTCCAGCTTCGCGGACCCCCCTTACTAACTCCGGCTGGTCAAAGCTTGATGAAGCGAAAGATACCAAAAGATCAATATGCTTACTGCCGGATTTCTGGACGGCAATTTTACAGGCTTCGTACCCGGCTTGGTACGGGTCCTTATTTTTACTCAACCCGACTCCCGCGTTTATGGCCATTGGATTAGTTTAAGCGTCTCGGCACCTCGGCAGTTGTTAGTCGCCTTATAGCTTTATCCTCTTTTAACAAGAGTCCGAACGCGCCGCAATGCTTTTCTACTTCCTTAAAGTTTTTAATAAATTTTCGATCCTCGCGACGATTTCCCCCGGCGTTACGTGAGCTTTCACGATGTAATCCAGGGCTCCGGCCTTAACACCCTTTTCCATTTCCTCTTTTTGGCCGAGGTTGGAAATTATGACTACTCCGATGTCTTTGGTCTTATCGCTGGCCTTCAGTTCGGCAAGAAACATCAGCCCGTCGGTGCCGGGCAGTACAACATCCAAAAGAATGACATCAACGCTATTTTTTTCGAGCACTGCCCTGGCTTGCTTGACGTCGCTCGCCCTAAAAGTTTTGTAGTTCTGCGATTGAAATTTTTTCTCGAGCAACTCAACCAGAAATAGATCGTCTTCAACTATCAAAACAGCGCCTTTGATGCTGCCGGAAGTTTCTTTGCCTTTCCTTGTATCAGGCGCGTCTTCCGTCTTTGTTTCCGGCTTCAAAATACGATTAACCTTTTCCAGCACTTCGTTGGGATCGAAATTCACTTTTATGAGGTAGTCACGAGCGCCGAGTTTCATGGCTCTTTCAATTTCGATCGACTGCCCCGAGTTTGATATTATAACCAGCGGCAAATCGGGTATGACTTTTTGGGCGTTCAGGCGCTCAAGAACCCCGAAGCCGCTTAATTTCGGCATCATCATGTCCAGCAGCACCAAATCAGGCTTCTTCTCGGCGATCAGTCGCAGTCCGGTGACGCCGTCTTTGGCTATATCCACGTCATAGCCGCTTCTTTCGAGTTTCTTAACCAGTAGACCGCTTAATATTTCATCATCCTCGATCAAAGCTATATATTTTTTATTGTTTTCTATCTTTGGCATGGCGGTTAATATATTGGCCGGCCTCGCGTCTTTTAGAATAGTGTCGCGTTTCCGGCCGTCTTTACCTAAGTATTTAATTTCTTCAGAGATTAGGCAGGTTTCAAAGTCAACTAACCCTTTTGATATTTTAGCATTGGGCTTTTTTGTCTGCAAACAACTCTAAACCACCCTGTTGACGATAAGTTCAGCCAGGCAGAGGGTTATGACCCCATCATCCCCCAAGTTCTTAGTATGGCGGTGGATAATGGAGACAAATGAAAACCTGTGCCCTCTAGACTATAACTCCGCGAGAAAGCGGGAGAATTTGCCAATTCACCCCCACACCAGGAAGCCGCGCCCCCACACCAAAATTTTTGCGTGAGGGCGCGGCCGGCCTACCCGGTCAGGGCAGGCCGCGGACCCTCCCACCAAATTTGGTGGGAGGGTGGAGGCATAGGTAGCATCATTGTGGAGAGAAAAGGTTTTATGCCCCACCCGGAGGGGGAGTTTATTAATTGATACTCAAAAGGTTATCAGGGTATAATTCAGGTAATGCTAAAATTCATGCGAAACTTGAATGTTGTCGGCGAATGCCGGAACATGCACCTCGCTTTATGGTCCTGTCCGCCGTTTCTCTTCATAGTCATTGGCTTTGTCAATATGGTGGCCATTTTGACCTCCTATACTTTCGCCAGCAGTTATGTTGATCAGCCGGAAATAGTCGTCTTAATCGTCAGCGTGGTGGCTATAATCATTTTTATTATCGGGCACTCTATAATCCACGGTTTCGCCAAAATTGCCGAAGCCAGCCGTTTTAAAACCGAGTTTATAGCTATTGTTTCCCACCAGCTCCGTTCCCCCCTTTCCATCTTTAAGTGGAGTCTTAACGCTCTTACTCAAAACCGCTCAATCGCAAGGCCGCCTGTTGAATCGCCAGCCGGAGAATCGGATTCTTATTTTGAAATTTTGAACGAGAACACCGAAAAGATGATCCAACTCGTGAATATGCTTCTTGAAGTGTCGAGGATCGAAGCCGGAAGCTTGCTGTTGCGCCATGACCCGGTCAGGCTCGACATCCTTACTGAAGCGGCCGTTCACTCATTTTCGGCTTACGCTCGGGCTTCCAATATAGGCTTGGATTATGCCTCTCCGGTGAAAATACCGCCGGTCCTTGGTGACGCCGAAAAAGTAAAGATGGTCATCCAAAACCTTATTGATAACTCCATTCGCTATTCGCTGGCCGGCGGCCGGGTGGTTGTAACCATCGCGCCTTACAGCTCGTCGATGATCGAGTGGCGCGTGCGCGATGCCGGCGTTGGCATACCCAAAGATCAACAGCGCTTTATATTCCAAAAGTTTTTCAGGTCAGAAGGCGTGTCAAATCAGCAAGTTCGGGGCTGGGGCCTCGGTCTTTATGTCGCTAACTCCATGATAACTGCGCTCGGGGGCAGCATCGGTTTTGAGTCGGAGGAGGGGCGAGGTTCTTCGTTTTGGTTTCGGCTGCCGGTTTATAAGCTGTAAGAATTTGCAGCCCAGCTTTAACTACAGCTTAAGGTTAGTTCGGAAAATTATAAACTTGGACTCGGACATTTTAAAAGTATTATAAATTCGCTGCTACATCGCCATTCGGATTTTACCCCGGCTGAACCAAGGAACTCCGGATGGGAACGGTCGTAGCGCGGCTAAAAGATATGACAAAGATTTTGTTTGTCGAAGATGAGCCGGCGTTGCAAAAAGTTCTCGGGGAGTTTTTGAGAAAAGAAGGCTTCGAGGTCATATCCGCCCTTGATGGCGAGCAGGGGCTTAGTCTGGCGTCAAGAGAGCATCCCGACCTGATACTTTTGGATTTGATTCTGCCGCGCGTGAACGGGATAGCTTTTCTCGAACAAATGAAGGGAAAACCGGAAATAGCTTCTATCCCGGTTATTGTCCTGACCAATGTCGAGTCAAGCGATGCCGTTGAGCAAGCCGTGGCCCTCGGCGCCAAGGCCTATCTCGTCAAAGCCAACTATCGCCTTGACGAGGTTATATCCAAAGTCCGGGCAGTTCTAAGCGAAAAAAGTTAAACCGTTGTTTATCCCCACACCTTCCCGAATACCCCGCGGTCTCTTGCCCTCCCACCAAAAT
>CAYNAP010000063.1:0-5602 GCA_964395285.1 uncultured Candidatus Saccharibacteria bacterium
CGCTTTTTATTCGAGAGCCGAAGGCGGGAATCGAACCCACATTTCTACTTTACGAAAGTAATGTCCCGCCTGCCATCGCCAAAGCCCCCTGTCAGAATCGAACTGACGTATGTGGTTTACGATACCACTGTTCTGCCACTGAACTAAAGGGGCTCAGGCTGTGGCGGGCAGGTTTACCAACTGAGCTACTTTGGCATTTTTCTAACGGGCCGAGCAGTTGCTCGTCCCAGGGTATAGTGCTGTGTCCCGGCAAGCCGGGACTCGCAATGCCCGTTCGGAGCAAAGACGTTTGCTTCAAACCCACTGAGCTACCTCGGCACATCTAACGGGACTGGCGCGAAACAGCTACTCTACCACTGAGTTACTCCGGCAGGTAAAACAAAAACAATATAACACTTCTAGCTTAAATAAAAAAGCGCCTCGACACTCGTCGGGCGCGCTAAAGGTAAGGAAGGAGCAAATCATCCTCGAACGTCCGAGGCGGCAACAGCCCTCGAATGTACGAAGACTATTGCCAATGGGTAATGAGCCCTTTTACCCCGCCGTAATCCGAAGAGTGCCCCTTCCTCGTCGAGGGTTTAGAAGAAAGCTCCAAACCGTCCCCCCGAACGGGTTGGAAATTTCCGGGCGCGGGAGTTCCCGTATCCCCCTAAACCCTCTGACGCTTGTCTAAAGAAGTCACTTGTCGGGCTTTGGTTTTAGCGCCTCCCGCGTATATACGTTGTTGGCGCTCCATAATAACCACCCGGAAGATCCGGCGTCTTCCGCCGCGTCTATTTCCGCCCGCACTTTACTGGCATCGTATACAATCCCGCGGTTAGAATCAACTGCCAAGTCGAAATCCTGCAACCATGGCCGAAGTTTGGCCGTAGAGGAAGCCGTTGTTGCGTCGCTGTAGCCCGCTCCAGGCATTGATGTGCCATTGCCTACCATGCTCCCGAGAGTCGTGGTCGCTATTTTGCCGTCGAGAGTATCCCGCGCAATCAGTATCGAGCGATACACTACGTCATACGGCTTATTGGATACGACATTTGTAATGTCTTTAGATTGGTAAGGATAAAATAGCGGCCCAAGGTCTCTCGCCGGATCTGGTCCGACTTGAAAGCCGGAATAGTAATGCGACGGATAGACCATCAGCGAAATGTAATCAAAGTTTTGGCCAATATCCACCAGCCGCTGGCCGATGCCAAGATCGCTCTTTTGCAGCGCCACATAACCGAATAAATCGGCCGATATTATTGCCTCGGGCTTATGGGTTTTTATTTCTCGATTCAAATATTTAAAAAATTCAGCCAGCACTTCGTATTTCGGCTTTTTAGCATCATAGACGGGATATACTATGTTTGAAATATTTCCATCCGAAGGAAAGCGGATGTAATCAAATTGCACCTCATCGAAACCGGCATCTAAAGCTTTTTTAGCCACTTCGGCCTGATACGCCCATACCTCGAGCGACGCCGGATCGAGCCACGAACCACGGCGGTTATCGCGCCATATCGCTCCACTTTTTGTTTGAAGATACCACTCGGGGCGCTCTTTTTCCTGCGAGCTGTCTTTGAACGCCACTTGCCGGGCAATCACCCAGAATTTCTTTTGGTGTAGCTCGCCTATAAATTCTTTCAACTGATCGGTAATAACCGCGCCGCCTTCCGTTTCCTTAACGTCAATGACGACGCCGTTTAACTCGGTGGTATCAAGCAAATCTTCAATATCCTTTCTCAATTTTTCTGCCGCGCGGCCGGAGCCATTAGCCACGATGGAGGTCATGTAAACTCCCTTAACTTGCGCTGACTTTTCCTTGGCTTCGCGCACCCGCTCTTCCAAACTCTTCTCGTCTTTAGCCGCTGCCGCCGAAGCGCTGTCGGTTATCGAATCAATATTTTCCGAGCTGACCACAACTGTTTCCGCCGGCCGGTAATAGTCGAAAATAAAAAAACCTGCGATAACCAAAACTACGGTCAAAAATATAAGACCCGGCTTCATAAATTGATTGCCTTGCTTACCGAGAATGCTCTTTCTGCTAGTTGGCTTTTGCTCCTAAAAGCTTTGTTTTTCACTCCCCTTAGACACAACAATCATTCTTTTTTCTCCCGTCATGATATCTTGATTTACGCCCGGCCAGTCGTGAACGGCATTATATAATGTTTCGTAACTATAGCCGTAGCCTTCGCCCATGGCCGTGCCCGGTTCGTTGGTTATAAATTTTTGGGCCACATCGTCATAACCGCGCACCACCAGCATATGATATTTCGGCGCGGCTCGAAAATAAGGGTTGCCTAATAGTTTGCCGGCCAGAGGCAGGATAACCAAGTTGCCTCTGGCCAACTCCCGTTTAATGTCTCCCGGCTCTATGCCGTAAACGACTTTAACTTTATCGTAGTTGTAGTATTCGGTGAAAATTTTCAGCGTATCGGCGAGCGAAGTGTCGTAGCTATAACCGAAGTTTTTGTCCTCGAATGCCACTTGGGCAAGAATTTCCCGGTTGGCTATTTCAGGGTCTAGCTCCCAATTTCGCGCCCAGGCAATGCTCATCAGCACTGAAGTTTCCTCACAGGCGCCCTGAAACGGTTCCGACCAATCGCCCCAAGGCGCTTGGGAGGAAAACGGGACTTTCAGGAAAACATATGGCGGCAGAACTTCCGCGGCCGCCGTTTCCAAATCCCCTTCGGCCCCACTTATATTCTTGCTAATTGTTTCACCTTGGGCTATAGGCACTTCGCGCATGACGATTTTCCCGGAATCAGTAGGCAAGCTATAATTCCGATCTAGCGGCCTGCCGGCATTGGCGTGCAGAAAAGTTGCCGCGCCGAGGCCGAGAACCATCAAAATAAAGAAAAGAATCGCAGCTTCTATTAATATATTTGGCAGAAAGTTCGCTTGGTTCATTTACTCAAATTATATATTTCTTTAACCGTTAAATCGAGAGTGGTTGCTTGTTTGCTTGTGATTTTTATGCTAGTATATCCACGCCGCGGGATACGAAGCGTGGGCAGTTCGGCTGTCGGCCCAGTATATTTTTAAAACAGCGCTCGGCATTTGTCAAAAACGGGTTAATTTAGGCCGGAGGGTCCATTCTCGATCCGGCTTCGTAAAAATACATGGATACCGTCGAGAAGCTTTTCGAATCATCGGTGCGTGCCAAGCTTTTGAAGCTTTTTTTGATGAATCCCGACTCGCAATTTTCGAGCCCGGATATAATACGTCAGGCCAAGATCCAAACCCGGCAATTTTCAAGCGAGATCCGGCGTCTGGTCAAATTGGGTATAGTTAAGACGGCTCAATCCAAAACCATAACTTTACCTCGCGATGGAAGCTCTCCTAAAAAAGCCGCTTTGGCAAGTTTTCTGATATTTTTCGCCAATAAAGAATTCCCTCTTTTCGCCGAATTGAGGATGCTGATGCTTAAGTCCGCGCCCCACGCCAAAGGCCAACTCGCGTCGAAAATAAAGCGGCTCGGCAATATCAAGCTTGCCATTCTTGCCGGCGTTTTCATTGATAATCCGACTTCGCGGGTTGACCTGCTTTTGGTCGGTGACGGTTTCAGAAAACCGCGCATGAAATCTTTTATTCAATGGTTGGAGTCGGAAGTCGGCAAGGAATTGGATTACGTCGCCATGTCTTCGCAAGAATTCAAATATCGCATGGATATGTACGATCGCTTTGTCCGCGATATTTTGGAATTTCCGCACGAGAAAGTAATTAACAAACTCGGCTTATAGTTTTTGACCCTTCGACGCGGCTCAGGGCAAGTCGCGGCAGATCTTTCTATATGACTCTATATGACTCTGGACAGGTTGTCCGTGAGGCTCCGCTGCGGCGCGGCCGAGCTCGGCCGCGCCGCATAACAAATGGTAAGCTGCGTCGAATTATTGTTCGAGCTTGTGGCTAGGCCTGTTAGGCCGCCATCCCGGCCTTTAGGCCTAGGGATCGAGAACTTTCCCAAGATATCCTAGAAAGCAAACCCACCCGCCCCCTGGAAGGTGGGGCTCTGCGTAATTAGAAGGTTCAAAAAAATAGCCACAGCTCATTTCACTGTGACTAAAACTCATTTCCTCATCTTCCCCCGTCTTTTCAGGGGTAGTTTCAACTGCCGCTTCCGCCAATCAATCAGCCTAACCGGTTTAGGCGGCGGGTTTTCTCCAGTATGCAGAACCCGTCGGCATGTTGGCATACGTTCTCTCTTAAACCAGTAATCAGCGATGGGTAGATGTTCCACTGACGCTAAGATCAACAACGACGATCCTTGGATTATGTCGGCCCTCTGATATGGTTTAAGCGAATCAAGATCCGCCCTGGCTGCATCGGCCAGTATTTCCTGTCGTGACGGCGCCCCGAGCAGTGATTGGGCATCGCTTGCCCTGCCGCGCCTTAACTCCTTGGCCGGCTTTTGATATTTCGGCCTCTTTTGCTTGACCATTATGCCCTCCTCGCAAACGAGCATCTTCTGCTTTCACTGAACCATATAATTCAGGCAACGCGAACCTTGAAAAATAAAAACTTTATGGTAGTTTGAGGGAAAAGGGGCAATTAGTTCAGCTGGTTAGAGTCCCGATTTCGCTCGCGCTGTGCGCGATTGCGAAATCGAGTACCGGTGACTTAGTTATCGAGAATCCTCGATTTCCTTTATATAAATTTGCAAATTATGGAGGTTGAACCTCCATAATTCACCTCCCACCTTTACGGGCAATTAGCTCAATGGGTCAAAAGCAAAAGTTTTTGCTTTTGACGGGCATTGCGAGCATGCGCCGCAAGGCGCAGCACGGCACCATGCCCCGGAAGAGCGTTCGCTTCATTTACTCCGTTAGATTTAACGCGCGATTAGCTCAGTGGTAGAGCGTACGGTTCACATCCGTAAGGCCGCAGGTCCGATCCCTGCATCGCGCACTCAAAAATCTGTCGGTTGGAAGATTAGCTTCCAAATTGATAATTTATCCAAAATACCCGCTCGCTTGTATGCAGTGCATGCAGAGATATTGGCGATAAACAAAAAAATTTCTGCAACAAGCCGGTAGCGGATGCTATGCTTTCGGTATGACTCAAAAACTCCCGTGGCTGATCGGGATTTTTATCGCGGCAGCACTTGTCGCAACTGCATTTCACGGGCTCCCCATTTTAAAACTCCTCCCCTGGTCAATCGGCTATAGCGACGTTGCCGTTTTTTATCTCAAGCTCGCCCCCGGATCGCCTTATGCGAACCAGCCAATCGAGTATCCAGTGATTATTGCCGCGTTTATCCGGCTTATGAAAGTCGTTGGCCGAACGCTCGGCGGATATTATCTTGCAAGCTCGGCCGCCCTTGCCGCCATCGGCACGCTAACCACGTGGCTGCTGTATCGTATGACGCGAGGCCGCGACAGCAACCATAGTCTGCTTTGGCACTGGATTCTCGCGCCTTCGATGCTCGTATTCCTCAACTATAACTGGGACATCATCGCCATATTCTTCGTAGTCCTCGCTTTTATTGCTATCAGGAAAGAGCGCGATTGGCTAGCGGCGGCTTCTCTCGCCCTTGCCGCCGCGGCCAAGTTTTTTCCCGCGCTCTACCTTCTGCCGCTTCTCTTCAAACAAAAAAATGCAAAGGGATGGTTCGCAGTCGGCGGGA
>CAYNAP010000064.1:0-5242 GCA_964395285.1 uncultured Candidatus Saccharibacteria bacterium
AAACTATGCGCGAAAAAGAATTTGGCTATCACGACAGCGGCCTGCCCGGGCCGGAGGAAGAAACTGATGAGGCAAGGAGACTGGCCGAGAGAAGAAGAACTCCGGGTAAAAAAGGCAAAAGACAGGAGTATGTGCCGACTGGTAATATACCATCGCCTGCGCCTGATCAGTTGGAACGGTTGATTGCTCGTGAAGAAGCTGATGGCGAGGATGAAGATAGTGAAGAAAATTACGGAGTAAACCAGGAGTTTAGCGAGATAAAGGAACCGAGGCTTGATCCGCACTTAACGGCCGGCGACCTTGCTGAGAATACAGTAGACGTCCACGATCACACTGGCGAGGAAACCGAGCTAGACGATTCGGACACTGCTGTGGCTGGCAAAGTTCCAGACAAACCATCTAAATTTGATGGTAACGGATCGGGCCATAGATCGCCCCGTAACTTTGGCCGGACGCCGCGGGCTAGGAACGTAAAAAGGCAAACCATACGACGTAACGGATCTAACTGACATTCGGTCCGATTATCAGTTCCCTCCTCTAATCCTCGCTAGTCATCCGGCTTTGCCTAGAAAGCTTATGTAGGCAAAATTTTTCCCTCGCCGAAATGTAGGGCCGTGTTTTGCGTTCAGCAAAAAACCGCCGAGATATCTTCTCTCGGCGGCTTGAGTGTATAGCGCGGTTACTTCATTCCTGTCTTCCCGTTCCCGCGCAAGGTAAGGCCGTTTCGGCAGAGGTAGGCCCGGGCGGCTTCCGGCGTGGGAAAGCCCACCATGGCCGCAAGCTCCTCCGACGACGGCGCGCTCGCGGCGATGACACGGGCGACGATCTCTTTCTTCAGTCCCTCCAGCCACTCGCGGAGCGACCCGATTTTCTTGGTCACCACAAAGTGAGCGATAAGATCGGGGAGATCGTCGGGAGAGCCGACGGGGCCTTGCTCTGGTGACCCGTTGGCAGCCGCCCGGCATCGCTCGGCCGCAAAGCCGAGGACCGCGCCGAGTTCCTGCAGTTCTGTCTTCGTCATCGCATCCCTCTTTCGCCCTTGAGCTTCACCTTGTTGAGGAGAAGCTGAGGCTTTTCTCAGATCAGCTGCTGATGGTGGTTGCGCGGCAGGACTTGCAGCGCAACACCTCCAAAGTTGTGGCGAAAGCCCCGATACTCGTAACCTCAACTTCCCGGCTGTTACAGTGGGGGCAGGCGGCTTGACCATCCTCGCCAAGCCATTTCAGCCAATTACGATGCCTTGACCAGTCAATCCCTCTCTCGCCGCACTGGCCCATCGACGCGACGATCTTGAAAATCAACTCCGGCATCTCGAACTTGCCAGTCGCAAGGTCGCACCCGGCGCAAACCAGCATTTCGCTGACCTCGCCGGATGACGAGATGGCGATCATAATGCCGGAAAAATCGAGTTCTCTCCTCGCCTTGCTGACAAAAAGCAAGGAGAATGCCGCGTCAATGGCCCCGCCGGACTCCATCGGCACAGAGCCGTCAACGGCTATGAAAGCGATATCGGGATTGGCCGCGAAATGCGCCTCGGCTTCTTCAACACTGAAAGCGCCGAGAACGGTAACCCGCTTCTCGAGTTCCTCCTTGAGCTCGGCGTGGAAGTAAGGCTCATCCTCGAGCAACAGGACTTTCGGAATGCCCCCGCTCTGCACTTCCTTCGCCTTGTCGCTACTCCCTGGCTTTTTAGCGCCGGACTTACGGGTTGCCATTGTCCCCTCCTTGTGTGGGTTGTTTCGCATTACTACGCCTAAAGTCAAAGTGTTTAGTGAACCCAGCTGGATCCCCTACTTCGGAGCTGTCCGCGGCAAACATCTTTTCTGCAAACATTATCGCATAATTCTACAGTAAAGTCAATATATAAAGTGCTAAATTTTAGGTAAAACTTGTAAAATCAAGTATCCAAGGTGTTTTAGTATAAAATATTGTGTACAAAATAAGTACATATATGCTATGATGGCTTTATGCCTACGACAGAAAACATCGAAAAATTGAAAATATCGCTCGGGCTTTCGGCGAATTCCGCCAAAATTTATTTGGCTGCTCTTGAAAACGGCGGAGGAACGCTCACCGAACTTGCGAGAGACGCGGGACTTGCCCGGACGGTTATGACTAAGCCGATTGTTGAACTCTCGGCGCAAGGACTGCTTGAGAAGCAACAAGAGGGTAAACGAATAAAATACTATGCCTCCAATCCGCAGGAACTTCCGCGGCTCATTGAGCGAAAAAAAGCCGGACTGGAAGAATTATCCAAGTCGCTCCTCCAGCAGATTTCTTCTCCTGAAAAAGATCTGCAGATCCGATGGTATAGCGGTATTGCCGGCATAAAAACCGCTATCAGGGAATTTTTCAAGGGAAGCAAGGGGAATTACCGGCAATTCGAAAATGCGGACACTTACCAGTATCTCGGAACTGACTTCGGCGACGAAATAGTCGCGGGACGGCTTAAGTCTAAAAAGACCAATAAGCTCATTGTTATCGGCAACCGGGAGTCAACGGGGTGGTACAAAAATCGCGTTGCAAGAGCGAAGGAAGAACTGCGCGAGCTAATAATCATCTCCTCCGACGAGTACCCGTTTCGTGCCAATATTGCCGTATCGGACAACATGACCATAACTTTCGAATATCAGAAAAAACCATTTGCTATCTTGATAGACAACTCTTACGTCGCCCAATCCATCGCCTCCATCCATGAAATGATCTGGGACAAGTACATTCGCTATTAGATCCCCACGGGCGCCAAACCCACAATCCGGAAATAGCTACGATCGTAGCTATTTCCGGATTGTGGGTGGGGTGATATTATCCAAATATGCCAGCTATCGGCAAAAACCAGAGGAAAGTATTACTGCTTCTTGAAACCGGAATCGCTTTGGCGTTGAGCGGCTCACCGCTGATATGCTTTAAAGTTCTGAAACGAGCCGGCAAGGAGTGGCAAAAAATACAAGCCGAGGCCATGCGCGATTCCATTCGGCGCCTATATCAATCCAAACTAATAGATGCTCGTGATAACGCTGATGGTTCGACAACAATAATTCTGACCCAAGAAGGCAAGAGAAAAGCCCTGACTTACAAGATTGACGAAATGAAAGTAGCTAAGCCTAAAGTATGGGACAAAAAGTGGCGAGTCATTCTTTTCGACGTGCCCGAGAGTCGCCGGAAAATGCGTGATGCTTTGCGCTATCACCTTCTCCAGATAGGATGCCGTGAATTGCAAAAAAGCGTTTTTGTCCATCCGTTCGATTGCTGCGATGAGATTGATTTCCTAATTGAGTTCTATCAGGCGAGGTCGTTCGTGCGACTGATCGTTGCTGACTACATTGATAACGCCCCGCACCTCCAACACAAATTCCGGATATAGATACGATCGTATCTATTTCCGGATTTTGCGCTGCAGTTATATTAAGTTAAGCGTTAAGTTATGAACCATAACCCGGGCTATGAGAGTGCGGGGCTGTGGGGTGGGGGGGAACTCGGATGCACCGCGCAAGATAGTTTCTTTATGTTATGAATCCCGAAATTCCGATTGAAAACGCGGCGCGGGTAACGCCGCGACAGAAAATGGCCTTAACCAAGCTCGGTATAAAGACCGTGCGTGATCTTTTGTTTCATTTTCCGGCGCGCTACGAGCAAATTGGCGATGTGAAGAAAATCCGTGATCTGACTGAAGGCGAAAAGGCAACCATAATCGCCGAAGTGGTTATGCTAAAAGCCGAAAAGACATGGAAGAAAAAACTGCGCGTGGCCGATGGCGTGGTTAAAGACGAAACCGGGCTTTTGGGCGTAGTGTGGTTTAACCAGCCGTATGTCGCGAATATTTTAAAGCCGGGTGCGAGGGCACGATTTTCGGGGAAGGTGTCGCGGGCAAAATCTGGGATAGTGATGACTAACCCTCTTTATGAACCGGTTTCTGGTGGCGATGTGGCTATGACCTTTTCAAATGCGCTTTTGCCGATCTACCCGGAAAGTTACGGTATAACTTCTCGCTGGATCCGCTATCAAATCCAGCGCCACCTTGACGAATTTGCGAAGGTAAAGCCGGAAATATTGCCGGAGGAAGTGCTGGCGAAGTATCATCTGCCCCATTTGGACCGCGCTTTAAGGGCGATTCATTTTCCTAAAAACCTCGGCGAAGCCGAAGCGGCGAGGAAACGATTTTCTTTTGAAGAGATTTTTTTGATTCAGTTAAACCGCCAGCGCCTTCGGAAAAAGCTCGAAAAGGAGAAATCATTTGTTATTGAAGCCGATGCCGACTTAATAAAGCGTTTTACCGCGTCTTTGCCCTTCCTTTTGACTGGCGCTCAAAAGAAAGCTATCTGGCAAATACTTCAGGACTTCCGAAAATCGCATCCGATGGCGCGATTGCTGGAAGGCGATGTCGGCTCGGGGAAAACTTTGGTTGCCGCAGCCGCCGCGCTTAACGCGGTTGCGGGCGGTTTTCAGGCCGCTTACATGGCTCCGACCGAAATCCTCGCCCGCCAGCACTTCGAAGAGTTCATAAGACGTTTTGCCGCGTTCAAAATCCGCATCGGCCTTTTGACTTCATCGGAGGCAAGAAAATTCCCTTCCAAGGTCAACCCAAAAAATTCAACGCACACTTCCAAAAATCAGCTGTTGAAATGGTGCGCGAACGGCGAAATACAAATCCTCATCGGCACGCACGCGCTGATTGAAGACCGGGTTAGATTTAAAAAACTGGCTTTTGTCGTTGTTGACGAGCAGCATAGGTTCGGCGTCGGGCAAAGAGCAGGAGCTACAAAAGGTTTGAAACCGCATTTTTTAAGCATGAGTGCTACGCCAATTCCCCGGACTTTGGCGCTGACCATTTACGGCGACCTCGATTTAACCGTTCTTGATGAAATGCCGCCCGGCCGCCAGCCAGTTGATACAAAAATAGTGGCGCCGAAGGATCGGGAAAAAACTTATGAGTTTGTTCGTGAAGAAGTGAGAGGGGGCGGACAAGTGTTTGTTATTTGCCCACGGATTGAAGATCCGGAAGAAGTTAAGGCAACTAGGGCGGCCAGCGGACTTTTCGTACCGGCGCGTGCATCCGACTGGGATGACGTAAAGTCCGCTAAAGTGGAGTATAAAAAACTATCCGAGGAGGTTTTCCCCTATCTTCGCATCGGCATCGTCCATGGCAAATTGAAACCCAAGGATAAGGAAACAGTGATGAGGAAATTCAAAAACCACGAACTTGATATTCTTGTTTCTACTTCGGTGGTTGAGGTCGGCGTGG
>CAYNAP010000065.1:0-5094 GCA_964395285.1 uncultured Candidatus Saccharibacteria bacterium
ACGATATCAACTGCCTTGGCATGAACCTCGCGTCCGAAGTGTACGCTTTTCTCGATTTCTATCCGGTCCAGCGGATATTTGTAGTGTATCTGCAGTTTGCGTATCCAAAGTTGGCGCACGATTTCCTCCGGTTTGCCTGTTCCCTTTTTCTCGTCGTAGACGAAGCGCGGCTTGCCGGATTTCAGGTCCTTGACGAAATAACGGCCGCGTTCTTCCTCGGTTATTTCAAGCGCCTGGTATATGTCTAGGCCTTCAAATTCTTTCAGGCCAAAAGCCATTTCCGAATCGCGGAAAATTTTTCCAATCACTTCTTCGGCGCGGTTTGGTTTTTTCGTCACCATAGTTATTTTGCCGGTAGCCACTGATTATTCTTAAAAACCGATATTACTTTGCCCCTAAGTTCGACTTCTTCCGTAAAAACAATTTTATCGTATTTGGGGTTTTCCGGCTGGAGATAGACATAGGGGGGCTTGTCTTCGGAGATAAATCGCTTGATGGTTCCTTCTCCGTTGATTTCCGCATAGACAATCTCGCGGGTCACAAATTCCTTTTTCGTCTGGACGAGTACCGCGTCGCCGTCATTGATGCCGGCGTTGATCATTGAGTCGCCCGAGACCTTAAGCATGAATACCTCTTGATCCAAACGCGCGATTTCGGGTGAGACTGCTCGCCATTCGCCGGATATCTCCACTGCATCAATCGGCACACCGGCGCTGGTGACGCCAAGAAAAGCCGCTAGAGTGGGTTCGCCCAGAATTTCATAACCCAAAGGCAGAATGGCAATACTGCGCGCAGTTGAACCGCCTTTTTTGATAACCGCTTTGTCTTCAAGCTTTTTTAACAAGTCGAGCACCGATTGGTTGGATGAAACGTCAAGGCGCTCGCGCATTTCAGCAATTGTTGGAGGGTAGCCAACATCTTTGAGGTACTGATAAATAACCGACAGGAGTTGTTTTTGTCGCTCGGTTACAGCACTTTTCATGTTTCCATCCTAACCCGACTATATATTCTGGGTCAAGGTAAAAATCTGTGGAAAACTTAAAAGCCGCGTTAGCGGCTTTGTTTGCGGCTGGCATGGATTCTTAGGACTTTAGCTCTTTTTTCCGAAAGATTTTTATCTGGCCGACATGTTCACGTTTATGACCGTAGGAAGCGTAGACAATGGAATCATCGAGAGAATAACCTTCGCTGTACCATAGGATAGTGCCGACTTCGCGAAGTTTATCCGGCCCGATTTCTTCGATGAGTTTTGTTACTCGATCGTAAGTTTGATTATATTCATCTAAAATCTCTTGGCATGATTTGTTCTTCCGTTTGCCAACTTCGATATCGTTGAACTTTTCGTAGTTGGCGTTCATCTGATCAAGGGTCGGCGTCGGCATGCCGGGGCGAGCCACAAAATTTAAGGCGTCTTCAAGCAAGCGTTCGTAAGAAGCGAGATGAGCTAAACGTCTTTTAGTTAGATTTACCTGCTGTGATGAAGCCAGTTGACAACAGCGAGAACAACTTTTTGCGGCGCGATGCGCGATAGGAAGCTGATTAGCTTGTTTCGGACTCCGGTGATAACGAGCATCCGTCCGGCTTTCAGCCCCCGGTAACCCTCGAGCGCAACAGTTGCGGGCTCCATTAACAACGGATGGCTGAACATCCGCGAGTTCTCCATTTTAGCCCGTGGGCTGAAAGCAGTGCGGGTGGGGCCCGGGCAAAGCGTAGTCACAGCAATGCCGCTGTTCCTAAGTTCGTAGTGCAGCGCTTCAGAAAATGAAATGGTGTAAGCTTTAGTGGCGTAGTAGACGGCCATCAACGGCCCCGGTTGAAACCCAGCTACTGAGGCGACATTCAAAATTTCACCGCGCTGGCGAGCGATCATTGGCCGCAAAAAGAGCCATGAAAATTCGGTCAGCGCTCGGACATTTAGTTCTATCGTTTGAATCTGTTCTTCCAGCGGCAGGTTGGCGAATTCCCCGCCGAGGCCGGAACCGGCGTCGTTGACCAAAGCGTCTACCTGCACTCCGGCCGCCTGCAGTTCGTTAAAAATTTCTGCGGCTGCGCCGTGCCGCGATAAATCCTTGGCGATGACGCGCACTGTGACACCGTGTTCCTTTTCAATTACTTTGGCCGCTTTGTTAAGTTGGCCTATTTCCGAGGCAACCAAAACCAAGACGTAGCCGTCTTTGGCAAAAAGTTTGGCAAGTTCTAGCCCGATGCCGCTCGAACCCCCAGTGATTAATGCCGTTCGGCGGTTATTCATGTTTTTGGTTTGTTCATTTTTCTCGGCAAAGGCGAGCGCGGCCGCTTGCTTCCAAGATGGCAAGCTGATCGGCCACCGGTCGAGCAGGTGTCTAAATTCCCAATCTTTTGCGAAAACCCTTTATCTGCCCCGCGTGCTCGCGTTTGTGGCCGTAGGAGGCGTAAACGATGAAGTCGTCGAGCGAGTAGTCGGAGCCATACCACGGGATGGTGCCAGTTTCGCGGAGTTTATCCGCTCCTAGTTCGTCAACGAGTTTTGCTACCCGTTCATAGGTTTGGCTGTATTCATCTAAAATTTCTTGGCGCGATTTATCTTTGCGTTTGCCGACTTCGATGTCGTTGAATTTTTCCTGGTCGGCGTTCATCGTATCGAGTGTGGGCGTAGGCGTGCCGGGATGAACCACAAAAAGCAGGGCATCTTCAAGCAAGCGCTCGTACGACGCGAGATGGGCCAGCGTATCTTTTATTGACCATAGGGTGGTTACTCCCGGCTTGGTCCAGTGTTCGTCGGCAAGGCCTTCGATGGCTTTGCCGACTTCGTAATTGCCGTAGTAAGTTATGTCTTTAGCATTCATAACGCTTTATGGTTGTTGCTTTTATCCGCCTTCGACGCTAGACGGTGAAGTATTCTGCCTTAAGCATCTCCCTTGCCGCGTATTTTGGGAAGCTGTGGAACGGGTTGCCGCCCGGCATCTGCGACTTATGAGCGAGGAGCGCTTTTAACTTTATGTCTGACCTCGCCAGAGCTATTCTTATGTTGGGAGCTCTGATGGCGATGTTATCACTATATAGTGCTTGGCTTTTCTTCTCCTTCTCATCCAGTTTAAAATATTTCCGGCTACTTTCGGCGAAAAAGTCGAGGCGGCGAAGGGCACCTTTAATTTTTTAGCCAGTTGTGAGGCGACTTTGCCCACAGCAATGTGATCATGATGGCCGTTTGATCCGTATTCGTTAAAGCTGATGACGAGATCGGGCCTGGATTTTTCTGTGGCTTTGAGACACTGTTTGAAAAGTTCTTTTTGGTGCGCGGCGATGGCGCCATCGGGAAAATCGAGGTGGATGAGTTTATGGACACCGATTATTTTTGCGGCGGCGGTAAGCTCTTTTCGGCGTAGGGCCTTCAGCGCTTGCGGCGCGACCGGCTTTTTAAGTTTGGAAGTCCCTTTTTCGCCTTGTGATGCGCAAATCAGCGTGGTCTTGCCGCCGGCCTTGCAGTTCTGATAAATCGTTCCGCCGGCAAGATACGACTCGTCGTCGGGATGGGCAGTTATGACCAAGAGGTTCTTGCCGAGAACTAGCCCTAAGCGTTTCACGGCTTTTATAAGACGACTGCTCACTTTCTTTGCCAAAAACTTATGCCATTCGGCTCTTTGCCAACCGGAATGCGCGCCACCTCTTCGTCGCGAGCGGTGTCTATTACCGAAACATCGCCGCTTAAAAGATTTGTGATGTAGGCAAACTTTCCGTCATCTGATACGACGACGCCGTGCGGCGCGTTGCCGGCGGTTATGGTCTTAGCGACTTTGCCCGCCTCCAAGTCGATTTTATAGACCTTCTTGCTTGTCGGTTGGTCGAAGTAATAGCCTTGATCGGCTAGATACACGAACCGCGAATCGGGCGTGGGATACATTTGGATCGGTCCTTTAGCGTCGGGCGGCAGAGAAATGTAAGACACAGAGCGCGAGTTGACATCATAAACCGCAAGCTTCCTTGTGTCGTAGAGCGAGGCCACGACGAATTTTCCATCGGGCGTTACGCCGGTTTGCACCGCCTGGCCGTCAAGCGGAATTGTATCGAGCTTGTCGGTTTTCAAGTCCAAAACGCCGAGGGCTTGGCCTGTGAGCATGGCGATATACGCTTTGGATCCGTCGGGCGCGATGCGAAGGCCGTGCGGCTCGCTCGCTTGAGGCGCTATTATTTCTTTCTCAATAATGTAAGTCGCCGTGTTGATCTTGTAGATCACTCCTTCTTTTTGTGCGGTAACGTAGGCGCGGGTGCTGTCGGGGGTCAAGACGACATGGGCGAGTTGGATGCCTTTGCCAATGGGTATACGCTTAGCTACGCGGTCGGTTTTCGCGCTGATGACAATAACTTGGTCGGCATCATCGCCGGCTTCGGCTTCACCATGAGCAAGAGCCGCCTTAATACCCAACCGCGAGTGGCCTCCATGCTTACCGGCATTGGCCGCAACCCATACCGTTTCGCCGTCAGGCGCGATCTGGACATTGTGAGGGAAGAAAGGCAAAACGCCTCCCTCATGTTCTATTTTAAGTTCAATACTGCGTATTTTTTTTCTTGTTGCGGGATTGATGACGGCGATGCTCCCGTCGCCTTCGACGGCAACATATATTTTTGCGGTGACGCTAGCGGTTCTATATTTCTGGAAAGAAAAGGCAACGCCAACGATAGCCACAATGACGACATTAAAAATGATGAGTTTTTTCATTTCTTTTCGATAATGATTTTCGGATCTTGGTTACGTGCGCATCTGGTTCGATGATACCACAATCCCACCCCGCGCAAGACATCTTTGGTTATTATATGAAAACCCACCGGCTTTAGCCGGTGTGTGCGTTTAAAGCGTAGCGCGGAAACCTTTGATAAAATCACCTTGGTCGAACAAACATAACCAAGGTGATTCTAACTATGGTCAACCGAAGGTTGTACCAGCTCAGCCGTTGTACTTATATCTGCGAGTATCATGTGGTCTGGACCCCAAAATACCGCGGCAAGGTACTGGCTGACAAGTATATTAAAGACGAACTAAAAAGAATCTTCAAGTAAATATGTCGCTGGAAAGGACTTGTCGTCAGGGCCTGGCTGTTGTGGCGATGAGCACATCTG
>CAYNAP010000066.1:0-5075 GCA_964395285.1 uncultured Candidatus Saccharibacteria bacterium
ATTTTGGTGGGAGGGCAAGAGACCGCGGGGTATTCGGGAAGGTGTGGGGATAAACGCTAAGAGACGATAAGCGCCTACGGTTGGTAATACTTTATAAGGTTCGACTTCCTGCGCAGAGAACTAAATAAATGTCAAAAATCAAAGTTATTTACGCAGTAACTAAATCCTCATGGGGTGGCGCACAGCGTTACGTTTATGACCTCGCCAAAAACTTACCTCCTGATCAGTTCGATGTTTTAGCCGTTACGGGGGGAGAAGGCGGACTAATGGCTGAAAAATTGAGAAACGCCAACATAAGAGTCGTAACGCTTTACCAGCTTTTCAGGGATATAAAACCAGTAAAAGAGCTTAAGGCATTCAGCGCCATGCTTCGTCTTTTTGTAAGCGAAAAACCGGATGTAGTTCACCTTAACAGTTCCAAGGTAGGGGGATTAGGCGCTATAGCGGCCAAGCTCGCGGGAATAAAAACTGGTCACAAACCTTGGGTGGTTTTTACCGTGCACGGCTGGGCCTTTAACGAGCGGCGGCCATGGCGGCAGAAAGCCATCATTGTTTTTTTGAGCTGGCTCGCAGCTCTATTTCAAGACAAGATAATAACTATAAACAAAGCTGACTATCTAACAGCCCGAAGGTTTATCCCTGTAAAAAAGTTAGAGCTTATACCTAACGGAGTCGGGCCGTTAAACTTTCTAAGCCGCGATGATGCCCGGGGTTATATCACGGAAAAAGCCGGCAAGGACGTAAACGAGAAAACCTACTTGGTAGGTACGATAGCCGAACTGACGAAAAATAAAGGCCTTAGTTACTTCGTTCGGGGACTTAACAAGCTAACACAAAGGAGGAGTGATTTAGACGTAAAAGGAGTTATAATCGGCGAGGGCGAAGACCGGGCCCTGCTGGAAGATCAGATAAAAACTTTTGGGTTAGGCGAAAAAGTTTTTCTCACGGGATTTTTGCCCGAAGCTTACCGTCTGCTGAAAGGGTTTGATGTATTTTTATCAACCTCTCTAAAAGAAGGATTACCTTATGCCATAATGGAAGCGATGCTGGCCGGGATTCCGATTATAGCCACATCGGTCGGCGGAGCGCAGGACTTGATTGATGACGGTGAGAATGGGATACTCATCCCGCCGGGCGATAGCGGCGCCGTAGTCGAACCGATACTAAAGCTTATGGATGACCTAAAACTCAAGGAGCAGTTTAGCGTAAAGTCCGAGAAGAAAATTATGGAGCGCTTTGGTCTTAACTCGATGGTCGAGAAAACGTCCGCGGTTTATCGAGCTCGGGGTTGGCCACGGTAACTAAGATCGAAGGAAAGACAAAAAAGATGCCGTTCACGTCCTTGCCTCGCAAAAAAATAGTTCTTGTTTTGGGTGATGTTGCTGTTTCGGTGATCGCCTTGGCGATAGCACTTTTTTTGCGCTACGGCGGGGTGCCTGAACCGTTTTTGATTAAACTTTATGCATTTGCTTCCCCTTTTCTAATTACTCTTTGGCTGGCCGGGTTTTTAATTTTCGGCCTTTACGACCTAAAATCAGCAAAAAACGAGCCGCGCTTTTTCGAGAAACTGGCCAAGGCTTTTGTTTTTAACCTGGTTATTACGATTCTCCTATTTTACTTTATCCCAGCGTTCCGCCTAAAGCCGCTGGTAGCTCTCTTTTTTATTTTCGGCACATTGGGACTCTTTACGTCCTGCTGGCGGGTTATTTACAACGCTGTCCTCGCGCGCAGAACCAAGGAGCGGATACTTTTCTTCGGCATGAATGACGAGGCGGTTGAAGTGACTAAATTTCTCGCCGAGCATCCCCAGATCGGATTCAAGGCCGTAGCCTGTCTCATAGACGGCGGTGAGACAATGGGTCAGGGTTTCTTTGCTAATCTGAATATCCCGATTATAAGGCGCAATGGCGACTTGGTGAGTTTAGTCGAAGAATACGATATCAACCGGGTAGTGGTGACTCAAGAAATAAAGGACGCTGAAAAGTTGACCGAAAAGTTGACCAATGAATTGTTCGGCCTGGTTCCGCTCGGCGTCACCATGGTTGATCTATCGCGATTCTACGAGTCGATTGCCGGGAAAGTGCCGACCTCGCTCATAAACAAAACATGGTTTATAGAAAATTTAATCGGCATGAAAAGACCGAAGTATGATCTCGGCAAGAGAATTCTCGATTTAATTATTGTTTTTATCCTGGCTCTCCCCACTTTGATTGCTCTCCCAGTGATGGCTTTGGCTATACTAATATCTTCGCCACAAGATGTATTGGGATATAAAGAGCGGCGAGCGCGGGAAGGCGATGGGCCAATTTTCTTCCGGCAGAAGCGGGTCGGCAAAAACCGGAAAGTTTTTGATTTTATAAAGTTCCGCAGTCAAGTGCTTGGCGCTGAAAAAATGGGAGGTTATAAGGACATGACTGAAGACCCGCGCGCTTATCCAGTAGGGACTTTTTTAAGAAAGGTGTACTTGGACGAGTTGCCGCAACTTTGGAATGTTTTTGTCGGGGAAATGTCTTTTGTCGGCCCGCGGCCGGAGCGCCCGGAGTTTGCCGCGAAGCTCGAACGCGAAATCCCCTTTTACCGCATGCGCGAACTGGTGCTGCCGGGGATAACCGGATGGGCGCAGATTAATATGGAGAATGACGCTTCGGTAGAGGATGCGCCGGAAAAATTGCAGTATGATCTCTATTACATCAAAAATCGCTCGATCGCGCTTGATGTCGCCATCCTGTTAAAAACGGCGTTGAAGCTCCTGCAAAGAAGCGGGAGGTAGTTTGCCGGTAAAAGGCAGCTAAGTGAACCCCCACACCACGGCCTTCCCCGCTTCGCCGAGCTAAGCTCGGCTTCACTGCGAGGCGATCAGCCGCAGCGTTCTCGAAGAGAATGTAAAGCTTATCGCTTCTTGTTACAATATATTAATATATTGTAACAAGATTAAAGCTTGAAAAATCATTGCAATAGACCGAAAGTCTTTTTAAGTTCGGTAATCCCCTCTTCAAACTTTACTTGCGGTTCCCAGCCGAGAAGTTCGCGGGCTCTAGAGATATCGGCAAGAGTGTGCTTGGGTTCTATCCGCGGTTCAATAAAAACTCTCGGCCCGCCGATAAGCTCGGCGATTTCAAGGACGGAATGGTTATGCCCGCCGCCGATGTTTATAACTTCTCCTTGGCCGACTTTGGGAGATTCGGCGGCAAGAATGTTGGCCCGCACCACGTCGCGGACATGCGTAAAGTCGCGCGACTGCCTTCCGTCGGGAACGATGGTCAGCGGCTCGCCGCGCCGGCGCTGATCCAAGAACTTGCCGATAACCAGAGCATACGCGCCTTCCCCCGATGCGCCCGGACCGTAAACATTGAAATAGCGAAGCGATACGGTTTCAAGTCCATAAATCTGATTAAACAACCGACAGTAAAGTTCGCCGATGTATTTTTGCAGGCCATAGGGACTTAACGGCTCGGCCGGCATGTCTTCGGTAAGCGGAAGTTTTTCCTGGTCGCCGTAAGCCGAGGACGAAGCCGAATAAACAACCCGTTTGACTTTGGCGTCGCGCGCGGCAACCAGGACGTTAAGCGCGCCATTCACATTGGTGTCGTTTGCCGTGATCGGGTCCTCAATTGACGGCTGAACGCGCGGCAGGGCCGCGGTGTGGAAAACCAATTCAGCACCGGTGAAAATGGGCGCGATAGCCTGTAAATCACGGATATCGGCATTATGGAAAACGGCTTCAGGGCACAGCCGTTCGCGCTTGCCGGTAGCGAGATTGTCAACGACGTGCACTTCAAATCCGCGCTCCAAAAGAGCGTTAGTTAAATGCGAGCCGATAAATCCAGCACCTCCAGTGACTATAGTTTTCATAGCGATGGTTAAAATCTATTAAGTTATAAATATCGAATTTCAGCGACTGTCGGAAGCGGGACTTCCGATTGTTTTCTTCCTATTGTTTCCTGAATTATACCCTAGTATTATACTGATAAGTCATGCCCGCTAAACCGCGGATAATAGTTTTCTCCCTAGCCTACCTCCCTTTTATGGGCGGGGCGGAGTTTGCCATAAAGGAAGTCGCTGACCGCGTTGGCGACCGGTTTGATTTTGACCTAATTTGTTATCGTTTTGATTCATCATGGCCGCGTTATGAAAAGATCGGCAATATAAGTGTATACCGCGTGGGGCGGGGAAAGAATTCAAAAGAATATTACGGACGACCGGTAGCCAAAGCACTTTACGTCTTGCAAGCGGCGCGGCTCGCCAAGAAACTACACCGCCGACATAACTATAGTTTAAACTGGGGCATGATGGCCGCTTACGCCGGCATGGCCGCGCTCTTTTTCAAATGGCTCGCGCCGGAGGTCCCATTTTTACTGACGCTGCAAGAAGGAGACCCGGAGGAGTATATTTTAAAACGGGTGGGACCGTATTATCCACTCTGGAAAAAAATTTTTCGAAAGGCTGATTATATTCAGGCCATCTCGAATTTCTTGGCCGATTTTGGGAAAAGGCACGGCGCGAAATGCCCGGTTGAAGTCGTGCCCAATGGCGTGGATGTTTCAGTTTTCACCCAAGAGCACTTGGCTGATGAATTGCAAAGGTTGCGTGACGGGCTAGAACTGAAATCGGGCGACAAAGTGGTTATCACCACCTCTCGTCTTGTGCCCAAAAATTCGGTGGACATTTTGATAAAAGCTATGGCTGAAGTAAAAAAATCTTCGCCGAGCATAAAGTGTCTGATTCTTGGCATTGGCAAAGATGAGGAGATGCTAAAAAGACTCGCGCGAGATCTCGACCTAGAAAAAGAGGTTTTGTTTCTCGGCAATATCGAGCACAAAAATATGTCTAAATATTTAAAAATTTCGGATGTCTTTGTGCGCGCCTCGCGTTCGGAAGGACTTGGTAATTCATTCATCGAAGCCATGGCCGCCGGTTTGCCGATAATCGGCACAAACGTCGGCGGTATTCCGGATTTTCTGCGCGATGGCGAGACGGGTTTGTTTACCCGCGTTGAAGACGAAAATGATTTGGCAGAAAAAATTTTACTCTTGTTCCGCGATGATGGTTTGAAGCAAAAACTCATCCGCCAAGGC
>CAYNAP010000067.1:0-5001 GCA_964395285.1 uncultured Candidatus Saccharibacteria bacterium
GGTGTAGGGGTGAAATCCGTTGATATCCACCGGAACACCAGAGGCGAAGGCGGTTTGCTGGACGTATCCTGACGCTCATGAGACGAAAGCGTGGGGAGCGAATGGGATTAGATACCCCAGTAGTCCACGCCCTAAACGATGCAGACTAGCCGTGGGAAGTATCGACCCTTTCCGTGGCCAAGCTTACGCGTTAAGTCTGCCGCCTGGGAAGTACGGCCGCAAGGCTAAAACTCAAAGGAATAGACGGGAGTTCGCACAAGCGGTGGTCCATGTGGTTCAATTCGACGACAACCGAGGAACCTCACCAGGGCTTGAAATGCCGGTGAAACCCCGGTGAAAACCGGGACTTCTACAAGGACACCGGCACAGGTGCTGCACGGCCCTCGTCAGTTCGTGATGTGAATTGTTTCCTTCAGTGGAGTAACGAACGCAACCCCTATCGTGTGTTACAAGTGTCACACGAGACTGCCCCGCTCTTTGCTCACAAAGTTAGCAAAGAGTGTAGCTTCCGGCTACCAGCTTCTGGCTTCCAGTAATTGGGAATTGATTTGTAAAATCTCCGATGGCTGGTAGCTATTAGCTGGATGCTGGTAGCTCGCTCTTTGCGCTTGCGCGCAAAGAGCGGGGAGGAAGGCGGGGATGACGCGAGGTCAGCGTGGCCCTTTGATGCCCTGGGCTACACACGTGGAACAATGGCGCTTACAATGCGTTGCCAAGCCGAAAGGCGGAGCCAATCGCACCAAAAAGCGCCCCAGTTCAGATTGGGGTCTGCAACTCGACCCCATGAAGTAGGAATCGCTAGTAATCGCGGATCAGCTATGCCGCGGTGAATACGTTCTCGAACTTTGTACTCGGATCGCCATGCGATCTTAGAAGCTAGCCCGTAACCAATCGGGCCGGAAGAAGCACAGTATTCCGAAGCGAAATTGCGGGTTGTGCGCCGTGAGGCGGCAACCGAAGGGCAAAAGTAGCCCCATATAGCTTGAATATCAGATTGTGGCAAA
The DNA here is from genome assembly GCA_964395285.1 of uncultured Candidatus Saccharibacteria bacterium. Taxonomy (GTDB): domain Bacteria; phylum Patescibacteriota; class Minisyncoccia; order Sungbacterales; family SURF-37; genus CAYNAP01. The sequence continues at coordinate 1,005 of CAYNAP010000067.1, forward strand.
GCACGCAGGAAATCCTGCGAGTACGTGGAGAATCCTTCTGTGCAAGAAGGCGTGCTTTGTGTAGTGATATCGAGATATACGGAAAGAGCGACTAAGGTTACCATGGGAGATCTTGAATGGCTCTCGTAGTATTGCTATACTCGAGATAAGGTCAGGGGTAACCCAAACTGAAACCATGCAAGAAGTCAGCAGCGCTCATAGTAGTGAGCCGGTTATCGCGCGTCGCAATCCGCGACTCCGCGCGCCGCTCACCAAGGAGCAAATTCAGGCAGAATTGCTTCATCCTCAATATGTTGCCGGTTTTGTTGACGGCGAAGGTTCGTTTGTCGTTGGATTTGGGCGTCATAAAACGCTCAAGCGCGGCATTGAAGTTAGAGTCCAATTCAGCATTGAGCTTCGCGCCGACGATTATGAAATCCTTCACCGCATCATGAAAACAATCGGATGCGGAAAGATTTACGATGCGTCGTACGACCGGTATGGGTGGTACCCGCACGTAACCTATAAGATTGGCAGCACCAAAGATATGGAGCGATATCTCATCCCTTTTTTCGACCGCACGCCATTACAGGCGAAGAAGCGCGAAGTATATCGCATATTTCGCGAGATTGTTCTTATGTTTCGCCGAAAAGAGCATCTCACTGATGCCGGATTCCAGAAGATACAGAAACTGCGGGAAAAATACCGCAAATATGGAAAGAAAAAAGGCCTGAAAACCGCCAGGGTACGGGAAAACCGTTCGCCCGGTGGTGTAGGACAACGAAAACGTTGATCCTGATACCGCCCGTCAAGTCAGGGGAGCCGGGAGTACCCGAAGGCTGGCTTTAAGCCGGATCACGGTAAGCTCGGTAACAAGGACTAAGTCGTAACAAGGCATCGGTAGCGGAAGCTGTCGATGGAACATCTCCTTTTTAGGGAGTCAATCGCGCGAGCGATTACCTTGAGCCAATGTCGAAGAGCGATCTTAGGCATTTCAAGGTTTTCTTCTCTAAGAGGTCGGTCTGATATCTGGTGTCTGACATCTGATATCTGATAAAACGGTTTGGTCTCTGACCCGCCATAAAGGCGAGGCCTCGCCCCGAAAAGGGCTGGGTAACCGTACTCACAGAGACAAGCGAGAGTGGAGACACTCTTGCCGTTCTCCTTCGCTCCTCACGGAGCTGCGGAGGATAAGAGATCGGAACAGCTGGAAGATTAACAATTCCGCAAAAAATCGGGCTTGTCCAAGTCCGATTTTTTGCTTAGAATACCATTGTATTTATTCGGGTGGCTAGTTCAGTGGTAGAACGCTGTCCTGATAAGACAGAGGTCGCAAGTTCGATTCTTGCGCCACCCAAGTCGAGTAAATCAGGCGAGACGACGACCTGTCTGTCTAATTAGCGCATTTATTAAAGTGAAACTGTTTAAAAGAAAAACGGAGAGGGTCATGTGCTTCGAAATCAGTAACTTCGAAGAAGTTTACGCTCACGACGTTTTTAGTTTGGAGAAAACAAAAAGAGCTCTCACGGCTGTTGGAGCTCTTCCCGCCAAAATCGATTGGCCATCACGCACGTTTTGCGTTGTTGTCACCCATCCGCTGGAACCATCAGCGGAGCAAATTCTTGAAGTATTTTCCAAATTCGGCTACAAAGCGCAGTTTAGAGACGAATAAATCCCCACACCTTCCCATGGGGTATTAGACCCCGTGGGAAGGATTTTAAGCCGCCCTTCATCCCCGCGGCAAGACCGCGGGGTATTCGGGAAGGTGTGGGGATAAACAAAAAGTTGCAAGCAAGATCAAATTTTTTTATATTATTATGAGAAATGCCATTGGCGTGAGCCCATGCTTACAAGGAGAATACCGTGCTCAAGCGTTCGCATGTAAACCCCAAGCTCGAAGTTCGGCTTAGTCCCAAGGGTGGCCGCGGGCTGTTTGCCAAGGCGCCGCTCAAAGAAGGCGAATTTATCTCCGAAAGCGGCGGATGCATCATCGGCGATGAAGCATATGGTCACCTGACTGCCGAGTTTGGCGATCTAGCTTTCTGTATCGGACCAAACCGGTGGCTCGGACCGCGTGATTGGGCTAACCCTGATTGGGATTACCTCATCAACCATTCTTGCGACCCTAACGCGGTCATCGTTAACGGGCGCCCCCAATTGCTGAATGCTTGGCGCGACATCGCGCTTGGCGAAGAAATTTGTCTCGACTATGCCACTCTTGAACCGTCGCCGGACTGGGTGCTGGAGTGCCATTGCGGCAGTACGCATTGCCGTAGAATCATAACCGGCAACGACTGGCAGATCCCCAAACTTCAAAAAAAATACGCCAGATATTTCAGTCAGTATATCGAGGATATGATTGCCGAACTCAACGCAATCAAATCTCCTGTCTAGACTCGGCAGTAGGCGCGCAAACCGCCCATAGCTCCTCTAAAAAAGAGAGCTATTTTTTTTCGATAATGTCGCGGATGGTATAAAAATTTATCTTTCCGCCTTCGTAATAGGCGCGCAAAATCAATTCGGCAAGCAAGCCCATCATCACCAAAAGAAAGCCGAGAATCACGAATAGCGATGAAATTATCGGCAAGGGAGTCTGACCAAAATTTTTCAGATGGTAAAGCTTAAGGCCAATGGCCAAAAGAGCGGCGATAATACCAACAAGCCAGCTCGCCACGCCGAGTCCGCCAAAAATAACCAGCGGCCGCGATGTGCTCATTAGAAACTTCACTGTAAGAAGATCGGCAATATTTTTAACCGCTTTCGTAAAAGAGTGTTTGGATTGGCCCACAGCTCTTTCATGATGTTTGACTTCAACTTCAACAACTTTCGCTCCTCGAAAGTTAAGTATCGCCGCGAGAAAAACATGCATCTCGCCGTATAAACGCACCCCCTCAATAAACTGTTTTCTGAATACTTTAAGCCCGCAAGCGTAATCGTGAATATTAAGACCGGTTACTTTGCGAGCCAGCCAATTAGCCGCCCGCGAAAGGATCCTCCGACCCAATGAATCACGGCGGCTCTTGCGCCAACCCACCACCGCGTCATAGCCTTCGCCGATTTTTCGTATCATGCGCGGTATGTCCTCCGGATCGTTCTGCAGGTCGGCATCAGTTATCACGATGATGTCTCCCTTCGCCTCTTGAATCCCGGCGTCGAGGGCAATACTTTGGCCGTAGTTCTTAGCCAAAGCGATAATCTTAATCGGGGCAAGTTGTTTTAGATTTTCAAGCGTTTTGTCGGTTGAGCCGTCGTCAACAGCGACGATTTCGTACGGTCGTCCCAACGCGCCCATTACGCGCACCAGACGCTTATGCAGTTCCGCAACAACTCTTTCCTCGTTTTTCGCCGGGAATATGATAGAAACCATTGTTTGTTATGGTAGAATAAAAAACGCGTACTTACAACAAAACCGCTCCGCCTATGGTTCAACAATCGCAGATTCTGAAATTCATACAATTTTTACCAAAGAACTGGATGCCGCTCGTTATCATATTAGCCGGCTTGCTTACCCGGTTCGCTTTCATCTGGTGGCCGAGTGAAATTGTCTTTGACGAAGTGCATACCGGCAAAATTGTCGCTACTTATTTAACCGGACAATTCGATTTTTTTGATATTCATCCGCCGCTAGGCAAAATTCTCATCGCCGCCGCCCTCTGGATGCGCGGTTTTCACCCCGGATTTGACTTTTTAAATATCGGCGAATCTTACGGCGCCACGCCCTATATTGCGCTTCGCTTTTTGCCCAATTTATTTGGTGCTTTGATCCCCATTGCCGCCTACTGGCTAACCCGAGAGCTTAAATTCACCAAACTTTCTGCTTTCTTTGCCGGTTCTCTTTTGGTTCTCGATAACGCCCTCTTAACTCACAGTCATTTTGGTATGCTTGACGCCTTTATGCTTTTTTTCGGCCTGGCCGGTTTAGCCGCTTTTATGCGGGCCCGAAATCTAAATCCGCACACCTCTGCGGTTCACCCTCCCACCAAATTTTGGTGGGAGGGCAAGAGACCGCGGGGTATTC
>CAYNAP010000068.1:0-4848 GCA_964395285.1 uncultured Candidatus Saccharibacteria bacterium
TTAATATTTAACTAATGAGTTCCGAATTATCTCTCCAATTACCCAAATTCCAGGTAATTAGCGACGAAATTCGCGACTCACAACAAAAATATGTCAAAAATACTCGGAATTGATCTCGGTACCACTAACTCGGCCATGGCGGTAATAGAGGGCGGCGAGCCGAAGGTGCTCGAAAACAAAGAAGGCAACCGCACGACACCTTCTATTGTCGCTATCTCAAAATCCGGCGAGCGGCTGGTCGGTCTTTTGGCCAAGCGCCAAGCGGTGACCAACCATACCAACACCCTCTTTTCGATCAAGCGCCTTATCGGCCGCAAGTTTTCCGATCCGGAAGTGGGCCGCGATAAAAGCTGGCTGCCCTATGAAATTAAAGAAGGAGGCAACGGCGGCGTAGAAATCAAAATGGGTGACCCCTCGACAGGTTCGACAAGCTCACTGCAGGCAAGCTCGGGGCAAGCTAAGTTCTATCGCCCCGAGGAAATATCGGCCATGGTTTTGCAAAAACTTAAGCGCGATGCCGAAGAAAAACTTGGCCAGAAAATCGAAGAAGCGGTTATCACCGTTCCCGCCTACTTTGACGACTCGCAAAGAAAAGCCACCCAAGCCGCGGGCGAAATCGCCGGATTCAAAGTTCGCCGCATTTTAAACGAGCCGACCGCCGCGGCTCTCGCTTACGGTTTCAACAAAAAAAAGGACGAGCAAATCGTCGTCTACGACTTCGGCGGCGGGACGTTCGATCTCTCGGTGCTCGAAGTAACCGCTGATACGGTTGAGGTTAAAGCCGTCGGCGGCGATACGCATCTTGGCGGTGACGATTTCGATCAAAGAATAATCAAGTGGATCGTCGACGAATTCAAAAAGGATCAGGGCATTGATATTTCCAAAGATACTCTTGCTCTCCAGCGCCTGAAAGAAACCGCGGAAAAAGCCAAACACGAGCTCTCAACCACGGTTGAAACCGAGTTGAACATTCCGTTCATAACCTCGGATGCCTCCGGCCCCAAGCACCTGCTGATGAAATTCACCCGCGCCAAACTCGAGGAGCTGGTCGGCGACATGATCGAAAAGTCCATCGAAATAACCAAGCGCGTGGTCAAAGATTCCGGTTTCCAAATTTCGGATATTGACGAAGTGATTCTGGTTGGCGGCCAAACCCGCATGCCGGCTATGGTTGACGCGGTAAGAAAGATCTTCGGTAAAGAGCCGAATAAATCCATAAACCCGGACGAGGTGGTAGCCATAGGTGCGGCGGTGCAGGCCGGCATAATGCAGGGTGACGTCAAAGACGTTCTCCTGCTCGACGTGACGCCTCTTTCGCTTGGCATCGAAACTCTCGGCGGCGTAATGACTCATTTGATCGAAAAAAACACCACCATCCCCACCGCCAAAACCCAGGTTTTTTCCACCGCAGCCGACAATCAAACCTCGGTTGAAGTTCATGTTCTCCAGGGCGAGCGCGAAATGGCCGCCGACAACAAGACCTTGGCCCGCTTCATTCTCGATGGCATCCCCCCTTCTCCTCGCGGCATGCCGCAAGTTGAAGTCACCTTCGACATTGACGCCAACGGCGTTCTTTCGGTCAAAGCCAAAGACAAGGCTACTTCCAAAGAACAATCTGTACGCATCGAAGCTTCTACCGGCCTCTCCAAAGAAGAAATCGAGCGTATGAAGCGCGACGCCGAAATGCACGCCGATGAGGACCGCAAGAAAAAATAGCTGATCGAACAAAAAAACGCCGCCGACCCGGCCGGGCACACCGCCGAAAAAGCCTTGCGCGATGCTCAAGCTAAAATTCCCGAAGAAGTTAGAAAAGAAATCACTGACAAGGTAGAAGCGCTTAAAAAAGCCAAAGACGGCGATGACGCCGAAAGCGTCAAGCGCGCCTCGCAAGATCTGGCTATTGCTTCGCAAAAGATCGGCGAGATACTATATAAGCAGGAGCAAGACAAAAATAAGGACGCCGGCTCTGGCCAAAGCGGCAACGTAAAAGACGCCGAATTCGAAGATAAGAAAGACGAAGACAAAAACTAGCCCTGCCTGCGGCTAATATATCAATAACGTGTATAACCAACCGACTTGGAAAGATGTAATCCTATCCTTGCTGACCGCCGGGGCTGGTTTGTGGAGCGCCTATCTACTGAAAAACTTGCTTACTTACAGCGAGTACGCCAAACCTCAAACTTACTACCTGCCGGTAGTCGGCCTTATCGTCTTCGCTGTTTTGTTCTCGCTCACCTCAATCTTGATACGCTCGAAAAGTCTAAGCTACGGGTCGCTGCTCATCGCCTTTGCCGGCGGCGGTCTTTTTATACTCTCGCATAATCAAGTTTATCTTCTGCTTGTGCTTGCCGCGACAGCGGTGGCCTTCTTCGCCGTAAGCCAAATACATAAGGAGTTGCGCGAATCGGTCAGCTTCAGAGTGCGTAAGGTGCTGAAAGAGGGCTTACCGGTTTTCTTCACCGCGTTAGCTATACTCTTTGCCGCATTTTCCTATGTCATAAATACCTACGAGAATTTTGGGAGCATCGTGCCGCGCCCTCTTTATAACGCGATCCTGCCCTACTTAAAGGAGCCGCTAGCCAAAGTTCTGCCCGGGTTCAACCCCGAAGCGACCGTAGATGAATTCATCCTTGAACAATCCAAGAATGAGGCCGCAAAGAGCGGGCTAAAGTTCGAAAGTCTGCCTGATAGAGAAGTAAATGAAATATTGATCAACCAGCGCCAAGTCCTTAGTCAGCGTCTCGGTCTAAAGCTTACCGGCCGCGAGAAGTTAGGCGATTTGTTGTTTGAAGTAATTAACCAAAAAGCCAACGAAGTCACCAGCCGCTATCAGCAATATCTTCCGTTAGCCGCGACTTTCGGAGTGTTCGCAACTGTAAAAACCTTTACCTTGCCGCTCTACTGGCTGACATTGCTTATCACCGCCTTTGTGCTAAAATTCCTTACGACCGCCGGGGTGCTTACAGAAGAAACCGAAACCATCGATGTCAAAAGATTAAGACTCTAAAATGCCAAAAGATTACTACAAAGTTTTAGGAGTCCCGAGAAACGCTTCGCGTGATGATATCAAGCGGGCCTACCGCAAACTGGCCCACCAGTTCCACCCCGACAAAGGCGGAAGTGAAGCCAAGTTCAAGGAAGTCAACGAGGCCTACCAAATTCTCGGCGATGAAAAAAAACGCGCGCAGTACGACCAATTCGGCACGGTTTTTGAAGGCGGCCGCAGCCCGGGGCAGGGCGGATTCGAGTGGGCGCCCGGAGCCGGCTTTGGCGGTTTTGGTTTTGGCGAAGATGGCCGCGGCTTCGGCGACTTTGACTTCGGCGATATATTCGAAGATGTCTTTTCCGGTTTCGGCTTTGGCGCTGCCACCGGCCGCGAGCGCCGTTCTAAGAAAGGCCGCGACATCCAAATTGACCTCGAAATACCCTTCGAAGAAATAATATTCGGCGGACGCCATAGCGCTACGCTGAACAAAATAAGCCCCTGCGAGCATTGCGCCGGTTCGGGGGCCGAACCCAGATCCAAACTTCAAAAATGCGCCAGCTGTCAGGGCCGCGGCCGCGTCGAGAAAGTCCAGCGGACTTTTCTTGGCTCGTTGAGTCAAATTTCGATTTGCCCGCAGTGCCAAGGGCGCGGCGAAATTCCGGAAACAGTTTGCGGCGAATGCGGAGGCAAAGGCGCGATCAAGCGTCAAGAGACCATTGAAATATTCGTGCCCAAAGGTGCAGAAGACGGTGAGATTTTGAAAATATCCGGCAAGGGCGAAGCCTCGGGCGTCGGCGGCATTCCGGGCGATCTCTTCGTAAAAGTCCGGGTTTCACCGGATAAAACCTTCCATCGCCAGGGCAACGACTTGGTTACGCTCCTGCCGATTAAGTTCACCCAAGCCGTGCTCGGCGACTCGGTGGAAATAAGCACGCCGGACGGCGCTATTAAATTAAAAATTCCCGAAGGCACCGAGTCGGGCGACATTTTAAAAGTGCGCGGCAAAGGCGTACCCATGGCCCGCGGTTACGGAAGAGGGGATTTGCTGGTGGAAATAAAAGTGCTAACGCCGAGGCATATTTCGAAAAAGGCGAGAGAGGCGGTTGAGAGGTTGAAAGAGGAGGGAATATAAAAATCATGACAAGGAGTGTAGAAAATTTTCCTCCATCCGTATACTTTTCGGCATATCTAAGCTTGTTAATGCTTTTATACCCTATATTTAAGCTCGCCGAAAAATATTTCTCTACTGAAACCGCGATATATCTCGTCTTCTCAACAGCGCTTGTCTACTTTACGACTGCGATATTCACAGCCAGACTGCCACTTATGACTTCTACGGGAAATTATAGATATCGAGGGGTAAGCGCTGTGGTCTTTTCGGTTATGTTGTTGGGGCTTACCGCTCTTGCGGGTTTTTACGAACTCGATAGATCTCTTATTCGTTTTGATTCAATAGCATTTCTCAAGTTCACACCTTTTGGGATCGCATACGCTCTACTACTTCGCCACCTTGCCAGCAAAGCGTTGAAAAATACACCCGAATAACACCTGAAAGTTAGTGGGGGGAATCAGCGCATGTAAGACAATGAAACACCACAAAGGTTTAATTGTTTTTATAATCGCCCTTGCGGCCGTTTTTTATTTCTGGAAGCTCGGCCGCGCCGACATCATCACCGACGAATCGTCCCTAGCCACGCGGGCCATCGGCATGGTGGATTTTGATTTCGGGATTGAGCAACCGACGCCGTGGCAGTGGACCGATCGTCTGCCCGAAAACGCGGTTAGCTCTGAAAGCCGCTTCGCCGTTCCGTGGTGGATGCGGCTTTCATTTCACGACCACCCGCCGCTGGTCTTCCTCCTGC
>CAYNAP010000069.1:0-4825 GCA_964395285.1 uncultured Candidatus Saccharibacteria bacterium
GACTTCAATAGGATTGGAATTCTTTCGTTGCCATCTTCGGGCGGGGGTGGTTGAAAATATTAGTCCTAACCCCCCAAAACCATACATACTCAATTATAGCCCTTCAAACTCTTCTTCGGAAATGCCGATATCAACAAGGATGCGCTTTATGATTTTGGAGCCGATATCGCTGCCGTGCGGATTAGGGATAAAGATTTTCATCTTGCCATGCTGCATATATTGGTGGCGAGTACTCGAAAAAGGACCGGATAAACCGGCCCGGTGTAATTTGCGTATAAGCTCCCGGCGACTAAGCGGCTTTGGCATGAGCTTTGCGAGGCAGAGCAAAACCCGGCACCTTCTTCCCTTCGCGGATGCTTATCAAAACATATTCTTCAATGGTTGAAGCCAGATCCTGACGGACTTCTTCAATTTTCTTGCCCTGCGCGTAGATTCCCGGAAATCCTTCTACCCACGCCGCCCACTGCTTCACCGAATCATCGTACTCATATCTCGCGCGGGATAAAACCTTTTCCACGAATTCTTGAAAAGATAACTTCATGTCAAAACGATATCATCAAATCTTACGAGAAGCAAGCAAAATCAACCAAAAACTTAAAACAATTTTCCCTCGTCATTAGTTATAGTAAAAAGCCTCCTTTTTGATATTAGCTTTTAGCCACAAATTCAGGTGGGCCATGGGAATATTTGTACCCTCTGGTAATTTCCTTTCCAAACACATCATTGAAAAATCGCTTACCAGTTTGATTTTCATATCAGCTGACATCCGGCGGAAAATTTCGTCCTGCAGGTCTCGAGCCGAGCAGCCGCGCTTGGCCATTTTTTGGAGGAATTTAATTTTGGAGTCGCGGATGTGGGACACAGCCAAGAATTTACACCTCTCAAGTGTCAATTTTCATTGAATCCTATTGAAGTCGGACTTCAATAGGATTCAATAGGATTGAAGCTCCTTCATCGCCATCTTGGGGCTCGGATGGCTGAAAATATAGCTCGCCGAGGCAATGATGTTGGCTCCAGCCTTGACGGCATCCTCGGCGTTTTTGGGGTTCATGCCGCCGTCCACTTCTATATTACAGTCGTGGCAAGCCGTCCGCAAATGCTTTATTTTTGAGAGGTTGTGGCGTTCAAATTCCTGTCCGGCTTTGCCCGGATGGACGGCCAAAATCTGAAAAAGGTGCACGCGGCTTATGAACGGTTTCAGGCAAGTCCAAGAAGTGCGGGAGTTAACCGCAACACCAACTTCTATTTTTGCCCGCCAGCATTCGGTGAAAATAAAATCAAGGTCGTGCGCGACCTCATAGTGAACGATGATGCGTTTTACAGGCTTAATGAGCCAAGCCTCAATCCTCTCCTCTGGCCGGTCTTCCATCAGGTGAATTTCAACATTGGCCGGAGTTTCAAAACCGACCAAATCAAGCGGATTATGCCAGATGGTATTCGGAGTAAAGGTCCCGTCAGCGACATCAATGTGGACCCATTTGGAGAAAGATTCAACTCGCCGTATTTTCGTTACGACTTCTTGCCAAGTTTCGGCGTTGACGGCGGGGATAATTTCTACCATCAGTTTGATCAGTTGATGAGTTTAATCAGTTGATGAGTTATGCAACCCAGCAACTCATTAAACTGCAGCGAAGCGTAACTCATTAAACTCACTTGAAGTTTCTATCTTCAATTTCCTCAATCTTCTTCAACCTTCGCAAGTGTCTTTCTTCTCCTTTGAACGCCGTTTCCAGCCAGTCGGTGACAATATCCTTGGCAATATTTTCTTCCATCCAATCCGAGGGTAAAACTAAAACATTTGAATTTTCATGCTCGCGCGATTGAACAGCCACCTGCCGGTTGAAAGCGAGAGCGGCGCGAATGCCCCTAAACTTATCGGCGACTACGTTCACGCCGTGCCCTGAACCGCAAATCAATATGCAGCGCTTCTCGCGCTCTTTCAGAACCTTCTTTATCGCCTTCTCGGCAAAATCAACGTAGTCATCTTTTTGGTTATATTCAAACGCGCCGACATCGTCAACCTCGTGGCCGCGGGCGGCAAGGAATTTTTTAATTACTTCTTTGAGCTTGAAGCCGCGGTGATCGGCGGCAAGAACTACTTTCATAGATATAACACTAATACACGAATTTGCACTAATTCACGAACAACGGCGGCGTATTTGCGGATTCGTGATCATTCGTGAATCCGTGTTATACATTCTACCCCATTTCGGCTATGGAGTTAATGCGGATGCTCTGCAATATCCCTAGGCCGGCAAGGGTAGTTATCATGCTTGACCCGCCGTAGGAAATCAGCGGAAGACCGATGCCGGTGACCGGCAGAAGACCGAGGTTTATGGCCATATGCACGAAGACTTCGGAAAACATCAGCGCGGCGAAGCCGAGAACATAAAGTTTTGAAAAATTATCCCTGGCTTGGATGCCGATTCTAATCATCCGCCAGAAAAGGAAACCGAACAAGCTCAAAAGCAGAAGCGTGCCGATGAACCCCGTTTCTTCGGCAAAAGCCGCGAAGATGAAATCAGTTTCGGCTTCGGGAAGAAAATTGAGGTGAGACTGCGTGCCGTAACCGATGCCTTTGCCCCATAAGCGCCCGGATCCCGCGGCAATCATTGACTGGATGACGTTATACCCCGCACCCCGCGGATCCAAATAGGGATTTAAGAACGAAGTTATCCGCGCTTTTTGGTAAGGAGCGAGAAGGTAAAACCAGCTGAAGGCGGAAACAACGGCGGCCAGGAGAAAAAAAGTTGCGAGATGCTTTATTTTAATGCCCGAAAAAACCACCACCGCGAGCCAAATTGAAATAAGAATGATGGCTGAACCCAAGTCCGGCTGCAGCAAAACCATAATGACCGCAACCCCGGCGTAAAGTCCGGAAATCAAAAGATGCTGGAGACGGGCGATTTCCACGTGCCGGCGCGAAAAGTACTTGGCTAAAACCAAAACCAGAACGAGCTTAGTGAGCTCCACCGGCTGGACACCGGTCCGGCCAACTTTGAACCAGGCTTTGACCCCGCGCGTCTCGGGCGCGGCGACAAGCAGTACGCCGAGGATGAGGATCATGGCAAAATACAGAATTACAAGAAACACGCCGTGATTGCGGAAAATGCGGTAATCAACAAAAGAAAAAAACGTAAAAACGGCGATGCCGATAACGGCCCAAAGGGCTTGGCGCAGGAAAAAATTGGAATACTGCGGCGAGAAGCTCCACACGGCAACCAGACCCAAAGCCAGCAAGCTCAAGATCGTAACGGTCATGAATTTGTCGCCGTAGCGCCAAAATTTTCGCAAAAGAGCGATCATTGGTTTCCGGCAGAGATAGCTTGCCGGGTGCGCGCTTCAATCACCAGCGACGAAACATCTTCGGCAAAAACATCCGGCCAGCGAAACCTGACCGGCTTGGACTCATTGGCGCCGAGAGTATCCAATATGGTGCGGTTTGCGCCGAGCATATTGCCTTGGTGGTCAAAAGCGAGAACGACCACCTCCGCGCCGGTTACATCGCCAAGAGTTCGATTGCTTATGAGAGCCTTGACCGAACTATAACGCGCGCCATTCTCGCTCTCTATCGCGTACTCGCGATTGCCGGCGATTATATCCGGGCGGCGCTCATCCAGGAGCACCCAGGCAAAATTACTAAGAGCGATTGACGCTTCTTCCACCATTCGGCCGGAGATCAATCCGACCTCGGAAAGGTGCGCAGTTTCTCCCGGATAAAGATAGGATGAGCCGCGCCGCGAGGCGACCAGAAACCCGCTGCCGTCAAAAAGCTTGAACTCATAATCAAACTTGGCCGCGGCAAGCTTGACGTTGGGATTGAGGACCCGAGCGGCGACGTCATAAGTATTGCCTCTGACTTTCACAAAGCGCGTCCAAAAGATTTCCACGTCCTGCTGGCGTTTGAAAGCGCAAGGAATGCACGGACCCCCGCAATCGGTTTCTTCTTCTTCCTGATTGAGACGGTTGTCAGCGCAGGTCGGCTTGGGAAGGTACGGACGGACAATTAAAAAGCCCGCCCCGGCGGCAATAATCAGGAAAACGACAATGATGGTGAGCTGGCGGCTGGCGCGAAAGTCCATAAATTGAGAGGTGAGACGTTAGAAATGGGAAGTTGGATATTAGAGAGATTATAGCTAAATTTACGCAACAAAAAAAGCGGTCCCGCCAAGCTCCGCTCCAAATAACGATGTGCCCTATGGGGGTTAATACACTGGTTGTTTTGTGCCGCTTACACCTGCCCCATTTGAAAACCTCTCAACCCAAAGATGGCTAACAGTTATATTCGCCACCCATGCGGGTTACTATACTATTGTTTTTTTCTTCTCGCGCCCTGAGTTCATCTTCGACAAGTTCGTGTACATGTAAGTATTTTGCCCGTTGCTGCTTACCCGCTTCACGATTCTCGCCATTTGCTATTTTTACTTCAAGCCAATCTTTTATCTTCGTGAGTTTAGCCGGATCCATATCTTCTAGATGAACCTTGATGTTATCAACACTTAGATCCCATCTTCTCATCTTCTCCAGCATATCCTTATCAAAATCCTCATTGCGTAGTTCCTGCTCATAAGCGATATCCCGCGGGTCTACTCCCCATTCTTTTCTTTCTTTAGTCATAAACAAAAAATTATTTGCTAATAACTGTATCATACTAAAAGTGCGCCGAGGGGATCAATTACCCGCATGTGTATACGCCCACCCACTTTTACACTTCAAACGTATTGCTGACAATGTGATATGCTGGGATGCCTTATCCTGTAGGATAGCTAGACCCAAGTATCATCGGGTCTGCTGTCCCGATTTTGTCTCCGGCAACGCCGGAGAT
>CAYNAP010000070.1:0-4814 GCA_964395285.1 uncultured Candidatus Saccharibacteria bacterium
ACAAACTTTCTCGGCGAACTAAAAATTTTTGACGCGAGGGCGGGGCGGGAATTCCCTTCCCCTTCAACCCCTTTCCTTCCCGCCCCGCCCGACCTGTCCGCCGAAGTTTTAACGAAGGCGGAGCGGTTTGGGATTTTGCGAAACGCCTGCGGCGTTTCGCTGAAAAACGGTTCGCGCATTATCAATTATAGGCCATCAAATTTGATTTGCCGAAGAAGTTGCCTCGGGGCTTCTTTTGGCAAGCTTAAGACGAAATCGCCCCCGTGGGTTCTTGCCAGATATAATTAAGTTTTGGTCAGTGCTAGAATGTCATCTCTCCTGATCCAGATTCGAAGGATTGTTCTCGGGTTTTCTTTAGTCGTTGCTATTGGGGCTTTTATATATTTCCAGTTGGCTGTCCCCGAGCCGTCCGAACGGCTCGTTAAGCTAACCGATTTCTACGCCCTTACCGCCCTCGCCTTTTTATACTTCGCCCTGCTCGCCACGCCGCTTACCCAAGCCGTTCCGATGCCGCGATTGCGGGTTGTGTACGTCAAGGCGCGTCGAGCTATTGGAGTGTCGGCTTTCTTCTTCGGGTTAATCCATGCCGCGATTTCATTTTTCTTCCTCATTGGCGGCTTTTCCGGATTGCTTGTCCTCCCGCTAAGGGGTTTTGTCGCCGTTACTTTCGGCTTTTCCGCTTTGCTTATTTTGTCTTTGCTCGCGGCCACGTCCTTTGATGTTATGGTTCGCGCGCTCGGCCCAAAATGGAAAATACTGCATCGCTTGGTGTACCTGGCTGCCGTTCTGATTATGATTCATGGCATACTTATAGGCCTCCGGCTCGGGAATATCGAAAATTGGGCCGCCAAAACTTTTTATGCGGCGGTTGTATTCCTCTTCTCGCTCGAAATGCTCCGCGTTTACCGTTTTTTGCGCGCGGCATGGCCGGCTTTACCGCCCCGGGTTTTGGCCGGAGCAATGGTTATACTGACTTTGGCCGCATCAGTTTCTTTATATGTCTTTATGAACATAGCAAGCGCCGGAGTTCGCTAGCGAGTTAAGACCGCGGGCTGTCGCCTGTCGGATGCCTAAAAAATCCCCAAATTCATTAAACATATTCTCACTCGCGAAAGGATTATAGATACCCACGGTCTTCCCTGCCGGCCGGTAGACAGCCGCAGTGTTCTGCCAGAGAATATAGACACAAAATGAGCCAGGAAAGTTTTGAGAAAAATGCAAGCCGGGAAGAGCGCATCCAACAGCTTATTGACAGCGGTGAGGCGGTTGATGCAACAGATGCGGCCGATATTTTGAAAGAAGAGGGCTGGCGCGAGTCGTTTCGCGGTTACAATCGCGAGCGGGCTCTTGCCAAGATAGGCGAGTTCCTCGGTGATCTTGACCGAGCTCGCGGCGCGGGCGAGCGCCTTTCGCCTGACGAAGAAGCCGACCGCCACGATATGCGTTTCCATCTGGCTGTTATCGCGTCGGCCCGCGACCTTCCGGACGAACGCGAATTCTTGCTTTATCAATACTTTCTCGACATTATCGGCAGCGACTTCGGCGATGGAGAGGAAAGATTGCGGTATGAAAGTATCAAGCGGCGGCTGGAACGCAAGGCGCAAGCCGTTGCGGAAAGAATCGGCATTGAACGCGCTCGAGACCTGCTCGCCGCGTACCGAACTAAACTGAAAGAACTTTTTAGAAGTTACTGATTAAGGTTTTGTCGTTTTGCGCTTTTAGAAATAAATCCCCACACCTTCCCACGGGGTATTAAACCCCGTGGGAAGGATTTTAAGCCGCCCTTCATCCCCGCGGCAAGACCGCGGGGTATTCGGGAAGGTGTGGGGATAAAGGTCGAGAGCCCAAACCTCGGTTCATTGTTACCCGGGGAATCTAAGCCTGTTGGTAGCGCTTGTTATTTTTTTGGAGTCACGCACAACAAAAAAATTATTGATAACTGGCCCGCTAGAAAGATTTATAGCGGTTAGAAGTTACTCCAGAGTTGGGCGTCTTACCCGATAATATCGTTTGTTCATAGTCAAATATGAGCGTTCTGTGAATAATATAGTTTGGGCGCGAGTCCGGCTATGCTAAAATACAAAGCAAGTATCCGATGGGGCTTGCCGGGAAAAGCGACGCGTCATTACGTTGCTTCGCCTGAGCCGCTAAAAGATGCCATTGCGCCGCTACTTAAAACTTTGGATGCTTAAAGGTTTATAATTGCCGCCCTTAGAGGCGAGGAAACCGGAGTGTTGTTTGAATATTTCGCCAGCTATCAATCGACACTCTGGGCGCTGTGAAGAATCTCTTTTGCATTTACTTAGGGTTTGAGATCTTTTGCCTCGCTCAAGATTACAACTAAAAGAGCGTTAACAGCGCGGAGGGGTCTTGCGCCTTAGGCTGTATTGTAAATTGTAATGTGCGCTATTCATGATAACTAAAAGCGGTCTCTTTCGCCGTTTTAGCGCGGAAAGAGCTTTTACTCTAGTTGAAATCCTCATTGTTATTTCGATCATAGCTATTTTGTCGAGCGTGGTGTTTGCATCAGTTAGAAAAGCGCGGATCCGAGCGCGTGATGCGCGGCGGCTAAGCGATATAGGTCAAATTGTAATTGCCCTTAATTTGTACGCTAGCGACCACGATGGATACCCTTCTACTCTGGAGAACAGCGATTGGTGGCATTGTCTTGGAATGAGATCAGACCAAAGCTGCTGGCGTGGAGAATACAGCGGACTTGACAGCGTGAATGCCAAACTGGCGCCGTACATATCGCCGATTCCGCTCGATCCCAGGAATGACGCAAGTTGTAACGGCGAAGCTTACGCCTATGGCACTTTCAGCAACATGGCACGTCTGCACTGGTACTATGAGAATACAGACGTGTCAACTTCAAAAGCCTGTGGTTCAGGAACGTATGGCGGATCAAACGAATGCGGTCCGTATTGCTACTTATTCCTTGGTCCGCCCGTGGAACCGTAGTGGTTACTAGCTGGCCAAAAGGGTTGCTGATGAGGCGGTTATAGCAAGTTTATTGCCCTGCTGTTTTTCGGCGGAGGCCAAATGCTCTTGGGCGAAAAGCTGTCCAGCCGCACCGCCGGCGCTTTTCAAATCCCCGGGGACTATTTGGAGTTCGGCCAAACATTTTTCCAAGGTCAAAGGTCAAAGTAGTAAAAAATGCTAATGTTATGGATTGGCAACAATATTACAACCAGTGGATGATGCCCTTCGCCGGTTATATAACATGGCCGTTTTTGAGCGCGATTTTGGGCTTGGTAATCGTTTGGTCTTTAGTGTGGAAGGGTTTGGCCTTGTGGCGAGCCGCGCGCGAAGGCGAGAAAGTCTGGTTTATAGTCCTGCTTCTCGTCAACACGGCTGGCATCCTCGAGATTCTCTATCTTTTTGTTTTCAGCAAGAAGTCGGGGTCTGTGGCCACCGCCTAAAAAATGCGCGGCTAAGAGAATAATTTTTCGCTTTTGTTAAGGCAGTTTTGAAAATGAATATCTTCGGTAACCGCACCGCAAGCGGCGCGGTATCTGATCTTAGACGAGATCCCTCGTCCCGCTTTCGGCGGGACTCGGGATTATTGTTTGTAGCCACCATTCATCCTCGGAGACGGGGCGTCCCGCTCTGCGGGATCGCCTCGCGTCTGGACCGCAAGCGGCGAGGTATTCTGGCGGACAAACAATAAAAAACCGCGAGAGTTTTCGTTACTCTGCGCGGTGCGTATTAATCTCCGCCTTGAGATGCTCCAGATACTTTTCGAGCGATCTCCCAAGGTAACCTTCGAGCGCCTTTTTATCTTCCGGCGCAAGCTGGGGGAGCTCGCAGCCGGATAGCAAGCGCTCGTAGCGATCGAAAACTTTCCGATCGCGCGCTAACACGGCCAACGCCCCATAAGTTGCGAGAAGGTGATCGGTGGGACTGCGAACGCCCTTCATCACATTTACAACTTGACCGACCTCAATCCATTTCATCGGGCCAAGAATAATCTCTCTGCCCGCGGGGCTCGTGTCCCTAGTTTCGTAATCGCGGAGTTCCCCTTCCGCCTCTATAGCGAAGAAGATCTTGAGGTGAGTTCCGGCCATCTTTTCGTCAGGCCGGAGAGCGGCATAGGCTATCATCGCCGTGAGTAGTTTAATTGCCCCGTTGCCGATTTCCTCTTTAAGAAGTCGCTTAATAGTGCTCTCTACGCTCTCTATCTTCCCATCTTTTACCTTCCCATTCTTTATATCTCCCCCGGTTTCCAGCGGGAGCCGGAGAGTTGTCCGTTGGCCTCTGGTATAGCGTTGATCTTTGGTGTGGTCTACTATCGTATAGTCCATGACGGCAAAGTATACGGTGCCGTCTTCATCTACGCGGTAGATGACTATGCCTGTAGCTTGACTGGTGATACGAATCGGCTCCTTGGCTTCCATCCGGCCCTCCCGCGTTGATGGATGTTAAGGTGGTTGGGATGAATTATGCGCTGAATAATCCGTAACATGTTACATTTCAAAAGTCAATGGTGAGAGGGAAAGGGATATGCGAAACTGCGGGGCTTTATATTTTCTCCAAAAAGTTTTACAAATGATATATCATGCCTACTTGTAAAAACTGTTCAAATTCACTCTTCACCGCCGAGGAGTGCAATACCGGTCTATGCAGCCATTGCCGCACGTTTAACGTTCATTGCACCAAGTGCGGCGCGAGACTCATCCATCAGTTAGAGCAACGGACAGGAGTGTGCGAGAGATGCCAAAGAGTTGATAACAAATGCAAAAAATGCGGTGCCGGGCTTTATACCACGAGCGAAAGGCAAAACGGCATTTGCGATAGATGCCGGACGAGATGAT
>CAYNAP010000071.1:0-4795 GCA_964395285.1 uncultured Candidatus Saccharibacteria bacterium
GCTCGCTGCCGCTCAGAGACAAATTATGAAAATAGCTATTATCGTCCGCCGCCTGAACGTCAACGGCGGGACCCAAAGACAAGCCGTTTCTCTCGCCCGCGAGCTCAAGCTGGCCGGCCACGAAGTGACTCTATACACTCTGTCCTACAATCCTCGGCGCTGCTATCCTCACATTACGGCAAGCCTAAATGTTCGTTTTATAGATGAAGATCTCCGCGGCATCGGAGGTTTTCGGGGATGGCTTGCTCGCCGTTCGGGAGCAATCCGCGAAAATTTCCTTGCTAAACGCTTGGCGCTGACGATAGATTCCTCAACTGACGTCCTCAATCCTCATGACGGCATTTCAAACCGCGTAGCGCACTACTTCAGGAAACATGTCAGGCCAACCCCGGCGGTATGGTCAATGAACGACGTTCCGCTTTTCGCTTGGGTGCGGACCAAAGCCCGTCTTATCGGCGAGAATAAGAAATTTGGCTTCAGCCAGCGCTTAGCCATGGCCTTGCAGGATTTTATGGAAAGATGGGTGTTTATTCCGAGCCAGGATGCCATCGCCGTGCTTGATGATTACAACAAAGCCCTAGTCAAAAAATATCTCGGCCGCGAAGCCGTGGTGGTGCGAAGCGGCATTGACGCTCGAGAATTCCGCTTCAAGGAGCGCAAGGCCATTGCCGGAAAAACTGTGCGCCTGCTTTCGAGCGGCATTCTTTTCCCGCACCGCCGCTTTGAGGATGTTATTGAAGCCGTAAAGTTATTGGTTGAGATGGGATTTGATCCAAGTTTGACCATTGTCGGCGACGTCAAGGCCAGCCCGGATTACCACCATAAACTCCTTACACTTATTGCCGCTCGCAATCTGGAAGAGCGCGTTTTCTTTCGCGGCGAAGTTTCGGAAAGCGAACTTGCCGAAGCCTACCGCAGCCACGATGTTTTCGTATTCGCCAATGTGCTCCAGACCTGGGGTCTTTCGGTTTTTGAGGCCGTGATTTCCGGCTTGCCGGTGATTGTTTCGCGCGGAGCGGGTGTACACGAAGTTCTGACCGATCTCAAGCACTGCGTCTTAGTTAATCCCAATGACCCCGCCAATATTGCGCGAGCTATACGCGAGCTGATTTTAAACCCGCGGCTTTACGAAAATTTAAGCGCAAACGGAGCGGCCTATATTCGAAGTAATTTCTCATGGCGGGACTACGCCCAAAACATGCTTAAAGTTTTTAATGAGGTGAGAGAAGGGTTCAAATTGTGAAAACTATCTTTATCACCAGTTTCCATCCTTTGCTTTCGCGGAACATTCTGGGCGCTCCGATACTGGACAAACTCTTAGCCCGCGGGGATATTCGGGTGGTTTTACTCGTGCCCGAGCCGAAAAAACTCTTTTTTTACCAAGAGTTTGATCACCCCCGTGTTTTCATTGCCGGTGTCTCCAAAAATCTCACCGGCCGCGACGAGTTTTTCCGTTATCTGGCCTTGGCGCTGCTGAAAACCAGGGCCTTAGATATCAAGCGCCGCACCGAACTTGGGGGTCAGGGCCTTTGGCTTTCGCGGCTTTTAGGCGGGAACAAAACAGCCCAGCGATTGGCGCGGTGGCTGGACCAACGCTTTATGAATCAGGCCTTCTTTGCCGATCTTTTCGAGAGCTATAGCCCGAGTTTGGTTTTTGCGGCTGATATCCAAAACGGATATGATGTCCGTTTAGCGCACGAAGCTAAAGCCCGCGGCATTCCGGTGGTGGGCATGGTACGCTCCTGGGATAATATTGCCGCCAAAGGACTCATTCGCGCTTGGCCCGATCTTCTTTTGGCCAATAACATGATTGTGAAAGCTGACGCGGTGCGCCTAAACCATTTTCCGGAAGAAAAGGTTGCGGTGGTTGGCATTCCGCATTATGATCGCTATCTTTCCGAAAAAAGATCTGGACGTGAAGATTTTTTTAAGGCGATTGGCGGTAACCCTCAAAAGCGTCTGATACTTTACGCGCCTGCCGGCGATCGCTATATCCGCGGCGGCAACCAACTGGATCGCGATGTGATTGATATTATTACCGCCAACCTGCCGCCCGAGGCCCAACTCCTGGTGCGCCTGCCGCCGACGGATGAAGTAAATCTCGACGGCCTACCCTCTTCGCCTTTGGTCTACTTTGATCGACCCCACACGCGCTATTTTGACATTCGCAACACTGAATTAGGTCGCGATGCGGATCGGCATCTTGCTGACACGCTTTATCACGCCGATCTTCTAATTGCCGGGCCGTCAACCATGGCGGTTGATGGAGCACTTTTTGACAGACCCATAATCCTTATCGGCTTTGACGGTTATGCCCGCCGGCCGTATTATGAAAGTATTCTTCGCTATTACGACTATGAGCATTGGCAGCCGGTTTTTCGAAACCGGGGAGTAAAACTGGTACGGAACTCCGAAGAATTGCAAAACTGGATTAGCACCTATTTGAATAACCCAACATTGGATGCCGGTTATCGAAGAAAAATTGTTGAGGAACAGAGTTTTAAGCTAGATGGCCAATCGAGTCAGCGAGTAGTTGAGGCTCTCGCGCAATACTTTTAGTCTAGTAGTATGGAATTTTAAGAATTTATGAAGCGACTTTTGAGAGCCTTAGTTAATAGGGCGTGGTATGTCTATCATCGTCTGCGAAGCTCTTGGCTGGTGTGGTTTTATATTCTAAATCGCGAGCCGCGAAGGGTTTGGTTAAGGTTCCGGCCTGAACTCGGCAGAACTGGAAGCGAGGTCGTCGCCGCACTAAAACGAGACGGCATTGCTTTTTCGAGCGCCGGCGAACTTTTTTCGCCCCAAACTTTGGAGGAGTTAAGAAGGCATGCTCTTTTGCGCCTCGCCGAAGCGGAAAGATTGCGGCCCGAACCGGTGTCATCCGGATCTGAATCAGGAGGAAAGAATCTGGCCAAAGACTTTATATTGCATATCTGGGGCGGCGGCGGCACTTTTCCCGAGCTTGATCTTCAAAACCCTTTTATACTACTGGCGCTTAATGAGAAAATTTTAGCTATGGCCGGCGCTTATTTAGGAGTAGCCCCCAAATTTTCGGGCTTTTCGCTGCAGTCCACCCTACTGGTGCCGTCTGGCAGTGCTCCGCGTCTTTCCCAGCGCTGGCACCGCGACCCGGATGATAAAAAGCTCGTAAAAATCTTTCTCTATTTGAGCGATGTGGAAGACGAAGGCGCTGGCCCCTTTTCGTATCTTCGCGGCTCGCAGCTTGGCGGCAGGTGGCGTGATCTTTTCCCGCAGCGTCCTCCGGTAGGAAGCTATCCTCCGGATGGCGCGGTTGAAAGAATTATTCCGCCTGAAGATCGAAGGCCGTGTCTGGGTAGGGCCGGCACACTAATTTTTTGCGACACCAGCGGCCTGCATCGTGGCGGCTTCAGCACCACCGCTAAGCGTCTTATCTTTGTTGCCACTTTCGTTTCCAACGCTTCACTTTTCCCGGTAAATTACCGCCGCCCGACTTATAAGGAAATCTCGCATCTTTCACCTCTGGCTCGCTACGCGCTTACACCATGAAATCTTCAGCCAAGCCCATTTTTATAACGGGCGTTCGATTTTAATTTTTATTTTGACATGGCCGACCTCCGTTACAAACGGCAAAAAGCATATCTATCTATATTAAAGCGGTATATTTTAAAAAGTTGCTTTAGAAAATTTGGCTTCTTTAGATCGGAAGATTTCATCAAGGCTCAATACAGCGAGTTAGAAAAAAACAATTCGGTGAGTAGAACGCGAGCGACCCGCGAATTAAACGGGCATCTTGTTCAATGGCGTATAATTGATGGCGCAAAATTCCGTGTTTCTTACGCCAGGCGGGTATTGGCCCAACTTAATTTTGAGACCTACGGCGGAATAAAAGCGGTTCTTGATCTGGGTAGCGGCAGTGGGTTTATTACCTTAGCACTTGCGGCCTGTTTTCCTGCAATTAAAATTTGGAGAGGGATTGATCTCACCCCCGCCCGGATTACTGTGGCAAATTCACTATTGGCCGATCCACCGCTCCAAGACCTGCGGCACGCAACCGGGCTTGACGAGAAAATCATCAAGAAGCGCCTCGCTGGCAGTGATATAAAGTTTCAAGAGGGCAATATTCTTAATCTTCCATACCCTGATGAATCTTTTGATGTTGTATTTTCGGCTCAAGTCATAGAGCAGCTTCCTCGTGACTATCGCCGCGCCTTTGAGGAAGTCAGGAGAGTCACAGCGAATTACGCCTTTTTTATTGAAGAGTTTTTAGAAGTGCAAAATTTCTTCCATAGGTTGCATCTTCACAATGTAGATTACTTCTGCGCGTCCTTTAAGGAAGTTGAAAAAGCCGGCTTTCGGGTTTTGATATTCGAGCCTTATCCGTTAAATCCAGTTTATTACCGGCTGGGCTTTGTGCTTTGCTCCAAGTAGCAAGTTGAACAGGATATTTCCCTAATAATAAGTTTCCCGCGCTCCGCTAGTACCTATGCAATATCGCGGCTTTTTAAACTGAGATTATCTCGCCACCCGGCAAGGTATATGAAAACCATTTTCTTTACAAGCTTCCACCCTCTAATCTCGCGAAACATACTTGCCACTCCCATTGTCTCCGATCTTGTTGCCAAAGGCATAAGGGTTGTGGTTCTCATCCCGGATTACAAACGGGATTATTTCGATAAAACTTTCGGCCAAGCCGGGGTGATTTTCGAGGGCGTAGATACTGGTCCTAAAATTAGAACCAAGCGCGTCGGCATTTTTAAACGTCTCGCTGAAGCCATGCCGCGCACCCGGCGTGCGGCTCTTGGTCGGGCGCGAA
>CAYNAP010000072.1:0-4723 GCA_964395285.1 uncultured Candidatus Saccharibacteria bacterium
CTCCCCACCCGCCGCTTCGGTCGTTCGGGGTTCTCTGTATGGAAATTAAAAGGTCTGACCTTGTGACAAGGTCAGACCTTTAAATTATAAAGAACACCTCCTTTTATTTGCCGAATTTATCGGCAAAGAGGAAGAAATCGGTTATCTCAACAACGCCGTCGCCGTTGAGATCAAATCTGGAATCAAATCCGGCTCCTCCCTGTTTCGTGCCGAAAAATTCTGCGAACTTGAAGAAATCGGCGAAACTCACCAAGCCATCTTGGTCAAAATCAGAAGAGACCAGACCTGTTCCTGCCAAAGCGATTGAAGCGGGACTGCCGGCCGCGTTGTGAGTTATGACCAACGAAGCCGATTTGGCGCCCGCAGAAGTCGGGCTGAAACTGACCGCGATGGTCTGACCCAACCCCGGCGCCACAATAGCGGTGGTTTGAGAAACCGTGAATTGAGCGGCGTCCCGACCAAGCACCGTTATCGATTTGACCAATAAGTCAGCTGCGCCGATGTTGGAAATCACGACTGAACTTGAACTCTTACTACCAACCAGAACGCTATCCAGAGTCAAACTGGCGGTGGATAGCTTAATAGCCGAAGCGGGAGGCAGCGAAACCGTAATCAAATTATCTTTTGTTCTGGTATCGCTACCGCCCGGACCAGTAGCTGTTAGGCTGACTGTGTAGACACCGGGTTTGCCGTAGATATGTTCCGTTGAATCAACCGAGACCGACACCACGGAACTATCGCCGAAATCCCAGCGGTAGGTTGCGACCGCTCCCCCGAGGTTGCTGGGTTTGAAGCGAACCGTTAGCGGTAGTTCGCCATTTAAAGGCGAAGCGGTAAAATCCACGCTAGGCGGCGTATCCAAAACCACAATGTAATCCTTCTTCTCAACCACCAAGGTTTGGCCGGCTTCGGTTAACACCTCCGCTTTAACCGTATACTTGCCGGGATGAGTGTAGACATAGCTTTCATAAGCAGTCCTGATGGTATCCCCAGCGCCGGTTATCAACCAGATATGACGCAATGGCACTGTAGGTGAAATGCTTACAGTGAACTTGGTGGCCAATGTCCCATGGCCCTCGGTGTTGGTGGCCGTGAAGTCAACTGTGATCGGACCGCTATAAGACGGTGGTGATTGAACCGGCGGAGAACTGACAACCAGCGCGCGACCGACACCAGCCATATTAACCATGATGGGGCCGCCAGCGTTGTGATTGATCGTTAACACGGCCGTTTTGTTTCCCGACGAAACGGGAGCAAAGTTTACAGTCACCACCTGCGACCCGTTCGGCAAAACCGTGAAAGTCACAGGTGAAACCGCAAACATAGCCGAGTCGGCGCCGCTCCGTGTGATATTGGTTACCACCAGATTGGCTGTGCCTGTGTTAGACACCGTAAGCGTCTTCTGCGAGAACGAACCAATATCGGTGGTATCCAGGGCCAATGTAGTCGGCACATTTATTCCGGGCGCGGGTTGCGTCGGAACTGTTTTGCCGAACCCGCTCATGCTGACCACGGTTGAGCCGCCGTTGGCATTGTGACTGATGGTCAAAATGGCGGACTTGGCTCCCGCCGATGTCGGAGTGAAACTGACAGTTACCGATTGGCTGGAGCCAGGCGTGATTGTGGTTGTAGTCGGTGAAACGGCAAACATACCGGCTTGGGCACCACTCACGGCGATTCCAGAAACCACCAGATTAGCCGTGCCGGTGTTGAATACAGCCAGCAATTTCTGGGAAGTTGAACCGATGTTGGTGGAATCCAAGACCAGCGAAGAAACCACGGATATCGCCGGATTGTTGGCCAGAGGCGGGGTGGTTGATTTCCCCACTCCCGACACTACCACCTGCGTCGGCGAGCCAGTGGCATTGTGAACAATATTGAGAATCGTTGACTTTTGGGCGGCAGTTGAAGGCACGAATGTGACCGTGACCGTCTGCGTTCCGCCCGGACCGATTGTGAAGGCCGTGGGTGAGACGGCGAACTGGGATGAATCGGCGGCGCTTCTGACAATGTTTGACACCACCAGATTGGCTAATCCCGTGTTGGAGACGACTAGCGTCTTCTGCGAGAACGAACCGACCAATGTGGAATCCATAGTCAGAGCTGTCGGAGAAACTAAAATAATTGGAACCGGCGTCGGAGGCGGCGGAGTTATTGATTTACCCTCGCCGCTTAAGACCACTGTACTCGGACTGCTAATCGCATTATAAGTAAACACCAGCGAAGCCGATTTGGTTCCCGCCGAGTCCGGAGTAAAAGTCAGAATAAAAATCTGACTAGCTCCGGCCGATACATTAGCCGAGGTCGGCAAAACCGAGAAACGGGAAGCGTTAACTCCACCAAGAGTAGTCGAAGAAACAACCAATGTGGCCGCCCCGGAATTTGTAATCGTTACAGTTTTCTGGGAGGTTGAACCGACATTGGTGGAATCCATAACCAGCGCTGTCGGCGCGACGGCAAAAAGCGGAACCGGCGGCGGCGCTTTGCCGATACCAGCCACCGCAACCGAATCGGGACTGCTGGCAGCGTTGTGCGCCAGTTTCAGAGAAGCCGATTTGGCGCCAGCCGAGGTGGGAGCAAAAGTCAGAATAAAAATCTGGCTTGATCCAACTCCGATTGAAGCCGAGGTCGGCAAAACCGAAAACTGTGACGGATCAGTTCCTGAAACCGTAACCGAAGAAACATTCAGCGCCAACGCGCCTAGGTTTGAAACCGTGAAAGTTTTCTGGGATGTGAAACCTAGGAGCACCGAATCCATCGCCAATGAAACCGGAGACACGCTAAACAAAGGGGCGGACGGCGGCGCTTTGCCAACGCCCTTAACCCTGATTGTATCCGGACTGCCGGCGGCATTATGATTGACGATCAATATCGCCGACTTATTTCCGGTTGATGTCGGTGCGAATCTGACCGTTACGGCCTGACTTGCCCCAACTGCCACAGCCGCGTTGGCTGGTGAGACGCTAAACACGCTCGCGTCCATTCCAGAAACAGTTACGGCCGTCACGGCCAAGCTAGCCGTGCCGGTGTTGGTTATCGCCGCAATCTTTTGGTTCGATGAACCGACAGCGGTTGAATCCATGATTAGCGAGTCCGGCAATAAAATTGCCGGGGCGGTTGACGGCGGCGGCGAAGCGGCAACCCTGCCTACTCCCGTCGCTACCGCCAAAGACGGCGACCCGAGTGCGTTGTGATAAACACCGATGATCGTCGCTTTGCTTCCGGCCGAAGATGGCACAAAATTAATCGTGACCGTCTGCGTTCCGCCCGGACCGATTGTGAAGGCCGTGGGTGAGACGGCGAACTGCGTGGAGTCGGCGCCGCTTCTGACGATATTGGTTACCGTCAAATTGCCGGAACCGCCGGAATTTTGGACCACGAATGTTTTCTGCGAGAACGAACCGACATTCGTGGTATCCATCGCGATAACCGTTGGGTTAACGGTTACAGCCGGACTAGCCGGCGGAGGCGAAGCTGTTAACTTCCCCACTCCGCTTACATTTACCGCGGTTGAACCGCCGGCGGCATTGTGGCTTATGGTCACCACGGCCGACTTTGATCCGACCGATACCGGCGCGAATGTTACAGTAATGTTCTGGCTGGCACCCGGTGCAATAGCGATGTTCGTCGGCGAAACAGAAAACTGCAGAGCATCGGTTCCGCCGACAGCGATTCCGCTCACCGCTAGATTAGCGCCGCCGGTGTTGGAGATCGTCAAGGTTTTTTGAGATGACGACCCCGCCAGCGTGCTATCCATCAGCAGCGAAAGGGTTGAGACACTAATCACGGGCGGCGGTATAGTTGAAACTATAACCGCGCTGGCTTGCGATGACGCCGCGCTTACCGACATAAAACTGTCCGCCGCGGCCACCTTATAGTAATAGGTGCCCACAACAAGACCAGTGTCGATAAAAGCCGCGCTTGGCCTATTAACACGGCCTATGGAATCAGCCGAGGATGGAATAAATCCGCTCGTCTGATTCCGATAGATCTTGTAATAAGCCAGGTATGGTTCGGTATTGGGATTCCAGGTTAAAGAAACCTGATTACCCGCGGGCGTGGCTGCAAGACCGGTGGGCGCCGCAGGCGGCGCCGGAGCGGGATAGCCCAAAAGCGTCAGCATAAAACTGTTTGCCAGATTGTTGCTTGTCCAGCCAACACCGGTTCTAAAAAAGTGGCAGTCGCCAGAGACGACACCGCCAAAAACGGAACCGTTGGTGCCTCGGCCCGCAATAAAAGCGCCTTGGTTCGCCGAAGAACCAGATCGAGAGAATACCGCATAATAACTTGTTCCCGAAAAAACCTGCAGTGGCCCTACGGTTAAAATATGTTCAGTGAGAATATCGGTTCTAAGCGAAACTCCAGACACAGTAGCGATAGATCCCAACATTGGGCCATCCGGGTTACCCTGTCTGATGGACACCACCGCATTGTCGGAAGGATTGTTCACTTTTTTCAACCATACTTTCACCTGTGTAACAGTCCCGGTAACACCAACTATCCTTTGAGCCACTTTTTCGTTATTGCTTCCATCAAACCCTCCAAAGTTGGCAAAAGCCCCGCCGTCGTTGGAGATACCGCCCAGATTTACAACCGTTTGGGCTCCAACCGATTGGAAACTGAACAACCCCCAAACCAATAAAACCGTGCTGATAAACCGTTTCATCTCAAACCTCCTTATAAAGTTTTAGTGATTCTTCCTTGTTTAATTGACCTTTAGAGT
>CAYNAP010000073.1:0-4627 GCA_964395285.1 uncultured Candidatus Saccharibacteria bacterium
TTTTTCTCCTTTCTCACCCTGCGGTCCGGGGTCGCCTTTATCACCCTTCTCCCCTTTTTCTCCCTGCGGGCCTTGCATATTCCAACTTACTATCCGCTCATTGTCTTTGCAGTCGGCGCGTCTGAAACCCTCGCCGATCATAAACATCGCTCCGCTCTTCTTCACGCACACGGTTATACCGCCCTCGGCTTGGCTGTGGGCGTAAAAGCTGATCAATCCAGCGACGGCAATAACGCCCCCGGCCAGCACATATATCGCTTTTTGCGTTTGCATAGTTATTTAAAATTTAGTTGTTATTGCTTTCGTAATACACCCGCCAATTTCCGCCGTCAAGCCGTCAGCTACTTCCATGCGTCACCAACTATAAGGTTTACCGAACGATCGACTGCTAGACCTTATACCAACGTTATTAATGGCTATTGGTCGAGCGTGCCTTTTGATTCCACTCTCAAGATATGCACGCATCCTAGGAGCTCGAGTGCGTCGAGAGTTGCGACGAAGTCCGATGGCAGCGGGACATCGCCAATCCAGACGCTCTTTTGGAGTTGGCGGTAACCGCAAGCTATCAGCTCGCCCCGAAGCCATTGGCGTTTTGCTCGATCATGTTCCGGGATATCGAAACAGATGAGACGCTTTTTGCCATCCGGCCGAGGCGGGGCGACGCGTTGTTTTTCTATCAGCGTTGTGCGCCCAGTTTGGGTAAGGCGCCAATGTGTACGGCCCCGCTTTAGGGTTCCTTCAACCAGTCCTTGCGCTTTGAGTTGTGAAAGAATGGCGACGAAGGTCGGTCGCTTGAATGCATACGATGGAGCCAGTCCGATAATTTTCCGCCACAGTCGAACTTCCGGATACTTGGCCGGAAAGAAGCTGTCGAGTAGAATCTCGCCGCCTTCGGCGATTTTTTCAAGAATTAACCGGGTAAGATTTGCTTTGGGGCTCCGTGGGGCAATATGTTTAAATTTCTTTGCAATAGACATATTTTTCAATAAGAATGGGCATGTTTGTAGTATAAGGTTTATTAGACGATCGTTCAACGGAACTTATAGTGGTTTTTGTTGGCGGCGAGTGGAAGTGGTGACGGGTTGAGTAGAAGCGCACCTCGCTTTTTTTATCCCCCGAAATGCGCTATATTGCCTGATATGTCAGATGATAGCCGACATTTGAATCTGCCCAAGCGCGAGGAGAAAATCCTTGAATTCTGGGAGCGGGAAAAGATTTTTGAGAAGACGCTGGCTAAAAACCTTCGACGGGTTCGACAAGCTCACCGCGGGCGAGTTCAGGGCAGGCCAAGCAAATCTTTTGTTTTTTACGAAGGGCCGCCGACGGCAAACGGCAATCCGGGCATACACCATTTTGAAGCGCGGGCCTTTAAGGATTTAATCCCGCGTTATAAAACGATGCGTGGCTTTTTCGTGGAAAGGAAAGCCGGCTGGGACACGCACGGCCTGCCGGTGGAGCTGCAGGTTGAAAAAACGCTCGGTTTTAAGAAAAAGCAGGATATCGAGCGCTATGGCATCGCCAAGTTCAACGCTAAGTGCCGCGAGATTGTTTGGGCCTACAAAGGAGAATGGGATCGCTTCACCAAGCGCATCGGTTTTTGGTTGGATTTGGAGCATCCGTACATCACCTATGAGACATCATATATAGAAACGCTGTGGTGGGTCATCAAAGAAATTTGGAAGAAGGGATTTTTCTACCGCGATTTCAAAGTGGTGCCGTGGTGCCCGCGCTGCGAGACGGGGCTTTCAACGCACGAGCTGGGATTGGGGTATAAGACGGTGAAAGATCGGTCGGTTACAGTAAAATTCAGGCTTAAGGAGGGGCAGAAGATAGGTGGGTTTACGACCAATGGTTCGACTTACATTCTATCCTGGACCACAACGCCGTGGACACTCCCTGGTAATGTTGCATTAGCAGTCGGCCAAGACATTGAGTATGTAATTTTAGAGTCCATGACTTCGGGGTCTTTTGGAAGTCTTGATTTCGAAGGGGAAACAATATTTACCCCTGGTAACTACATTGTCTCTATTACGACTGAAAAAAGATTGAAATATAAATTGAACGTGTTTACCGATCGTCGCATCAGCGTACATGGTAGCGATCTTGTAGGCCTTTCCTATGAACCGTTGTTTGAGGTTGGTTCTTTGCAGAGCGGAAATTCTAGTAAAGTTTACTTGGCTGACTTTGTTTCTACCGAGGAGGGCACGGGCGTGGTGCACACCGCGGTAATGTATGGCGAGGATGACTACCAGCTTGGCAAAAAAGTTGGTTTGCCGACTTTCCATACGGTTGATGAGACCGGACATTTTATAAAAGAAGTCGGCGAGGAGCTCGGCGGGCTTTATGTCAAGGACCCAAAGACCGAAGAAAAAATTGTAGCTTCGCTCGAGCGGCGCGGTTTGCTTTTCAAAGAGGAACTTTACGAACACGACTATCCCTTTTGCTGGCGGTGCGGGACGCACGTGCTTTACTACGCGCGTTACGCTTGGTGGGTAAAAATGTCCGAATTGCGCAAAGATTTGGTTAAGAATAACGAGGGCATTAACTGGGTGCCGGAGTATATAAAGCATGGCCGGTTTGGCGAGTTTTTGAAGGATGCGCGCGACTGGGCTTTTTCGCGCGAGCGCTACTGGGGCACGCCTTTGCCGGTATGGCAGTGCAATAAATGCAAGCACGATGAGGTTGTCGGCGGCATTGATGAGCTCGCGCGGCTCGGCGAAAAGTCCGGCAATAAATATTGGGCCATGCGCCACGGCCAGTCGGAAACGCAACTCTTAGGCATTGCCGATGACGACAAAAAATCATTTCATCTTACGCCGCGCGGCCGCAAAGAAGTCGAGAGTCGGATAAAAAAATTGGCCAAGCAAAGAATTGACGTAGTTATCGCTTCGCCGGTTCTGCGCACTCAAGAGAGTGAAAAAATAATCGCTGATCATCTTGCGGGCGTGGAAGTTCTGACTGATGACCGCTTGCGCGAGATTCACGTCGGCATTTTTGAACATAAGCCGGTTGGCGAATACCACGGCTATTTTTCTTCGGTGCTTGAGAAATTCACCAAGCGCCCGCCGCAGGGAGAGTCGCTTAACGACGTGAAGAGGCGTTTGGCAAGCTTGATGCGTGACTTGGAGCGACGCTACAAAAATAAAAAAATACTGCTGGTCAGCCACGAATACGCTATTTGGATGCTGTGGGGCGTGACTCAAGGACTCGCTAACGAGGAGATGATTCGCGCCAAAGAGAAGCGCGGCAAGGATTTCATCAAGACAGCGGGAATTATTGATATTGACTACAAGATTTTGCCGCGCGATGACGGTGGCGATGTCAACCTGCATCGCCCGTTTGTGGATTTTATCCGCTTGTCATGCCCTAAATGCGGCGCGGTTATGAAGCGCGTGCCGGAGGTGGCTGATGTCTGGTTTGATTCTGGAGCGATGCCGTTCGCCCAGGCTCACTTTCCGTTCGCTCTCGCTCCCTCCTTCGCTAAAGCTTCGGAGGGCAAGCAAAATTTTTCCGATCGGGCGATAAAGCAGTTTTTCAAAAAGCTCAATTTCCCCGCCGATTATATTTGCGAAGCTATTGATCAGACCCGCGGATGGTTTTACACCCTGCTTGCCGTATCAACCGCTCTCGGGCGCGGGGCATCTTACAAGAATGTAATTTCGCTCGGGCATGTTCTCGACAAAAACGGCCAAAAGATGTCCAAGTCCAAGGGTAATATCGTTGATCCGTGGGAGATGATTGATAAATATGGCACCGACGCTATCCGCTGGTATTTTTATACTATTAACGCGCCGGGTGATCCGAAAAAATTTGACGAGAAGGATTTGCAATTGAAACTGCGCGGCACGCTCTCAACTTTTTGGAATTGTTTTATTTTCTTCGATACTTATGTTGATAAAATTCAAAACTCCCGCCTTCGCCACGGCTTCGGCGGGCTAGCAAAACTCAAAGCCCACAACGCACGAAATTTTTTGGATAAATGGGTAATAGCGAGACTGGAAGGGCTAACTGCGGAGGTTACCCGCCGGTTGGATGGCTACGACATAGTTGGTGCAACTCGGCTTTTAGACGAGTTTGTCGTTGAAGATTTTTCCAACTGGTATCTTAGGCGCTCGCGCCGGCGTTTCCAGAGGCCGGAAACAAAAAAAGAAAAGGATACGGCGGCGGGGGTTACCGCTTTTGCTCTGGTGCGGTTGTGTGAACTTATGGCGCCGTTCACGCCGTTTCTTGCCGAAGCGGTTTACCGCGAGCTTAAAAGCAAGCTTGGGCTGAAGGAAGAGAGCGTGCATCTTCGCCGCTGGCCAGCGGTTAAGTCAAAGGACGAAAGCCCCCGGCCTCGCCGAGGCGAAGCCGAGGGCGGGCGAAAGACAAAAGCTCTGCTGGAGGAGATGAACGAAGCGCGGAAAATTTCGGCGGCGGCCTTGGCCGAGAGGGCAAAAGCTGGAATAAGGGTCAGGCAACCGCTTGCATCTTTCAATGCCCCCCATTCCTACGCGCTTGTGACCCGCTCTCCGTGGAAAGCATTGAAGAAGGCTGGGGAACGCTACGCATCTTCTCGATGGGCAGAATTGATAAATCTTGTAAGGGAGGAGGCTAATGTAAGAGAAGTTACGTTTAGCGGCAACGA
>CAYNAP010000074.1:0-4461 GCA_964395285.1 uncultured Candidatus Saccharibacteria bacterium
TCCCTGATATGGACCACCGGGTCGTCCCTGATATGGCGATGCCTTCCAACCCGACGGAGGGATTGTCATGGCAAAGAGTCTGGTCTATATCTCCGGCGCGTTGTCGGACTTGCCGGAGAACGCTCGGGAAAAGTACCTCACCTTCTACGAGGCCATCGGACGTGCGGTGGAGTCCATCGGGCTCACGCCGTACTTACCCCACCAAAACACGGATCCCGTGCGACACAAGAATGTCACACCCGCAGAGGTGGATATGATTGATCGCACGGCTGTTACGTCGGCCGTGCTCGTCGTTGCCGTCGCGGACAACCCGTCACTCGGTGTCGGTATCGAAGTTGAGATGGCATACCACGCCGCTAAGCCGGTGATGCTTCTCTGCCACAAGGAACGCATAGAGCAGCGGCGCATCAGCCGCCTCATCCGGGGTAATCCGGGTGTGGTTCACGAGATCATCTATGCGAACCGCGATGACGCGCTTGAAAGGCTGGAAGTGCTGATCCGCGCTTTTCTGAAGCGGCGGGCGGAGAGTATCCTGCCGCGAGCGCTTGTGATTTCGCCGTCGTAGTGCTAGGAGGGTGGCAAGCAGAAAAAAAGCTAATGTGAAAGAAGGCACACAAAGCGGCCTCAACACTTTGATGGTTGAGGCCATTTTCTTTACTATACTATTTATCTTAGCTGTCTATGGGGAAGTTTTATATAACCGGTGTTTCGGGTACTGGTAAGTCAACTCTTGTCCAAGAATTAGTCAACAGAGGAATCGCTGCCTTTGATATGGATTTGATTGCTGGCTTGTGCCACTGGCGAAATAAGGTTCACCCCGTTACAACCGGACGCCCCATGCTTTCGGGTCAGGGAAGAAGGCGGAACTCCAAAAGTCAAAGAGAAGCCCCGGCCTTTAGGCCGGGTTGTAACGGGGTTCACGGAGGTGGGGCCGACTATCAGCCGGGTATTGGCCGGGATTGGTTGGATGCGCATGACTATATTTGCGATCCGGTTAAACTGGAAGAGTTAATCGGAGGCCACTCCGATAGTAACATAGTGGTGGCCGGTCTCGCTTCCAATCAGGATAACTTTCTGAATTTATTCGACAAAATTTTCTTACTGCATTGCAGTGAAAAAACTTTTATCGCGCGCCTTGACGATCGCAACAATAATGGATTCGCAAAAGACAAGACCGAGCAGGAGCATATTTTAAGCTGGTATAAGGATTTTGAGGATAAAATGTTAAGGCGAGGCGCGGTACCAATAAACGCGGAAAATTCAACTGCCGCTATGGCCGATGAGATTATTTCTGAAATGAGCGGTTAAGTGAATGATACTTTCGATTTGATTTTTAATGCTCTCCATACTGTTTCGCCTTACAAAGAAGATTACCGCGGAACTCAAACGTATTTAATGATTTTGTCTGATTTTGATTCACAATTGAAGCTCCGCGCTCGCAAATCAATTGATCCTTGCGAGCGCTTTTGATTTGCGGGATACTGGGGGCAGAAGAGACCGTGAGCGGAAGGAGGATTGCATGCTTAGTCTCGGCGCATTGCCTGCTTGTGTTCGTTATGCGGTATAGAATTTGCTGGCCATTTTCACGCGGTGGTGTGGATACCGAGAGGCAAGTCGTTTATGCCAAGAGCGCGCTTCCTGGAATGAAAAGCTGATGAATTGGTGGGAAGGCGCAGGGCCGTTGCCGGAATCGCGGCGAAGTCATCTCATTGCGCGTCTTGATCTTCTGTTTGTTCTGGTACTTGTGCTCGGACTCTTGGTATTCGGTATGTGGGGAAAGACGCCAAACTAGTTCTCTTGAGGTTGGGTAAGGCGGGGTCTAGCCATCGGCCCCTTTTTTAAAAAGGCGTGGATAAAGTTAGGTGGACGCAACGATGGCGAGGTAAGGACTTATTGCTGCTGAAGATGTTTGAGAAAGAAAAGCAGCAAGCATTACACTCGGTTGTTTAATTGCGCTAAGGTCAATGTGATTTTTTCGTATTTTGCCTTCGAAAGAACTATAGCTTAGCATGGGGGTATGCTTTTTCTCAAAAAAGTCGGAAAATTTTTTTTCTGGATCGTGTTGACCGCCATTTTACTGTGGGTTGGGATGAAAATTGCGTTTGTATGGTATGAGCAAAAAAATACGGTAGCGGTAAGCGGCAATATTCCGGATTTGTTTCCTATTCTTGTCATCAGTGGCGGCGATCAGTCGCCGACCGCAAAAGCGATATATTATCGCGACCTAAAAAATGTCACTGGCCAGATGTCTTCCTATTCTTTTCTCGTGCCGAAGGGGAAGGAAGAACTGCTGAACAGTCAGCTGCGAAATCAAAGCCGGAGTTTGATGAGTCCGCCCGATTTTAACTCGGAATCAGACAATCCTTGGTTCGCTAGTTTTGAGGTCAAAGAAATTGCTCCTGGCCGCCAGACGATTCGCTTGTCAAATACTTGGGATGACGATCGCGTTAATATAGGCTGGTATGAAGCAACGGATAAAGAGTCCTTCCCAAAGAAATACCGGTATTATTTTGGAGGGGTTTTTGCTTTGCTAGCTTTGGGGTTTTCAATCTTCTTTACAATAGTTTCTTTAGTACTAATTAGGTTAGTCATTCGATGGAAAAGCCACTCCGTTGTGGCTCCTAGCTGATGGCATGACTACAGATCAAAAATTCAGAAAGGCATTGCTGTATTTTCTAGAGCAGCCGCGGATCCACGTGTCTTTTGATGACGCAATGCGAAATTTTCCGCTGGAGTTTATAAATAAAAAACCAAAGAGCGTGCCTTATTCTTTTTGGCGGCTTTTGGAGCATATCCGCATTTCCCAGCGGGATATTATAGATTTTCTGGAGAAACCGGATTACGAAGAAATAGAATGGCCGAAAGATTATTGGCCCAAGCCTGGCGCGAAGGCGACTAAAGCGATGTGGGATAAAACAGTCCGAGCGCTTAAGAAAGATTTTGAGGTTTTGAAAAGAGTCGCCAAGAATCCCAAAAAAGATTTATTAGCCATGCACCCGGTTAAAGGCAGCCAAATTTTCCGCGGTGCCGCGCAGATTATGGGACACAATAGTTATCATTTGGGGGAATTCGTTTTAATGCGCCGCGCTATGGGTATTTGGAAACGTTGAATGCGTTTTGCCGGAACGGTAGCCGCCGGCCTGTTTTATGTGTACAATTGCAGTAACAGAATAAAAGCATGACGCGTTATCAAAAAGTTCTCCTATCGCTATTCGTTCTGGTCTGGGTATGGGCGGCCATCAATCCGGCGTTCCGGCACGGTTGGCTGCTCGAAAACTACCTGGTGTTTATTTTTATCCCAATTATTCTAGTAACCGGCCGCTATTTTAAGCTGTCGAATGTTTCGTACACTCTGATCACGATTTTTATGATTCTTCACGTGGTCGGCTCGCACTACACTTATGAAAAAGTGCCGTTCGGCTATATGCTGCAGGATTGGTTCGGAGCCGAGCGGAATATGTACGACCGGCTGGTGCACTTTTCTTTCGGGTTCTTGCTGGCTTACCCCGTTCGCGAAGTGTTTGTGCGCATTACCAAAGCTAAAGGTTTTTGGGGTTACTATCTGCCGCTTGATGTGACACTTTCCCTGTCGGCCGTTTATGAAATTATTGAATGGCTGACCGCGCAAAACGTGGGTTCGGCAGCCGGCATTGCGTTTCTCGGCGCTCAAGGCGATATCTGGGATGCCCAGAAAGACATGACTATGGCCGGGATTGGGGCGATCTTGGCCATGCTTATTATTTTCCTGATCAACTGGCGTTATAACCGAAACTTTGGCAAGGAGCTTAAAGAAAGCTTTAAGATTGGAGATCACGATGCGCCGTTAGGGGAAGTTAAGCTCGCGAAAATGCTGCGTGACAGCGCGCGGGGCCGCTAGCCGCCGAATGCAAACAGATGCTTCGCAAAGATATTCGGCAAAACCCCGGCCTGCACCGATCCTTATGGAAAAAGAGCTTAAAATTGCCGCATCCGGTAATAAGTTTATCTATGGAGTGTTGCGTGGCGCGCTCCGAGGCCCGCTTATAGTTTTTGTGCATGGGCTCTGTGGCGATAAGAACGAACACCAATTTTTCAATGGAGCGCGTTTTTTCCAAAAACACGGATTTTCCTCTTTCCGATTCAACCTCTACGGCTGGCAGAAAGATGCTCGGAAGCTGCATCAATGCACGCTGGAAACGCATGCTCGCGATCTTGACCGCGCAGTTGATTACTTCCGCAAAAAAGGAGTTAAGAAGATTTTTGTCGTTGGCCACAGTTACGGCGGCAGTACGATTCTCGTGTCCGAGAAGAAAGATTTTAACGCTGTGGTGTTGTGGGATTCATCGCACCGGTCAAGCCGACTGCTAGCCAAGGCGCGCTACCTGAAGAAGTTTGACGGATATTTGGAGTTTGAGGAAGCGGCTTATGGATTCCTCGTCGGGAAAGCGATGGTGGAACAAGCCAAACGCTCTCGCGTGGAAG
>CAYNAP010000075.1:0-4394 GCA_964395285.1 uncultured Candidatus Saccharibacteria bacterium
CGCCCCAGGCCGATCCGCCGGAATACCAGCCGTCGGCTTTGGGGTAAAGCATGTGGGAGGAGAGCAAGCTAAAAAACAGCCAGCCGAAAAAGATTAAGACTAAAAGCAGCGGCCAGCAGCCGGCTAGTAAATTTATGAGCTTACGAACGAGGGATGGCAAGTTAAAGAGAATTACTTCCTCTCTTCAAGGGTGGCTTTGAGGTTAAGGGTTTCCGATCCGCGAAGGACTTTAAGGGTTACGCTATCCCCGACTTTATGTTTTTGGATCAGATTGCCGAGGGTATTGACCAAGTCAACCTTAGTGCCGCCCAGTTCCAAAATGACGTCTCCGGTTTTCAAGCCGGCTTTATCGGCGGGGCTACCCTTAACCACACCACTGCCGCTTGTGTCGGCGACAATCAGCGCTCCATAGTCCACTGTGAGCTTCTTTTGCGATTGGATGTCCTTGGTAACCATCGCGTAGTTAACGCCGAGGAAAGGATAAATTATCCGACCTGAAGATTTCACGCTCCCGATAGCCTGCTTGGCCGAGTTGATGGGGATGGCGAAGCCAATGTTCTCGGCGCCCTGGGCCATAGCGGTATTTATGCCTATAACTTCGCCTTGAATATTCAGAAGAGGTCCGCCGGAGTTGCCGGGGTTTATGGCCGCATCGGTCTGGATTAACTCTTGAAGCTGTTCGGAGCCGAGACCGCCGCCCGAGGCAACTATGCTTCGGTGCAGTCCTGATACTACGCCAACACTAACAGTGTTTGAAAACTCGCCAAGAGCATTGCCAATAGCGACGACTGCTTGGCCGATTTCGACGCGGCTTGAGTCGCCGAGCGGGAGAGTGGGTAAGCTACTCTTGTCAACTTTCAGGACAGCCAAATCCTGAATGGGGTCGCGGCCAAGAACTTTAGCCGGCAGTTTTGATCCGTCGTTGAAAAAAACGGTGTAGTCGGCCGC
Organism: uncultured Candidatus Saccharibacteria bacterium; assembly: GCA_964395285.1. Lineage (GTDB taxonomy): Bacteria > Patescibacteriota > Minisyncoccia > Sungbacterales > SURF-37 > CAYNAP01. The sequence goes on from CAYNAP010000075.1 coordinate 949, forward strand.
GGTATCGGCAACCACGTGCTTATTGGTTATAACCAGACCGTTTTCCGAAACTATAAAGCCGCTGCCGGCGCTGATTTCTTGTTTTTGGGTGCCTTTCTCGCGGTACTGCGGAACGCTAAAACCGCCGCCGCCAAAAAACTGCTGGAAAAACGGGTCGTTTTCAAACGGATCGTAGTATCGCTCTATAACCGGCACGTCTTTGGTGGCGACCACGCTGACCACCGCCGGAGAGGCCTGTTTAACGACCCCGACCACCGGTTCGTTTGATCCGGCGGCCTTTGAACCGCTGCCGGCAACCGCCGGCGATTGACTGGCCGGGCTTTTTTCGACAATGCGCTCGATTACCTGGCTTGGCCTATCTCCGGTGAAAAGACTTACCGCCACTATCGAGACGAGAGAAGAGACAGCAACAGAGATTACCACTACGGCCAAGATAAATTGTCGGGGCTTAAAGTTTTCCATTTCAAAGCTAACTACCTAGTTTGATTTTAAAAACGCCCTGCTCTTCGGTGGCTTCGACTTCAAGATCAATCTCGCCGGCCGACGGCGGGCAGTATCTGCCCTCCTGCGACTCAACGAGTTTCAAGAAACTCTTGCCGTCGTGGCGATCCGGGAAAAAAGATATCTTGAACTTTTCATGGCCGCCCAGAAGAAGATTGGCCCTTCTCAAAACCTCACCCGGCGGGGTCATGTGCCTGACGATAAAATCCTTGGCGCCGAGCTCTTCGGCTTTGGCCTTGTCTTCGGGCAAGCCGCGGTGGGAAGAAACAATGACCGGAATTTTAGCGAGAAGCGCGTCGCCCCGCATTTTGGTCATTAGCTCGAAGCCGGTCAAACCGGGCATCATGATGCCGGTAAACAAGAGATTGGGTATCTGGCCCGATGTCAGCATGTTCCAAGCCTCATCGCCGTTCGTGGCCAACAGCACTTCAAAACCCGCGTCACGAAAGATAGCCGAATAAACTTCGCGCATTGACTCGTCGTCATCGGCTATCATTATGGTTTTTTTCATTTTTGTAGAAAGACTTAAGACCGACTAATTGCTTATATGGTAATACAGCCGAAGGCAAAAATACTAACACGGCCGGCTTCCTGCTCTGCAGCTTTTTTACACTGCCTCGACGCTCTCTACCTCCGGGATTCTGGCTTTAAGCAGTTCTTCGACGCCGGCTTTTAGAGTAAGACTGGAGAGATGGCAACCTTGGCAAGCGCCGGACAACCGGACTTTTACCAGACCTTGGTCATAGCCAACCAATTCTATGCCGCCGGCGTGCATAGCAATCAGCGGCCTTATCTCGGCAAGCGCTTTTTCGATTTTTTCTTCGATCATATGTTTAAATTGGCAAAACTCCCTTGTACTTCGCCAGAAGCATAAGCAAAATCAGCCCCCATATAAAGCTAAATCCAGTTACGATTATACCCTCTCTCCGCAAATCGCGTTCGGAAATCATCACCAGACCTATAACCAGACCGGACAGGATGGGATTAAGAGCGGCGACTATGACCGCCCAGAAAAAGATTCGGTTTTTGTGAATGGAGGCCATGAGTCAAGACCCGGCGCGGGGCTAATGAGATGCCTCAACTAGGAGATCGACGCTAGGCCCCGCGCTAGGTATTCTAAATCACTCTCAAAACAGAAAGTGAAAAGACTATTTTGCGCTTTCGCGATTTTCATTAACCTGATTCCAATTTACCACGTTCCAAAAAGCATCAACATACTCACTCTTCCTGTTTTGCCTTAATAAATAAAAGGCATGTTCCCACATATCAATGCCTAAAATCGGTGTTTTGCCTTCTACCAAAGGAGAATCTTGGTTTGGTGTTTTAGTCACCTCAAGTTTGTTATCTTTAATAACCAACCAAGCCCAACCACTACCAAATATTGTCATGGCCACATTCATGAATTCTTCCTTAAACTTATAAAAATCTCCGAAAGAATCCTTAATCGCATTTGAGATATTTCCGCTTGGCTCACCGCCAGCGTTCGGACCCATAATCTGCCAAAATAAAGAATGGTTGGAATGCCCGCCGCCGTGGTTCTTTATTACTACTTTGTCAGCTTCATCTATTTGGAGGGCTTGTAAATTTCTTAGCAGATCATCAACAGGCGTGTTTTGGAGATCAGGGCATTTTTCAAGCACTCCGTTAAGCTTATCAATGTAGGCTTGATGATGCTTGGTATAGTGTATTTCCATCGTTTGCGCGTCAATGTGCGGCTCTAACGCATCGTAGCCATAAGATAGTTTGGGTAGTTCGTGTTTCATGTTCACAAACTCCTACGAATTACGAATTTTTTCGAATTACGAATTCGTAATTCGGCTTAATTCGTAATTCGTAGGGCATTAAGGATAAATTTGTTTGCCCTCTTCATCATAAACGATTATGGCCTGGGTGGGACAGCTTTTGGCGGCCAAGAGCAAAGTATCGTCGTCAATGGTTTCGTCAGCCAAATCGCCGCGCTTGGTTTCTTCTGATGTTGGCGTGTCTTGCTTACGCCTCAAAACCGCTTTGTTTTCAGCGTCGAGTTCGAATACGCCGGGTGCTAAGGCGATGCAGGAGGCCGCGCCGATGCAAAGATCGCGGTTGACGACCATTTTGCCGATGCGATTGCTTTTTGGTTGGCCTTGACTTTCCATGAATATCAAGATATGTTTATGCAAGTTAAACAGTCTCAGGCATAGTCCTAAAAACCAGCAACAAACTCAACTGAAGGAGGGGGCAAAGACATGGTTACTATTCCGGGTTGGGTTCTCGCAGTTTGCCTATACCTAGCCTTCAATCTTGGGTTTCTGGGAGAGGTGGTTTTCCGTCACCTAGAAGGCGAGCCTAGGTGGAAGCCTTACGACCGGAAAGAATGGGCATTGTATGTGGTACTGCTGATCTCGCCAGTGCCCATGGCGTTTACGATGTTTGCTGTATGGGATCGTATTTTGCTGGCCTATCGCTGCCGTAGGCACATGAGGCTAATCGATACCCACCTTAGGCGTAGGGGGCTAATCAAGACCTAGCCAAGATTTTCGGCAGGGTCTTTTTTTAATCCCTGCGGAAAGTAACTATACGAATTCTATAATAACTTTTGTACGGCCTCAAGAGCCAAAAGTGCGCATTTCAAGCGGGCAGGCATTATGTCAACGCCGAGAAGCGAGAGCATTTCCTCTACGGGCAGGGATTTGACCTCACCTTTAGCGCGGCCCTTTATGTACTCGGAAAGTATTGAGGCCGCCGCACGGCTGATGACACAGCCCTCATGCTCAAAGCAGACATCGGCAATTTTGCCGTCGGCAACTTTGAGTCGCACAGTCAGCGAGTCGCCGCAAAGCGGGTTCGTCCCTTTGACCTCCATGTCAAAACCTTCGCGGAGGCCGTAGTTCCGCGGGAAGTGGTAGTGGTCGAGGAGGCGGTCGCGGTAAAGGAGATCTTCCATTGAATGTCTAATTTCTAATTGA
>CAYNAP010000076.1:0-4255 GCA_964395285.1 uncultured Candidatus Saccharibacteria bacterium
CCACCCCCGGAGCGCTTCTTTCGGTCAATGGCCAGTCTATATTCACCTCAACTTCAACCTTCCTCGGGGGCCTGCTTACTCCCAGCATAAGCGCGACTTCAAGCCTAGGTTTCTACAGCGGAGGAGGGGCTCTGCCTCGTTTGACCATAAACCAACGAGGCAACTTCGGCATCGGCACCAGCACTTCGGACATCTACAGTATCAGCGCCATCGGGCCGATGTATTTTGATACCGATCTCATCAAATTCGGCTCATCCACCGCCGGCTCTCTCTTCTTCAACCTCGGACGTACTGCCACCACCACTCTTACCCAAAGCGCGAATGCTCTCGCTTTCTCGACCTCGACCGCGTTGTCGGGGACAGTGCCGCCCATTCTTTCCTTGGACGGCCTTAACGGCCGAGTGGGCATCTGGACTAACGCGCCCCGCACTCTATTCGACGTGGCTAACGATAACGGCACTTCCACCTTCCGAGGGGGTTTAACCATAGTGGGAGGAACCAACTTCTCCACCGAGACTCCGGCCTTTGAGACCGATTTTTCGAGCGGGCTCACTTCAATAAGTAACCTAGTTACCGGCGCCGTCCAATTCGACTCTGACTCCGGACAGGTTATATGGACAGATATGCCTCTTACTTCCGCAGGAACGCCCGGAACTCTTAACTCCTATACCGCTCAAATGGCAGGGATGCCGATGTTCACCATTGCCGGCGATCCTTCAGGCAACACAGGAGCACGACAGTTATTCTCCGGCATCGGCTCATCTACCCCTTGGGGCGTATTCTCCATAGAACACGCTTCAAGTTCCAACAATGCTTTGCCGGTGGCTTCGATTAACTATCCGGCTTTCGTGGTTTCCAACCAAGGCACGGCCACGCCGAGTTTCATCGTCTTAAACAAAAATGGATTTGTCGGGGTGGCGACCTCCATGCCCGGGGCGGCGTTGGCTACTCAAGGCAACATCATTCACTCTGGAGGCAATCTCGAGTTACTAGGTTCAGCCCGACTCTCTTCCTTTATCGCTACTTCCTCGACTCTTAACTCTGGAGTAGCCACTGCCACTCCCGGATTACTTTTCTCGGTCCATGGGCCTGAACTAATCAATGGCACCTCGACTATTATAGGAGGACTACTTACTCCCTCCATCTCGGCTACTGGAACACTAGGTTTCTACACCGGAGGAGTAGCCGCGCCACGAGCCTACATTGACTCTTCGGGCAATGTAGGTATCGGCTCAACCAGCCCGGCGGCGTTACTTGGTGTCGCCGGCAATGTCCTTATCGGCACTGGAGCTTCAAGCCAGCTTACTCTAAACGCCGGCACTCTTTACTTCCCATTATCAGCCACCAGCAGTATCATCGCCCTTCAAAACGGTTACGCTTTCTCAACCACCACCACCGGCTCCAATACCCCCTTGCTCTCCTTTGATGGGGCTAATGGCCGAGTGGGTGTCTGGACCAACGCGCCCCGCACTCTATTCGACGTGGCTAACGATAACGGAACTTCCACCTTCCGAGGGGGTTTAACCATAGTGGGAGGAACCAACTTCTCCACCGAGACTCCGGCCTTTGAGACCGATTTTTCGAGCGGGCTCACAACTGTTTCTAATTTCGTCCAAGGCGCGGCCCAGTTCGAGGCTGATTCTGGTCAGGTTACCTGGATGGATATGCCGGTCAGCACGGCATCCTCCATAAACACGGTAGAAAGCTATACGGCGCGCATTGCCGGCCTTCCTCTATTAACCGCCTATGCCGAAGCTGACGGCGCCGGAGGTATTCTTGGGAACTACCGCGTAGGTATCGCCTCATCTACGCCTACGGGCATTCTTTCGGTGGAAATGGGCACCTCTACTATCCCCGTTCTATATGTAGGCGATCAGGGAACTTCCACGCCATTCCTAATGATGACTGCTACCGGATTTCTGGGCCTTGCCACCTCGGCTCCTTCAACCGCCAACCTTCTATCCGTCAACGGTCCAACCCTTATAACCGGCACCACCACTTCCTTGGGCGGTTTGCTTACTCCCTCAATCTCGGCGACTTCCTCCCTTGGTATTTACACCGGAGGCCGGCCGAGCCCCACTCTTTATGCCAATGCCCTCGGTTACGTCGGTATCGGCACCACTTCGCCCGGCTGGCAGTTCTCGGTAGCCGGCAATTCCTATTTTGATTCAAATATCATCAGCTTCTCTTCTTCCACCGCTTCAACCCTTGAATTGCGTTTTCTTCACGGAGCGACCACCACCCTGCCGCTTCAAACCTCGGCTTTCGCTTTCGGCACCACCACAACCGCCGGGCACCCTTCCATACTCTCCATAGACGCTCTCAACGGCCGGGTGGGCATTGCTTCGAACACGCCGTCTACTCTTTTCTCGGTCGGCAATTCCAATGCCACTTCAACTTTTGCCGGAGGGGTGGATATAAACGGCGGGCTCATAACTCATGACTGGTCATCCGGTTTGACGACTATCGATAATTTACAGTTGGGCGCGCTGTCATTTCCGGCCGACTCGGGCATTGTTTCCTGGACGGATATGCTGGTTACCTCCGGCGCGTCGGCCGGCACGGTGGAAAGCTACTCGGCTTCGCTCGCCGGGTCGGCGGTCTTGACCGTCTACGGCGAGTCGGATGGGGCGGGGGGCGTCAGAAACTCGCGCTTGGGTATAGCCTCCTCCACGCCATGGGGGGTTTTGTCGGTTGAGATAGCAAGTTCATCCCTTGCGGCCAGCCAGGATTATCCGGCTTTTGTCGTTGCCGATGGGGGCACTTCGACCCCGGCCTTGGTGGTGCTCAACCGCAATGGCTTTGTCGGGGTGGCCACCCGAACTCCAATGCAGGAACTTTCGGTGGGCGGCGACATACTGGCCCAGTTCAACGAAGAGCCGACCACCAACGGCCTTTGCCATTCCGGAGCCAACTTGGATGCGGCGACCAGCGGCGGCGACGGCCGGATTCTCGTGGTTTGCTCAAGCGCTCCGGCTGACATCGCCGAATGGTACGATGCGGAGCTTGGCGTTGAACCGGGGGATATAGTTTCAACTTCGCAGGAGACGATTATGTATCAGTCGCCGCAGGTGGACGCGCGCTCCGGGCAAATAGGCGATAAAAAAGTCTTGCAGACCATCTCGGTACTCAAAAAGGCCGAGTCGGCAAGCGAGCCGATCGTCGGCATAATTTCGACTTCGCCCTATCAGACTTTCGGCCGGGCGATTATTGCTTCATCAACCAACCCAAAGCCGGTGTCGCTAAGCGGCCGCGTGCCGGTGAAAGTTTCGACCGAGAACGGACCGATTAAAATAGGCGACCGGATTATGATTTCAAGCCTCCCGGGTATTGGCATGAAAGCGGTTTCATCGGCGGAAGTGGTGGGCACGGCGCTTGAACCGTTTGACGAGTCAGCGGCTACCACCACGGCCACGCTCAACTATGGAGGTTCAACCTCCATAGAAGTGAAAACTGGAAAGATACTCGTCTTTATTAATGTGGGTTACGCCAGGATTGATCAAGGTATCGGTGGCCTCGCTACTTCAACCAGTGAGGGTTTCGCGGTTGATCAAAAAACAGGCCGTTTGACCGTCGGCGCCGGGCTTGATATGGGCGGTAACGATATTTCGAACGTGCGTTCGGTGTTGAGCGCGAACGGGTCGTGGTCAATAGACGAGAACGGCAAGCTTGTCGCGGAGGAAATAACGGCGAAAAATAAGCTGCAGGTGGGAACGCCGGAGTCGCCGCGCGGCATTACGATGTTTGACTTTGACACCGGCGAGCCGAATTGTGTTTTTGTCCAAGGCGGCGAGGTGCGATCCGTTCCGGGCGAATGCACGTTTACCGGCAGAGCTGAAAACGGCAGAGCAAGCGGCGGTGGTAGCGGTGGCGGTGGTGGTGGCGGCGGGGAAGCCGGACTTATCGAAGGAAGTCCTGAAGCAAATGAAGGAAGTCCGACTTCAATCACTATCGAGCCATCGCCTGCTTTGCCTGTGGAAGAAAACCCGCTGTCATCCTCGTCTTCGCCCGAATTATCTTCTCCGCCGGCGCCAACTCCCGAGCCAACTTCACCGTCTTCTGCGCCCGCGCCCGTTCCCGAGCCAGCGCCCGAACCAGTCATTACTCCGGAGCCCGCGCCTGTTTCGGAACCCGCACCTGCAATTTCGCCCGAGCCAACACCGATGATCGCGTCCACCCCCTTGTCTGTGACACCTGTCGAGCCAGCACCGGCGCCCACGCCCGCTCCGGCAGTCGAGCCGGCGCCCGACAATAC
>CAYNAP010000077.1:0-2935 GCA_964395285.1 uncultured Candidatus Saccharibacteria bacterium
CGCGGAGAGCGCCGCGAGCCGCGCGGTAATCCGGACTGCCAAAAGTTATGCCCAGGAAATTTTTCAGTCGGGCGGCAAAACCGAAGCGGCGAACGGCATAAAACGCCGCTCTGAAAAACCGGCGACCGAAACTTAACATCCTGCGGCCAAGAGATTTTCGCCTTATGCCTGCCGCCGAGATTAAAACTAACTTTTTCACTCTCTCTGGATGAGCAGCGCCGAATCGCACAGCTACCCGTCCGCCGAACGAATGGCCCACCAGCGCCGCTTTTGAAACGGCAAGCTTATCAAGAAGGTTTTCGAGAACTTGACAGTAGTCGTCAAGGGAAAACCCGCTCTCGCGGGGGAGAGGCGATCCGCCGAATCCGGGCAAATCCAACTGTAGAACCGCCGCGCCGGAACTGCCGCGGACAACCGCCGCCGCAAGGCCGTCAAAGTCATCCATCGCCCGCCCCCAGCCGTGAAGAAAAACAACGACAAGGCCCGCTCCCTCCACCGGCGCGCCGGAAGTTTTGAAGTTGATAATTGAACCTCCAGCCAAAATCTGCATATTTCTATGTTACCAGCTTTTACCGCTTTTAGGTTAGCAGTTGTTTTCTAGCCGCATACCTTGAAAACGTTCCTGTCCTATTTTAGACTTACAAGAGCGGCGGCAAACTTGGAAGGAGGCGTGCATGCGCGCGTTGGTTCTTGACGGTGGAGGTATGCGCGGCGCTTTTACCGCTGGTCTTCTCGAAGGTTTTAGCAAGAATGGGATCGGCTATAAGTTCTTTGACTGTTACGTGGGGTCTTCCGCCGGGGCCTGTTGCATCGCTTACTTTCTTGCCGATCAGGTTGAACAAGGCCTTCGCATTTGGCTTGAACATCTGCCCAATGGTTTTATGAGATGGCGCGGCGTAAAGCCGCATAACGATCTCGCCTACCTCGAGAAGGTTTTCCGCGAGATTGAGCCGCTCTCCGTTACTGCATTGCATAGCCGCAAGGAGATGGCATTTGCTGTTGTAAGCAACCCCAAGAGTCTGAAGGATGAATATATAAACCTAAACCGCGCTCCGGATCCGGTCAGTGTTCTTTTGGCGGGAGTGGCGATGCCTTTCTTCTCCGGCCCGTTCATGCTGAACGGCAGCGAGTACTATGATGGTGGGTTGACTTCGGCGATCCCTATCAGGCAAGCCGAGCGAGAAGGAGCCAACGAAATATGGGTGGTGGCGACCACGCCGAACGGTTTTCGCCGGACGGCTCTCTTCTGGAAAATTGCGTCTTGGTTGGCAACCCGCAACCCCGAAGTCAGAAAACTGCTTGCCAACCGTCCCTTTCTGGAAAACCGAGTGCTCGAGGAGGTGGAGAGGCGAACGGATATTGTCTTGATCCGTCCAGAGCGAGACTTGCCGGCTCGCTGGAGAACCAGCAATCGTGGGGCAATAAGGGCCGCAGTTAAGATAGGGAGAGAAGCGGCAACGCGCGTTCTCCATAGAAAGAATATGGTCTAGTAGCTACACCCGCTAGGCCATTTTTTGAAGATGCGGACGGCGTTAGAACCAAAACCGCCCGAACTATTCCCAAATTGGGTCGGGAAAAACTTTAAATATTTAACTTGGAGTTTCTCCGAAAAGTATGCGCCTTGTGCCTTTTTTTGTTCAAGCTTCTTTCGGCGTTCTTTTCGAACTATTCAGCTTCGTCTTCTACGACTTGGAATTTAAAGGACTGGAAAATATAAAAAAAGCCGACTTGCCGTTCATCTACGTTTGCAATCACAAAAGCTGGATTGATCACTTTGTAATCATCGCCGGGTCATTGTGCCGGCGGGGGATAGTGCCTATCCATCTTCTGGTTGACGACGAGGTTTGGGAGACTCCGGTGTTCGGCCAAGTCACTTGGCTGCTCGGCGCCTACCCGGCTAACCGCGGCAAGGGTATTGAAATATCTCTTGCCCCGCTTAAAAAAGATCTGGCTAAAGGGGAATGCGTCGGCCTGTATCCCGAAGGCGGCATAGAGCGCCGCAAAGACGCTTTCCGCGAGCCGAAAGTCGGCCCATCTTATCTTGCTTACCACACCGGCCGCAAGATCGTACCCATGGCCATCAAGGGACTTGAGAACCTTTCCACTTGGAGTCTGTTTTTCGGAGGACGGCGGGTAACTTTGAAATTCGGCCAACCATTCAGAATAAATTCTGGAACCGTGGGCGGCAACACCCCGGAAGAAACAATCGAACGCGGCAAGAAATACATGATGGAAAGAATAATTGAGTTGTATCGCTCGATACCCGGGTAGGATTGAGGCCATCTAAAAACTCAACTACGCCATTACTATCCGAGCCTGTCGAGAATAATCTCATTAATATTTTTAGCCGCGCTAAGTTTGTTTGACGTTCCTCGCGGGGCGCGACTTGAAAATCTCAACTAGCTACATTAAGATTCAAGCAATCTTCGGGGGAAGGAGGTGAAAAGCATGTCGAAGAAGGCCAAGCGCACAGCAAAGAGCCGTGCAGCAGCCGTACGGCCAGGCCAAACCGCGCCGCCAGCACCCAGCCCGCAATCTACGCCGCCGACTCGCCCGTCGTCAGTACCACCGCGGCACAAGGGCCACTCATAGGCCCAGCCGACAACAGGGGAGCAGTCGCTCCCCTGATTTTTGTTATGTTCTTTCGCTGCTCTAGTTGATAGCAAAACTCGCTGGATTGTTCTCTTTCATTGAGATTTCCCTTTCGCTGTAAAGCGTCTGATCAGCCCAACCAATCCAACAATAAAAAGTATCGCTCCGAGGGGCAACCCAATGTAAACTGGCGAGGAGTCGGAAAAAATAGTTGCCGCGACGAAGGATCCGCTTACTACCAAAAACCCCAAAACAAAAATAAACTCAGGATTAACTGATTTCGGGGCGGTTTTTTCCTGGTAACCGAAAAGTGCCCGCCACAACTGGATAACGCCGATTACAA
>CAYNAP010000077.1:2945-4230 GCA_964395285.1 uncultured Candidatus Saccharibacteria bacterium
GTCGGAAAACAGTAGTGAAGCAACAAAAGATCCGATAATTGCCAGTAACCCCAGAGCCAAAACAATTATGGGATCAACCGGCTAAAAGGCAGTTTCTTCTCGGCGATCGGAAAAGACTCGCACTAGCTGGGTGGCACCAATTATAAAAGACGCGATCGCAATAGGGCCGAATATACCCAAAAGAACTGGTGCCACCATACCGATATCACGCTCTTTTTCGAGAGCTATCAACCATATAACCACACCTATCGAAACCGCTATCAACAAAACAGCCAAAACGAACTTCGCTTTCCTGCTATTTAAAGTCATTATAGTTTCCTAATGAAATAATAAATTCAGCCCAAAGTTATATATCCATAGTAAACCGTTACTCTACGTTTGACAATAATCCACAGATATCGAATAGTTTAGACAGCGTCCGACCATTCACTCAAAGAAAAGGGGAGTGCAATGGGACAAACTGTCCGGCTCGCTCTTTCCACAAATCGGTTACAGAAGTCATATAGCGCAACCGCTTGTCTAATAATTTTGTTGCTCGCAAGTTGGAGATGCACAGAAGCGCTCACGCCTCCAGAGTATCCCATCATTCTCGTGCACGGCTGGCGAAGCGACAGCGGGACATGGGGTACCTTTGTCGGCGTCGTTACCTCACAAGGTTGGACGTTCGGCGGCGATCTTCAATACCGCAATGGACAAGTTTCGGGTGCCTCGCAACGGGGCGACATCTACACCATCACCTTCAGCAGCGACCACAACCTTGATTATCTCGAGCAAGCCGCGGAACTGGAAGGTGTTATCAACCACATACTGGAACTCACCGGCAAATCGAAAGTCATCTGTGTCGGTCACAGCATGGGAGGGCTAGCCTGCCGCGCTTACCTGAAGTATGCGCGAACGCCCAAGGTAAGCCAGATCATAACTGTAGGCACACCTCATATCGGCGCACCTTGGGATAGACTCCTTTTTCTAGCCGGTATAAGCCCGGGCATTTCTGACCCATCAACCGCAGTACGGATTCTGCGGGTGGGCAGCCCGGAGTTAGAGGAGCTTAACACCGACTCGCTTTACCGCTACCGCGATACGCCTGTCGCTTATAGTTCCATCGTGGTAGATAACGACGACATTGTCCCAGAGCTAAGCCAAAGCTTAGCGAGTGTAAGTATCGATATCCCGCTTCATAATGAAGTGCGTATCCAACTTAACTCACCTTGCGGTGTTAACCGGCTAAACCACCTCTGCGAGACTACCGACGACAACGTGCGCGTGGCCATCGTCTACGAAATCG
>CAYNAP010000078.1:0-4139 GCA_964395285.1 uncultured Candidatus Saccharibacteria bacterium
TGACCCAACGACAAAACCAGCATCAGGGAGAGGAGTGATGCTTGCCAGATGGTTGCTCTTAGGTGCGTGTTGCGGCTTTCTTTCCCGGGTCTAGTCATTTTTCTATAAAATTCTATTTAGTTGGTGAAGGAAGCTTCAGCACTCTTACTTCTGCGGCAACGATCCGCCCACTCCCCTCGCGGGCTTGCGGGACAACGGTGATGAGGTCGCCAAGATGAACGTCGCTGCTGTTTAACTTAACGTTAGCGGTTACCCCGCTTTTGGAAGCGGACTCACGGACAAATGACGTTTCGGACGTGAAGAATATAAGTTCCCGAGATGCGAAGGTGGTCCTGTTGTTACCTAAACGGTAGGTGCGAATGGTGATTTCCTTAGCTGATGGAGATATAGCCACTACGCTCCCAGATAGGAGCGTGCTCAAGTGAGATTGTTGCCCATCGGAGGGGTTAGGCGAGGGTGAAGTAGTAACGGTCTTAAGTCGTCGCGCAGTAAAAGCAAAAGTTATAATGAGCGCAAGCAGCGACAAGGCGATGATTACTTTCCATTTTGTTGGTAGGTTGTTCATGTAATCTGATAAATTTATTTGTTGATGGTTACGGAGGACCTTTGCCAGTTATTCACCGGCCGTCTATGCGATTGAACGGCGGTAAGTTATTGGAAGTCCGCGAACTGTTGTCAACGCCTCGCGGCAAGCAATTCTTCAATTTGCAGTTTTAAGAGCTGGATCTGAAGTTCAAGAATTCTCCGGCGAAGATTGTCAATCAGCGTTTGCAGTTCGGCGGGAGTGAGTTTGGCGGGCAGTTGGGGCGCAAGAACCGGTGTGGGTGCAGGCGTTGGCTGCGGATTTGCGGTTCCTCCACCTCCTCTTCCACCGTAGATTTCATTGATCTTGGCTCGGGTGAGTGGTCCGACTATGCCGGTTGGCGTAATACCCCATTTGATCTGGAAGCGGCGGACAGCAGCTGCAGTCAAAGCCCCATAGTAACCGGTAATACGACCCTCTGGATATAATGTTGGGTCTTCGGCAAGCAACTCCTGCAATTTTTTTACTGATGCGCCGGTCTCACTGGGGTTGATATCGCTCGTAAAAACAAAACTCTTGGCTGGCCCGCCGGCCGCAGAAACCGGCACAGCCGCAGCAGAATTCGATGATGGCGTTCCAGTCGCTGATTGGGCTAAAGTAGTGGACTGTTGTACGTAGGATGTGGCAGTCTCGTTGCTAGCGGCGTTCTTCGACTGCACTCGGAAAAAATATTGAGTTTTGGGGTTGAGATTGGAAATAACGAAGCGGTGACTGGTAACACTTGTGGTCGCCGACACAGTACCCAGCTCGTAAGCCACGGTAATGCCGTAATTCACCCGACCGTCAGCCGGCCGGTTTGTCGTCCAACTGATTGTTGTACCGGTGGCTGTAACATCGCTAACAGCGATGTTGGAAATTAGGAAGGTAGAGCCGGTTGAACCGCCGCCGCCTCCTCCTCCTCCGCCTCCGCCAGAGGGCGGAGCCGGCGCCGGCGAAGGGCTTGGGGTCGGCACCGGGGTTGGAGTTGGCGAAGCCGGAGTTAAAGTATTAAATTGGATGACGTTTGAAAGCGCCGACACATTGCCAGCCTCATCTTGCGTTTTCAGCGCCGACCAATAAGTCGTCCCGGCGTTGAGGCCCGACAAAGTGAAGTTTTGCGAAGTTCCAGCCAAGGCCGGCGTCGGTTCACCCGCCGCCTGCGCGGCCGAAGACCACGAGGAATCGTTGATAACCGCGGCGGAAAAGCGAACATCATAAGAAGCCGCCGTGCCGACTCCCCCGTCATCTCCCGGCGCTGTCCAGGAAACGATGGCCGAGGTTTGAGTAACGCCTCCGGCGCTCAAATTGGTTACAGCCGAAGGCGGCGTGGAATCGGTGCTTGGCGGAACTAGAGTTGAAAATGTCTGAAGGCCTGATGTGACCAAATTAGCCGACGCGTCTTTAGACTTAACGCGATAGTTGTAAATGGTTCCGCCCGAAAGACCGGACAAAGTAACACTGTGATTGGCAATCAGCGAGGTATCAAGGCTTGAACTTGAACCGAGTGATGGCGTTGTCCCGTATTCCGCCTGCGAATCGGCCGGTTCGTTGGTCGTCCAAGTTATGGTCACTCCGGAAGCGGTGATTCCGATTGCGGCAACGGCCGAGATCACCGGCGGCGCGGTATCGGGAATGGCCAAAGTGATAAAAGTTTGATCGGGGGAAGAAGCCAGATTACCCGCGGCGTCGCGGGATTTCACGCGATAATGATAAGTGGTCAGAGCGGAAAGGCCGCTCAAGGCTTGAGAATGGAAAGTTACTAGGTTGGTATTTAAAGCGGTCTCTGATCCGTAAGCAACGGTCGTACCGTATTCAACTTGTGAGTCGGATGTTTCGCCGGTTGTCCAGTTGATTGCCGCACCGCTTGAAGTGATATTTGAAGCCGCGATTGCGGATATTAGCGGCGCGGTAATGTCGTTCGTAACCGTTACCGCGATGCCAGCGCTCGTCGCACTGTTGCCGGCGGCATCCCTCGCCGCGGCAGTAAGAGTATATGATCCGTTGGCGACGGCGGTTGTATTCCAGCTTACGGCGTATGGCGCCACAGTATCCTCGGCTCCGAGATTTGAGCTGTTGAGCTTGAACTGGACGCCGACTATGCCAACGTTGTCTGAAGCGTTGGCCGAAACAGCAACTGCCGAGCCGCTGACCGACGCACCGCTGGCTGGTGCAGTTACGGATACGCTTGGAACCGTTAGGTCCGGCACAAGGTTAGAAACTGTTATATTAACCGAGGCGCTAGTCTGATTGTTCCCCGCGGCGTCACGGGCGACAGCAGTTAAAGCATGTGATCCATTGGCGGCAGTATTGGCGTCCCATGAAATGCCGTAGGGCGAAGAGGTGTCCTCGGTTCCGAGATTAGAGCCGTCAAGTTTAAACTGAACACCAACCACGCCGACATTGTCCGAAGCATTTGCTGAAACGGTTACCGAACTTCCGCTAACCGTCGCGCCGGAAGATGGCGCGGTAATTGAGACTGTGGGCGAAGTCGTGTCAGGAGGAGGAGCGGCGTTGGCAATAATATAGGAGCCGTTGGTCACCGAAGTTAAAAGGTCGGTTCCTGCGCTGGCCACATTCGTGTCCGCAGTATTGCCGAGCACGAATGAAAAATTGACGTTTGCCGTGCCGACAGCCTTAGCCCGGAAGCGCACCGTAGCCAGAGTCCCGCTGCCGTTGAAAGTGCCGCCTCCACTGCCCAGTTGAGAAAAACTTATGCGTCCGTTCGCAGCGTCCGCCGAGTTCACTACGTTCACAGGTAATAGGGATCCGGCGGTTATCTGCACTCCTGCCTGGGAGGTATTGGCGTCCTGAACTTCAAGCAGGGCGGCATTGTAGTTTAGCGTATTGAGGTCAATGCCATCCACAGCCGCGCTGGATGTGTTGAGCAAAATGTTGATGTCAAAAACGTCTCCTACAGAAAAAGACCCCGATGAGGGCGAGAGGGAAAGAGTGGCGGCAAGAACGAGAGCCGGCATAAAGAGCACGACACACGCGCCGCCAACTGCGAACAGGGTTTTAAGTGAGAGACCGCGCATAAACGCCGGGCTATCTTATCTTTAGGTCTAAGTTTCTTGTCCCGGTAAGAATATTGCGACCCAGATAGGCGACGTTTGAGTCGCTACCTGATCCCGATTCGTAAATGATTGAAACAGTCGTATCGCCTCTTTTCAACGCCTTGAAGGTGACAGTCCCGACCACGCCCCGCCCACGGAATTCTTTTAGCGGTTTGGCTATAGCCGAGAAACGAAAGACAGCCATTGCACCATTCCTGCTCACCTTGGCGTAAGGGACGATGTCGAATATTGAAAGGGAGCTATCGAGATAATTAAGATCCGACTCGAAGGAAGAGCCGTCTTGTTTGCGAAGCTCAAGGTACCCGGGATCGTACTCCATAGCCACGTCCACGCCGGTAGTCGGAAGGTCAACGTCGAGAAAGGTATTTACCGGGAAAATGTCGCCGACGCGAACTTCGCTCGCGGGAGTGTCGAGAGATAAAGTGGCTCTTTTGGCTGAAGTTACCTCGTCTTGAAGAGCCGCGAGGTCAGTAGTCAGCGTAATCACGGCAATAGCTGACATC
>CAYNAP010000079.1:0-4127 GCA_964395285.1 uncultured Candidatus Saccharibacteria bacterium
ACCGTATGCATTTTTTTGTGGTTTACCGAGTGCAGCGCCGAATCTATTTCCACGTTCAAATCCGTTTCTTCCAAAAATCTTTCAAAAGCATCGGCGAGAACCACAAACCCCGGCGGCACCGGAATTTTAGCCCGCGTCATTTCGCCGAGCGATGCTCCCTTCCCGCCAGCATTCGCCGCGTCATGTTTTGATATTTCCTTGAAATTCTTAGTAAAGGTCATAAATTTTTCTTCTTCTTCCCTCTAGCATAGCTACTTTACGACTTCATCACTACCCCTTTGTTAAAATCCAGAATGAGAGTGTCCCCGGTTTTGAACATTTTAGTTGCCAGACGCGTCCCGATGATCGCCGGAATGCCCAGTTCGCGGCTCACGATTGCCGCATGAGAAGTAATCCCGCCTTCGTCGGTGACAATTGCGCTGGCATTCTTTATAGCCGGCACCATATTGGGATCAGTTTGGGTTACAACAAAAATTTGTCCTTTTCTAAAATTCTTCAATTCTCTCTGAATGTTAAAACCCGTTGTCAGGACAAAAGCCGTTCCCCGCACCAGAGTTTTTCCTTTTGGCAACGACGCAGTTGTGCCCTGAAGCGGTTTAACGCGAGCAAACTCTTCTTTGCGAAAGAGAAGGAGGTCTTTGATTTTCTCTCGCGCGCTTTCGCCCGTATGAGTCGTTGCTTCTTTATGCGTAAAGATTCTTAAATAACCCCTTTTTCTATTGGCGAGCATTTTTGGCGACACGCGTTTAGCTTCTTGGAGAAGTTCAATCAATTCGTCGTACTCGTAAGCAGAAATATCACTTGCTTTTAGCTTAAAATGACCCCGGAGCTCATTGACAATCCGCTGGACGTAATTCATCAAGCACATGCTGTAAATCTGCATATTGAATCTAAGCAGCGCGGAATGACCGGCGATATCAGCCGCCGCCATCAATTTATTTTCCTTAGCCGATCGTAAAATTTGATTCCGCTCTCGGATGCGGGCTTCGGCTCCTCGGATTTGTTGAAACTCTTCCCGCAATTTCTCGGGTGAGTTCCGCAGACGACTCGCTTCTTTTTTAAGATAGTCGCTATTCACCAACTCTCCTCCGAATAGGCCCCAGTTAAGAAAACCGAGCTTATTGATTGTTCCCATAGTCCTCCGCGTATTTGCTCGTCGTCCGTTTGTCTGGATTGCGCATTCAAGGATCGCCTTTCGAAGCTCCATGGCGTGCGTCAAGCGCCGCGCATTATTCATTACCATCTCCATTCGTTTATCAGATTTATTTCTCAATAGTTTTTCAAGTTTATAAAACTGCTGCGGTTGGGTAATGATATAATGAGACATAATGAAAGACATTGTTTTTCGTATCTCCTCGAGAAGAAAAATGACATTCGCTTTCTTCTTCACGATCGCTCTTTTTTCCTTACGGTGAAACCATTGGAAATATAATCCGGAGATATGTTTCGTTTGCCGATACATCTCCGGCACGTCCCGCTCGAATTTTTGAACCCATTTCCTATTGGTAAAATTTTTATATCCAAAGCGACTTTCCCGAGTAAGCGCCTCTATATCATAAGCCCCGAAAAAGAACGATTCCGGAACAAGCTGCGTATAAAGATACCATGTTTCGGGCGCATAACCGGAGATCCTTTTCATCTCAAAATACGTTGCATCGTTCAACCAGCCGCCCCCGCGATCGATAAAATACAGCGGCGTGAACTGCGTCTGATCGTACATTATACGCGGCAGGAGCTTTGTTTTTGGCATAAGTCAATGTCGCTGAAATCCCAATTTCCACTCTTTTAAGTTGATGCGAAATCGGGGCGAGGTCATACTCTGGCTAACTCCCTTGGTATAAATCCTTAAGCCAATAGGCCTCAAAAGCCGGACTGGTTGCGTATTCTTCAAAAGACGGGAATTGATCCATCTCAAACCGGGCTGGTACGACTGCCGTTTCGGCGAGCCGGAGCATCTCCCCGGTCGGCCGCCAATCCATGCCGGCCAGTTTGAAGAGGACGAAAAACTGGTAGCACTCCAGTTCAAGAATTTTTTTCTTCAGTTCCTCTTTGGAGAGTTCCTCGCGGGCAACGGCGATTTCGGTGGCGATTGAGGCAAAATGGTCGGCCAGCGCCTTTATTTCCGCCGGGTCGTTTCGGGCAACGCCGTCAATAACCACCGAGTAAGCGGCGAGAGAATTGATGATGTCGCCGTCGTAAAGCGAGTGCATGCCGACAACTTCACAGTTAAATCGCACATCGCGGAATACTTGGAATATTTTTGCGTCGTAATGTTTAAAAGCGGAGGCTACGGGCCAAACCTCCGACGGTCTGATTTTGGGGAAGTGTTTCATCACGAGAATAGTGCCGTCGCCGAACTTCGCGGAGGCGTCATACGGACCATAGATTTCGTGAGAATCTTGGGGGAAGAAGTCGGTGTAAAGAGCGAATACCAGCGATGCGAGACTATTGTAAAGTTTGCCGATTTCCCGCGCAATAGCCGGATTCGCTTCCTGCCATTCGGCATCGTTGAGCACTGCCGCGATTTTCTCCGGCGAGTGGGCGATATTTTGAGAATGAGCAAATGTGTCGCGTTCCGCCATATGCTCCAAGACGCCCACCAGAAACTCAACAACTTCTTTAAATTGTTCGCGGTTCTTTTCCTCGGCGTTCTGGTATTCCCACATGAGAAAATAGAGCGCTGCACGAAGCGAGGATGGACTGGAAAAGCTTTTCCCGACTTCTTCCGGCAAGCGTCCTTCAGCTTTCACTATTTGCACCGCCTCATGAACTTTGGCGATAAACGAACCGTTGAGTGCGGCAATCAGCGCGAAAGCGTCCAGCGGCCCCCAGCTATTCGGCACCATTTTGGCAAAGGCGTTGTGGAATGCTTTCGCGTATTCGTCAACCCACGCCGGATATTTTTGAGCCACGGTTTTAGTCAGTGAGAATATAAATTTCTCCTTTAGCTCCGTCAACTTTCACTCGCATTCCATCTTTCAAGATTTGTGTTGCTGTTTTTGCGGCGACGACGCAGGGTATACCAAGCTCGCGCGAGACGATGGCCGGATGCGAGGTGAGGCCGCCGCGGTCGGTAACGATGGCCGCGGCTTTGTTCATCATGATAACCATGGCCGGTTCGGTCATCTTGGCAACGAGGACAAAGCCCTCCTTGAAATGAGGCGCGTCTTTGGCGCCGCTGACGATCTTGACTATGCCTTCGGCCACACCGGCACTCGCAGCGACACCTTTGAGTGCGGCTTCGGATTGACCTTGATAATCTTTCATGGTTTGACAGATAAGATGTTTATATAGTATAATATTTTTCGGTTAAAAAGCAAGGCGGCGTGGTCACAAATTGGAAGAGGAGGGCCATAGTATGGCTTTTAGTTTGTTGTTGGCGGCCTTGGTTGCTATTGTCGGGTGCGCCCACGGCGGCGCGAAGGAGGAAAGATGGCTAACAGTCCAGTTGCGAAGAGAGTGTTCCTGATGCGCCATGGGGTGCAGGCGGCGCACGATCCTAAGTCCCTTCCTTGGGATCCCGACGCTCCCCTTTCTCCGGAGGGGCGCGAAGGATTGGAAATCGGAAACCTTGTCCTCGCGAGGTCGGGGTATCTATACTTCGCTGAGTTCCCGGAAATGGTCCGATTTGCTTTCTTGGCCAGCTCCCCGCTGCGGCGGTCTGTCGAAACCATGGAGATCGTCACACGACCGGCGAAGCTTGCTGTAAAGCCTGAAACCTGGCCGGATCTCGGTCCAACGATCGAGGCTTGGGATCACGTGTTCAAAGTGTATCCCCAGCACGATCTCAAGGTCACCTCGACCGTGTTGGCGATGTACCAAGCCGAGCCCGGTTTGATGGTGGTCGAAGGTACGAAAGTATGGGGGGCGGTGCGTGACGCCTCTCTCCTTATCCGCGAGGGCGAGAGCGCCCTCCTCGTTAGCCACCAGCCGCTGATTGAGATGGCCGCGGCGGTGGCCATGGACGAGTGGCCGCCGATATACTCGCTCGAAAAGGGCGAGATGCTCATGTTCACTTTCGTGGGCGGCGAGCTGAAAGACATAGCTCATCTCGCTTGGCCGGAGGAGCCGAAATAGGGCCCGACTATCGGAGAGAAAACCAAAGGGGTCGCGCAAGCGTGCGCGAC
>CAYNAP010000080.1:0-4093 GCA_964395285.1 uncultured Candidatus Saccharibacteria bacterium
AGTAACTAATAACAGAGTGGGGAGATAGAGCCAAAATCCTCTTGTCTCTCTTTTTTAAGAGAACTCTGCTTCAGATTTTCCTCACCGGAAATGTTCGAAAATCCCCTCTATTACTTATCTAAAACACTAAAGCTTGTGACAACTTGTTGAGATTGCCCCCCCCTTGCTATTGACAAAATAAGCTTTTTTTTTGTATTATTGGCCAAGTTTCGTGGTAGGTAGTGGCTGTTAAACGGTCTTCCGGCCTTCCGATTATGGCGCGGGAAGACACCCTTGAGGAGGATGCGATGCGTAAGTGGTTATGGCTGGTGCTGGCGGTGTTGGTTGCGGCGGCGGTGGCGCCGGTGGCGGCCATCGGCGCGGAGACACTGACTTTTGAGGGAAACGAGTTCGAGGTTGTCTGGAAGCATCCCCGCTTGAAGTTGGAGAAGCAGAGCGGGGAGCTGTTTAGTCGCATTATGTCCGCCGACGAGTTCGTGCGGCAGATCAAGCTCGATCGGCGGGAGTACACCGACAGTGATGGAGTGAGCAGGCCATCCCTCGCGGCGAACATACCCGGGGCGTTAATCGCCCAACAGGTCTGCGATCCGGCAACTAGGTATTATCGCTACGGGGGCAATGATGTCGGGATTGCCCTCGAAATCAGTGACTTTTACCCTTACAATATTATTGAGTTGCCCGATCAGGATGGCAGACTGTACAGCATACCGCGGGTGCAGATTCATACAGATACCGTCATAACTTCTACCACCCCGGAGGCCCTGGCCTTGCTGATTCCGGTGGTGGAGGCGGTGAGGACCGGGGATCCGGATGGCGGAGGGTGTGTCTGGCTGCTTCTGCTGCCGGGGTATGCGGCGCCCTTACCGGCAAACCCGGACCTGTCGCAATTGAGTATGCTGCGAATCTTGATTCGCGGCGTGGTCAAGGTGCCGGGGCGCACTTTCTTGCCCCCTTCGGCGCCGGTGCCGTCCCCGCCCGGACCACCGGGGAAGGGATAGTGTCAAGGATAGAGTCGTTGAGGCGTGGCATTCGCGAGCTCGCGAGCGCCACGCCCTTTATTTTTCTTCAAAAATTGCTAAAATGCCTTTGTGATGCGACCGCAGCTTAGTTAGCTCAAAGCGCCTCACTGCCTGCCCCGAACAAAGCGGGCCCGCGGACCAGCCTGGAGTGGTCGCCTCCCTGTCACGGAGGAAATCGAGGGTTCAAATCCCTTCGGGCCCGCTTTGTTCGGGATCACGGGAAAGATCGCCGGCCTGCCCCGTAGTGAACGCGTAGCGTTCTACTGCTGGGTTCAAATCCGGTCGTCCCCGCAAATAGTTTTGGAAAATAGCAGTCAAAATTTCCTTATTTTGCGCTACATTTCAAAACTGAAAAGTGATAAAATGAGTGAACCCTGAAGGGATTCGAACTTATGGGAATAGAAAATGGAAAAGAAAAATTTAATATGAAGGCCGAGATTGAAAGAACGCTCGGAAACATTAGAAATGTTGGACCCGGCAAGTCTGTCGGATATTTACCCATCGAAACGATAACAGACTATTGCGGTAGTAGTGCTGAGCAACTTATTAATGAATCTAGGGCTAAAGGATTTGAAGCGAAGATATTTATTGGTCAAGAGTGGCCAGGTCATCAGGGTTCATTGTTTGTGTATGATCGAAATGCCCTTCAGGAATTGCTTAATAAAAATCGTGAGATTTTACTACAAGCAGGTTGGCCGACAGAGGCTGATACATTTGTAGCTAATTTGCATATTCAAGTGCCGATTGGAACGCCATTATATAAATTAATAGCCCAAGCATTCGGGGATAAATTCAGTGAAAATTTGGAACCAGATGAACCTTAGTCTGCTATATTCCATATAGCAGATTGTAGCCTTAAAATCAGTAAACCTTTTGAGCAAAAGTGGGAAATTCAAACCATTCTGGCATTTCTCTATAAATTTTCCTCAATTTCTGTATACTTTTATCAATAACAGCAAAGTTTAGCCACTTAATCGGTTCAAAGTTCCGGAGATCGTCCCCGTCAACAATTTTAGTGCGGGGTCATGAGAGAAGGTCACGGGCCCGCCCCGTTAGATAGATTCCATGGGTTTCAGATGGACATCGTTTTACGCGTCTTGGCTTATAAGTTGCGTGGAAAGTTAAGCGTCCTTATCTAACGGGGTGAAAATCCCGCTGGCCGCGGTAAAGATAAAATTTCTCAAAATAAAAACCTCACCGGAGCGGTCGCATGTAGCAACGAAGCCGGTGAGGATGATGGCTTGAAATCCAACTACTGAAGGCCTGCGGGGCGAGGCGGCGGCACTTGAGGGAGCTGCATATTAAACGTCAAACCCGTTTCATCAAGCAACTCGCGAAGTTCGCGGAAAGTCTTCCTCCCCATAGATTTCATTCTACATAAATCGGCTTCGTTTCTTACCGCTATTTCCCAAACGCGCTCGATATTGGCGCGCTTGAGAATGCTGCTAAGACGCGTGCTAACACAGAACTCATCGACATGACGCCAGAGTTGCCACAGTGTGCGCTGTTCCTGCGCGGCGGAGTAATGGTTAATCAACTGCTCTATCGTCAATCCCCGCTCCGCGGCGATAAGCGCAACAATTTGCTCGTATCTTCTGCAGCGCGCTTCTAAGAACCGAATTTCTTTTTCCCACTTATTCGTGCGCGCCTTAGCTGCAACCGGGTTTAGATTCCCAACATCACCCGCAACCCGAGTCGTCATTTTCACTCTCCTTTATCCTGGTGAAAAGTAGTAGCGCTAACCGTGCATCTCTGAAACTAACCTAATAGGTAACATGGTTTTTGATTGCTGTCCACTAAAACAAAACCCCCGTTGGCCGCGCATAATCGCGCTTGCATGAAGTATTTTGCCATGCTACAAGTTCAGTAGAGGAGGATGAGAGCCGGGATCATACACGTAACTGCACAGGAGGGTTAGCGATGTTTGTGATAGTCTTCGAAGGAACTTACAACATCTTCGGCCCATTTGAGAATGATGGTGGTGCACGCGAGCACTTGGTAGAGTGCGGATACAGAGAATTGGGGCGCGGGTATATGGTCAATGGAGATGCCTACGCATTCATCAAGCCTATTCAGCCGCCTCGAAAAAGTGGGAGTGCGCAAGCGGCCAGCTAGGACCGCTTTTTTAATTGATTTGAAAAAAGACTATTTTTCAACTAAACTGGTTTCATGCGCGATGAAATTAAACACATTGGGCGGTCGGCCGAGGAAGAAATAAGCAAGGCTGGAGATCTTGATGCGCTCGAAAACTTGCGTATCCAGTTTATGGGGCGCGAGCGGGGGGCGCTGAATTTGATTTTGCGCCGATTAAAGGATTTGCCGCTTAAGGAGCGAGCCAAGATCGGGGCCGAAGCAAACAAGCTGCGCGCCAAAATAGAGTCGCTCATTGCCGAGCGGTCGGAAAATTTGAAAAAGACTTCGCTCGAGTCGGTGTTAAAAAAAGAATGGCTGGACGTAACCCGGCCGGGCAAGAAGCCGGAACGCGGGCATCTTCATCCGCTGACCAAAACCATCCGTGAGATTAAGGGCATTTTTTCTACATTGGGTTTCGCCGCGGTGGAAGGGCCGGAAGTGGAAACCGAGTATTACAACTTCGATGTTTTGAACATACCTGAAAATCATCCGGCGAGGGATATGTGGGACACCTTCTGGCTGCAGAGTGTAGAAGCAAAACTGGACGCAAAAGACATACGCAAAGATAAACGCAACTTGCGTCTAGGTTTGCGTGACCCGCTTGCGTCGCGCTTGCTTCTACGAACCCATACGAGCTCGATGCAGGTGCGCTACATGAAAGCCCATAACCCGCCTATACGGGTTATTTTCCCGGGACGGGTTTATAGATATGAAGCTACTGATGCTTCGCATGAAATACAGTTTTACCAATTGGAAGGCATGTTAATAGATAAGGAAGTTTCCATCGCCAATTTCAAGTCGGTGGTCCAATTCTTTTTCTCGCGGCTTTTCGGCAAAGAGTTGAAAGTGCGCTTGCGGCCGAGCGCTTATTTCCCTTTCGTTGAACCGAACTTCGAGGTGGATATTTCCTGCGTGGTCTGCGGCGGGAAAGGGTGCCCGGC
>CAYNAP010000081.1:0-3956 GCA_964395285.1 uncultured Candidatus Saccharibacteria bacterium
TCGTCCAGGATCTCTGCAACCTCGGCTTCAAAAACATTTATGTCAAACTGATGATCGACGGCATAACCTCGCGGCCGTTTTCCGCCGAAACTATGCCGCCCATGCCTCGTCCGGTCGAGACCTATCGCGAAACCATTGTCCGCGTGTCGCGAGAGCGTTATGGCTCTAGTCGCGGTGAAGTTGAAGACAAAATACGTCGTTTTACTTTATCTGCTGAAGGCGGGAGTCCCTCGCCCGGGGTTTTCAGTGCCGGCGTTTCCAATTTATCGTCCGAAAACCGTGCTGATCCTTCAACCCCGGCTGTATCCAAACCCGACAGGCCGATGTATGAGGCCAGATGCGCCGTTGACGGCAAGTTAATAATGGTGCCGTTCAAGCCTGATGGCCAGCGGCCCGTTTACTGCGAAGAACATATGGATATGATTAAGTTCCGCAATAAGCAAGCTCTGGACGTTTCCGCCGGCGCCAAGGCGAATTTGCCGAGGAAGCAGCCTGATAACGCCGCCGCTAAAGGGGAATTAGAACCCATTTCATTGAGGACCCTTGAACCAAAACCGCACACCGGCGCGAACCCGGTAAGAAATTTTGCCGAGCCGCGGAGGCTCGGGAACCATTTAACCGAACTCCGCAAAGCTCTCGAGGAATCTTTGCGCGAACGCGCCGAAAAACGCCAACCGCTGATTCGTCGCGAAGCCAACCGTGAACGCGTGGGCTCTCGCACTGCGGCGCCCGGCAGCCGGTCAAGCGCGCCAGTAGTCGCCGAAACTCCGGCACCAGGTAAAAATGAAAATGCTAATGGCCCCCGCGTCATACAACCCGGGGAATCGATAAAATTCGACTGAAGTTGTTTAAGAAATACTTAAGTATTGAAAACAACTTTCGCCTTGCCAGACCGCCGCAACCCCTGCCCGCCTATCCAAACTTAAGATTTGGTTACCCGCTCTGCATACTCGCCGGTCTCGGTGTTCACTCTTATTACGTCGCCTTCCGATATAAAAAGAGGAGTTTGCACTTTGGCTCCAGTTTCAACCACAACTGTCTTTGTGCCGCCGGTCGCCGTATCACCCTTAAAACCCGGAGGAGCTTCAATAACTTTCAGCTCCACTTTTATCGGCAGGCTTATCCCGAGAAGTTCGCCTCCGAGAAAAACTGCGTTTACCGCCATATTGGCCTTTAACCACTCGACCTCTTTTTCCATCTTTGACCTTGCTAGCGCGTATCGTTCGCCCGGCTTCTCCTTGGCCGCGAACACGTAACTATCGCGGTGGGAATATAAGTATACGAGGTCGCGCTTGTCTATTTCCGCTTCTTCAAATGAGTCGGATGGTTTGAAATTTCTTGCAAACATTTGGCCAGTGGCCAGGTTTTTTATTTTCGTTTGCACTGATGACCCTCCCCGCCCCATATGCAGATGCTTCACCTCCAGTACTTGGTAGGGTGCCCCGTCGATTATTACAACCGTCTTATTCTTAAGGTCGTTTATGCTAAGCATAATTTTAAATAGGCGGTTAGAGAGCCGCGAAAAGTATAACCCAGTCCTTATCCCCGCGCAATAGCTCCCCGAAGAGTGAATATTTGGCTGGGAAAAGTCTTATAATCGGCAATCGGCTTATCGGTGTGGATAAGTTCTTACGGGTTTATCGCCAATTTAGGTAAAATTACCTTAAGCACTAATAGCTTCCAGGTCGATCTCTGCCTGACTTTTGGGTAAGTTAATTGTTCTTTTAAGAACAATTTCTTCCCGGAAAAACTCGTTGACGCCCATAGGTTGTTTGCGCAAAAGTTAAGGCGGGTGATGGGAAGTACTTAATCAATATATATAATATCACATCGAGCGGGCTCAACTGATGCATAGTCGAGTTCGCTCGAGAACAAAAAAATAAAACTATGCCTTACGACGGATTTAATTGGGGTAACGCCATCGGCAACTCGCTTTACGATTCGTGGACGGGAGTGGCCGGCTTCATCCCCCAGCTGGTGAGCGCGCTAGCCGTCTTTATTATCGGATGGATTGTCGCAGTATTCCTTGGTCATTTGGTGGAGCAGGTCGTTCGCGCTCTTAAAGTCGATTCGCTTCTCGAAAAACTGGAGGTTGAAAAGGCCTTGGAGCGCGGAGGAGTTAAGCTTAACTCCGGTACGTTCATAGGCGGCCTCATTAAGTGGTTCCTGATAGTGGTATTTTTGCTTGCGGCAGCGAACATCCTCGGCCTTACCCAAGTCAGCGACTTCCTG
Source organism: uncultured Candidatus Saccharibacteria bacterium (assembly GCA_964395285.1). Classification (GTDB taxonomy): domain Bacteria; phylum Patescibacteriota; class Minisyncoccia; order Sungbacterales; family SURF-37; genus CAYNAP01. The sequence continues at coordinate 2,233 of CAYNAP010000081.1, forward strand.
CAGCAGGTTCTATTCTTCATACCTAACGTAGTAGTCGCAGCGGTCATTCTTCTGATCGCCCTTAAAGTTGCCGAAGTTGTAGAGCGGCTAGCCAGAAGTTCGGTTGAGGCGGCTGGCATGCCGGGCGGGGCGGTAGTGGGAGTTATTGCCCGATGGGCCATATGGATTTTTGCCTTTGCGGCCGCTTTGGAGCAATTAAGGGTCGCCCCCATTCTGGTTCAAACCCTGGTTACCGGCCTTGTAGTTATGCTTGCCCTGTCATTCGGCTTGGCCTTCGGCTTGGGCGGCCGCGACGCGGCAGCTTCCTTTATCGACAAAATTCGGCGGGATATCAGCGGGAGATAGAGAAGTTAATTTTGGTTCTGAATTTTAACCCGTTCCGATGGCCATCGGAACGGGTTAACCGTTAACTGGCCCGGGTGTTTAGTACCTGTGTATAAAATTGAGCCGCTGCTAAGCTGGGTCAACCGATTGCCATAGATTAGTGATTTTTTAGCCATTTCTTGCTCCCAAGCGCTGTTATATTATCTCACTTTAGGTATTGACATATTATCTGGGTGTAATAGAATTAGCTCGAACATATGGAAAAAAGAAACAACAATTACCAAGCGGCTTTTGACGATGTTTTAGGCTGATTTTTCCAGCCCTGTCTCGGAAAGGCCGCTTTGAAGAGCGGCCTTTAAAATTTTAAATTGCATCCAGGAATACTCTTCAGTCCTTGTCGGTTCGGCATGGCTGGATCGGCAAGGGTTGAGGAAAGATTGGACTTTGAAAAATACCCCCGCCCAAGTTTTGCTGAAGGCGGATGTCGCCTTGCTTTCTCGGCGCATTGTATTTGTGCGATAGAGCGACTTTAAAATGCGACATCAGGCGGCAAAATTTGGGCGGGCAAATAGCGGGTAAATTATAGGCTTAATAACATGTGCGGGTTTTAGATCTCCATGAATTTTTGTGGGGATGCTATTAAGGGCGTATGGTGGATGCCTTGGCTTTGAGAGGCGATGAAGGGCGCGGCGTGCCGGCGATATGCCTCGGGGAGGTGGCGAGCAACCTTTGATCCGGGGGTTTCCGAATGGGGCAACCCTATCCGAGTAACGTCGGATAACTCAAGGGATAATACTCTTGAGAGCAAACCCGGTGAAGTGAAACATCTCAGTAACCGGAGGAAAAGAAAACAATCTTACGCAGCTTCCAGCATCCAGCTTCTAGCTTCCAGCTCAACCGAGCTGGTGGCTGGTTGCCGGTAGCTGGTAGCAGCGTGAGCCATTCCCCAAGTAGCGGCGAGCGAAAAGGGAACAGCCCAGAGCAGCCTTGTGCTTCGCACAAGGAAATTCGAAGCACGAAGCACGAAATCCGAAACAAATTCAAAATGTTTCGAATTTCGAAATTCGAATTTCGGATTTTCTCGCGCGGAGCGCGAGGTGGCAGTTGTAAGTGCAATGCAACTCGTTAAATCGGGGAGAGCGAATAGTTAAGACTTCGTTAGAAGAACACGCCTGGAAAGGCGGACCAAAGAGGGTAATAGTCCCGTACTCGAAAACGGTCTTATGCTCTCGGCATTTCTATCCCGGCGAAAGTCGGGATCCTCGGCTTCTTTATCTTTATTGATGAGAACCGAAACTTGAGTACCGCGCCGTTTGGCGACTGCGCGGGAAACGGGGAGAACTAGTCTCCCAAGGCTAAATACTCTCAAAGACCGATAGTGAACAAGTACCGTGAGGGAA
>CAYNAP010000082.1:0-3893 GCA_964395285.1 uncultured Candidatus Saccharibacteria bacterium
GCGACGGCGTGCAATATGCTCAAGAATACATCCGCGGACAGGTTAAAACACCGGTCAAGAAAACCGGGAAGTGCGGCGGCTCGGGCACGGCGGTGACTTTCGAGCCCGATCCGGAGATTTTCAAAGAAATCCGTTTTGACTGGGAAAGAATTCTCGAAAGACTGCGCCAGCAAGCCTATCTTACCCGCGGCATTACTTTGATCCTGAAAGACGAGCGCAAGAGCGAGAAAGCCAAGGACGGCAGCGCGATCACCCCATCTTACACTTTTTACTTCGAGGGGGGCATAGTTTCTTACGTAAAATATCTTAACCGCAACGAAACGCCCAAACACGAAAATATTTTTTATGTGAGTAAGGAGGCAGAAATAAGCTTGGGGCGGAATATACTGGTCGAGGCGGCATTTCAATATACCGATGACATTCAGGCGAAAGAACTAAGTTTCGCGAACCACGTTCATACTCCCGAGGGCGGGATGCATTTAACCGGCTTTCGCACCGCGCTGACGCGAAGTCTTAACGACTACGCAAAAAAGAATCAGTACTTCAAGAAAGATGATGAGGTTTTGACCGGCGACGACGTCCGCGAGGGTATAACCGCGGTGATTTCGGTTAAGCTTCAGGAGGCACAGTTCGAAGGCCAGACCAAGGCCAAGCTCGGCAATCCTGAAGCGCGGACGGCCGTTGACTCGGTTGTGGCCGAGATGCTGGAGGATTTTCTCGAGAAACATCCCAACGACGCGCAGGCCATAATCGGCAAAGCGCTCTTGGCTCAAAAGGCGCGCAAGGCGGCGAAAGCGGCTAAAGACACGGTCTTAAGAAAAGGGGCTTTGGAAGGCATGACTTTGCCGGGCAAGCTGGCTGACTGCCAATCGAAGAATGCAGATGAGTCGGAACTTTTCATTGTAGAGGGCGATTCGGCCGGAGGCAGCGCCAAGTCGGCGCGTGATCGCCGGTTCCAAGCCATACTGCCGCTTCGCGGAAAAATATTGAACGTTGAAAAAGCCCGACTGGATAAAGCTCTGACTTTCAGCGAAATAAAAGCGCTGATTATCGCTTTGGGTGCGGCGATCGGCGATGAATTTGAAGAAAAGAAGTTGAGGTATCACCGCATAATTATCGCGACTGACGCTGATGTTGACGGCGCGCATATCCGCACACTTCTTCTGACTTTATTCTTCCGCTACTTCCCGCGGGTAATCGAGTGCGGTTACCTTTACATTGCCCAGCCGCCGCTTTACCGCATTCAGATGGCTAAAACCGTGGAGTATGCTTATAACGACGCGGAAAGGGAGAAAGCGGTAGCCGAATTGTTGAAGCAAAAAGCGGCCAAAGGGTCTAAAGTCGTAAAAGCGGTAAATGAAAGCGAGAGCGAAACCGAAGCGGGAGAAGAAGCCGCGGAGGGAGCGGAGAAAGTAAAGGGTGTTACCATCCAACGCTACAAGGGCCTTGGCGAGATGAATCCAGAGCAGTTGTGGGAAACGACTATGGATCCGGCCAAGCGAGTAATGAAGCAAGTTGCTGTGGAAGATGCCGAGGCGGCCGATCGGATTTTTGACATTCTGATGGGCGACGAGGTCTTGCCGCGCAAGAAATTCATACAAACTCACGCTAAGGCGGTGAAGAATCTTGATATATAGAGGTGATTGACGATAAGGCAATCGGAGTGATATTCTCATTTTAGAAGCGGCGCAGGTGACATTTGCAAAACAGCGCATATCGGGAGGGTTTCGAGATGCGAATCATCGGAGCCTGTATTAATTGCGGAGAACTAGACGGGATATGGAGCGTGGGCGAAGGGGCGAGATGCAATTTTTGCCGCAATCGATGGGACGATTGCCGAGATCTGGTCGCAGAGGCTCTCGGTATGGGGCGCAGGCTTCTCCCGATCGAGATTAAAGCGGCGGCGGACGGAGTAATACTCGAGTGGCCGCGTATGCGCCATATACCATGCGCGGATGTGGTTGACGCCGCACTGAAAGCGGCTTTGACTGAATACTACCCGCGCCTGACCACCAAGTTCGGGGCCGAAGGCCACGTACGCGGCCAAGTCGGCGACGGCTTGGTTGATCTGCGAAGCTGCGAGAAGAAGCTCGGGCTCACATCCGTGCCCTGCGCGGCAAGAGCCCATCCGCGCGAAACGCGGTGGGTCCTGCAAACCTATAAGATACTGCTCTATTTTCTCTTTCAACGCCGACTTGGCCGCGGCGATGGGGCTCTCCGCCCGGGGGCTATTCTGTGGTTACCATATAACCACCCCGACAATATCATTGAAGTCGGGAGAGCCTTGAGCTGGATGCTCGAAAAAGCGGGCGGGCGGGAGTTCCGCGAGAGGATCATGAGCGGCCTTGATAGCACGGGTTTGATCCAGCGGTGGTGCCATGCCGCAAAACCGCCCAGCTTCGGCCAGACCAGCCGGTTTGGCTAAGATCTACTGCTAACATATCCAGAGCCGCGATAACTATCCGTCGCGGTTATTTTTTTATCCCCACACCTTCCCGAATGCCCCGCGGTCTCTTGCCCTCCCACCAAATTTTGGTGGGAGGGTGAACCCCCACACCAACACTTTTGGTGTGGGGGGTGAAGAACGGCTTCAAATTCTTCCCACGAGGTCTAATACCCCGTGGGAAGGTGTGGGGATTTATCTTAATAAACTGCCGACGATCGTCCGATTTTTGTTAAGATAGAATTTTAGATAATCTTAGCTACTGCCTTGGTTGCCGTGGTTGAGATTTTTTATACTGAAATGGGTATTAAAAAACCGCCGGAGTTTTTCGCCTTCCTTCAAGAAACTTGGCGGAAGGGTTAACCGGCGGCTGAATTTAGCCACTAAGTAGCTTTGCTACGACTGGCCTAATGCCCAAAGAAACCGCGGGCCTTGGCGTCGGGGAGGAGGCAGAGAGTTACTCCAGCGTCAAGGCAGAAGTTCTTGACTTCCCCGTCGTTGACCGATCCGCTGGTGGCGAGAATCATCTTGATACCTGCGGCAGCGAGCTCGCTTGGCCCGTCGGCGAATGGAAAGAAACTGTCACTGGCCGCAACCGCGCCGACCAATTCGGTAGTGTGTCCGGCGTCCCTAGCGCGCTTGATCGCGAGTTCGCAGCATCCGACTCGATCCTGCTGACCGACACCGTTGCCGATAAGCCACGCCGCCGAGTCATGGCTTGCAACGATGCTGATGGTGTTGCTGTTGGAAGTCGCGGCAACAGCCCAGGCGAGCAGAAGCGAGTCCGCCTCGCGCGCGCTCAAATCGCCGCGTTCACGGCCGCCGAAGGTCAGCTCCGGATCGGCCAGATCAAGAATAAAAGTATAGTTCGGCTGACGCAGAAACCCGCCACGAACCTGGCGGAAGCGCGGGGCACGATCAAGAACGAGATCGGTAAGCGACTTGTTAACCACGAGACGGCACTTACCGGCCTTGCGCTCGAGCATTGCGATGGCTTCCGCGCTGAACCCGGGAGCCACCACGGTATCGAGCAAGCGGCGCTGGCCATCGGGTACGCCGTGGTGGAGGAGAATTTCGGCTTCATACTTTTCAATGGGGAAGTTAACCAAAACAAGCGCGCCCATGACCGCGCGAGGATCGCCCATGACGGTATTTGCAAGGACGAAACCCGCGTCCTCGCCCACCGCCGCTCCGCAGGCGTTGCCGTGTTTGACGGCAACGGCCAAACGCGGAACGCGCCCGCGGTTCAACCTGAACGCTTCGGCGATATGGGTCGCGGTCTGCGGGGCGCGATCCAGATCGCAGAAATTGTTGAAACTGCGATCGGCGCCGGCGATCAGCTCAAAATTGTGGATGGCGAGCGGGTCCTGCGAACGGGGTGAAGCCAGGAGATCGGCCGGCTTCTGCCACTTGTTCTCGCCGTACTGGCACGAGGCGCGGACTTCGCCGA
>CAYNAP010000083.1:0-3733 GCA_964395285.1 uncultured Candidatus Saccharibacteria bacterium
AGCAAGCTAAGCTCGCGGTAGGCGTCAGCGTGCTTGGAAAGATCGTCGTAGATGACCAGCGCGTCGCGGCCGCTATCCATAAAATATTCCCCGATGGCGCAGCCGGCAAACGGGGCAAGGTATTGGAGAGAGGCCGGCGAAGACGCCGGGGCGGATACAACAATTGAATAATCGAAAGCGCTGGATTCTTCAAATAGTTTTACAATTTTGGCCACTTTGGAATTTTTCTGGCCAATCGCGACGTAAATGCAAATGACCTGGGCCCGGCCTTTGTCCTGCTTTTGATTCAAAATGGCATCAAGAGCGATAGCCGTCTTCCCGGTTTGGCGATCGCCGATGATCAACTCGCGCTGTCCACGGCCGATGGGGATCATGGAATCAATGGCTTTTATTCCGGCGTGAAGAGGAGTTTTGACCGGTTCGCGGGCAATGACTGAAGGCGCGCGGCGCTCCAAGTTGTAATCCTTGGTTTTGGAGTGGCTGTTGAAAATTGCGCCTTTGCCGTCGAGCGGCTGGCCCAAGGGATCAACTACGCGGCCGATAAGTTCATCAGCTGTTTTTATTGAAAGCACTTTCCCGGTTTGGCGCACACGATCGCCCACTTTTACTGTCGCGGATTCACCTAAGATTATCGCGCCAATAGAGTTCTCTTCAAGATTAGAAGCTAGTGCCGGAATTGCTCCAGATTCGGTTTCGATGGTGAGGATTTCTTGACTTAACGCTTTGGAGAGGCCGGAGATTTTGGCGATGCCGTCACCGGCTTCAGTAACAATACCGACGCTTTCAAAACCAGGTTTGTCGCGGAAGGCGGCAATTTCTTTTTTAAGTTTTTCAACGATTTCGTAGGCCATGTTTACCTTTTTGCTCCCTTGATTCCGGTGTATTTCTTGTCGTCCCAACCTTGATAGTTGGAGGTAAGCTCTTCCCCTTCTTCGATGTTTCTTACGGCAATATCTGGAGCTGCATCATCATCAGGATTGCTATCAACCATATTTGGTGTATCTGAATGGTTTACAAAACGTCCGTAATCAAAACACAGTATATATTTGTTAGTTTTGTGATTTAGATAAGCGTAGTTTAAGAATTCTTTTTGCGCTGGTTCCGAGAGCTCGGAGATTTTTTCTGCCGGTATCTCCAGGTCGAAGCCCGGCGCGAATTTCCAAACCGGAACCCCTTTTGCAATAAACTGGTCGGCAAAAAGCCCGATGCCGTGGATTTTACTGGGGCCTATTTTTGTTTTGACGAGAAGCATAACTACTGGCGGTTGTCGAATATTTTCTTCAGTTTCCGCGCGAGTGAATTGTCGAGTTCCTGTCTACCGTCAATGGTGACGCGCGCTCCGGCGATAAGCACGGGGTTGATGATTTCTTCGACGCGGTCCTTAGCGGCGAAGGATTTTTCGACTTTCGAGAAGAGTTTCACGTCCAACGAACGCGCGAATTCAACCTCCACCCATCTGCCGCCATTCCTTTGTACTGTCAGTTTTTCGAAAGCGCGGATGATTTTTCCGGCGCGGGCAATATCGCCGGTTTTACGAAGCAAGGCGGCAAAGCGTTTTATAATTTCACTTCTTTCCCCGGCCGAGGCACAGCTTATGGCGTCGTGTAGAGCAAGTGCATATGTTTCGGGGGTGTGTTTCATACTTCTTTCCTGATCAACTCCACCGCGCGCTCGACCAGTTTTTCGTCAATCGCTTTGGGATCGAGTTCCACGGTTTTGGCGATGGCGGCGCGGACGAGGGCGTTCGCTCTAACAGTGAGTTCGGCAAACTGCTCCGCGTGCCGGTGCTCGGCCACTGCTTCTGCTTCTCTTAGTACCACCTCGGCTCTTTTGTGCGATTCGGCGACAATGTCCTGTGAGCGCTTTTTGGCTTCGCCTTCCGCCTCCGAAATTATGCCGAGAGCGGTTTTATCGGCCTCGGCCAGTTTTTCGGCTTTGATTTGTTCGATTTCGTTGAGTCGCCTTTCCGCTTCTTCCGCACCCTTCAGGCCGAACTCTATTTTGCGCCGGCGCTCTTCCATCATCTTAACCAGCGGTCGGTAGACGAAAATAGTAAGGACGGCCAATAGAACAAAAAAATTGACCCCTTGGGTGAGGAGGAGTCTCCAGTTTATACCCAGCTGATCAAGAATACTACTCATCTTTTACCCGCGACTTGCCCTTAACTAGGCGACGAATTTAAGTATTAACGCAATGACTAACGCATAGATGGCGATGGCTTCGGCAAAAGCAATGGCGAGAATCATGGCCGTCTGGACTTTGGGCGCGGCTTCGGGGTTGCGACCGATGGCGTCTGCTCCTTTGGAGCCGATCCAACCGATGGATACCGCCGGCGCGATGGTGCCAACGGCCATAACGGCCATAATGGCGATCAACTTAGCTACTTCTGGTTCCATAGATATTTTGATACTTAAGTTAAAATTGTGACCTTTCTCCCATACTAATTGGGGCTTGTTAAACTTGCGGTTAATTTCTATATTCGGCCGCCGAGTACTCGGCTAAGTAGTTTCGGCAGGGGTTTCAGTGGCTGACTTCGGTGCTTACCGCCATGCCGATGAAAACCAGAGTCAACATGGCAAAAATAGCTGCCTGAATGAAGCCGACGAATACCTCGAGGAATATAAAGGGAAGGGGCAGAAAATAAGGGGCAAGAAAACCAACAATGGCCAGGAGCACCTCCCCGGCGAAAATGTTCCCAAACAGACGAAACGAGAACGATATTATCTTAACAAACTCGGAGATAAATTCAAGCAGGCCTGTGAATGAAAAGATAGGGTTCCTGAAGTTGAAAAACTTCCCGAAATGGCGGCCAAAACCTACGGCTACCACACCCAAAAAGTTGACGCTGAACACTGAAATAACCGCCAAAGCTATGGTGAAATTCAGGTCGCTTGCCGGTGAGCGGAATAAAGGAATTAAGGCGCTTCCGCCAACCTCGTGGTTTTTTACAGCCAGGGGACCGATGATGGGCAAAAGCCCCAACCAATTGGAAGTAAGGATAAAAAGGAAAATTGTCCCGACCACCGGCAGGTACTTTTCAGAAAGATGACGCGAGCCGAGGACGCTATCCATAATTTTCAAGATTTCTTCCAAAAGCAGCTCAAATGCGCTTTGGAATTTTCCCGGCACTAAAGATAACTTCCTTCTTAACCATAGAGCCACGATGACCAATATAACCAGTGCTGCGAACGCCAAAAGAACCGCGTTGGTAACCGGCCAACCAGCAATTTCAAAAACTTTTTCAGCCTTTATCGATATCTCCGACAAGTTAATCTAGAGGCTATTGGTTAGGGACTTTGGAAATGGGTTTTTTCGCGAGCTAGTCTGAAATGGCGCAAAAGCAGCCCAAAGGAGAATATAACATAGATAATGGCAAGAATGAAGGCGATATTTTTATAGAGGTCTGGAAATTTAACTTGATAATTCCGCGGCAGCTCTGCTGCGCGGTTACCTTGCGGGGAAGAGTTTGAGAAACCTGTGGTTTCTCAATATAAATCTTTCCGCTTGATACCGCGCTGCTCTGCAGCGCGGAGGGTCATTTTACGGCATTATTGTTCGAGCCAGTTTATCTCGAGCTTGCCTCGTTAGAGAAAAACCTAAAAGTCGTATATAACTTAAAGACTGCTGTAACCAATAACGTCCGGATAACATCCAAACTCCTTAGTTTTTCTCTTCTAACGGGGCTTGTCGAGAGAAGAACAATAATGGCATGGCTATGCGGTACTTCTCGACT
>CAYNAP010000084.1:0-3727 GCA_964395285.1 uncultured Candidatus Saccharibacteria bacterium
CCGACCGGAAAACCATGGGTATCTATATCTAGCTTGGCTCCGCATTTTTGCCGAGCTACTGACGAGCTTCAGCTCCTCTAAAGCCAAACCACCCTCGGCCGCATAGCTTGGGGGATTTGGCTTTGGGACGAGGTCAGTTCTTGTTATAATTAGTTCAAGCTAATCATAATATGGCTGAAGAGAAAACCAGATATCAAAATACCGAGTCTCCCGTGCGCCTGCCAAGATATTTTTATATTGTGAACGTCACTTCCTACCTATCGGCAATCTTTTTCTTTTTTCTTGTTCTGCTTTTCCCCGACTACACCGATTTTGTCACCGACCGGCAGCTCTTTCTAACCCTAATGCTTTCCTTGGCTTTTCTTGACGGCGTTTTTCTTTACTTTTCTACCCGACTAGCCAGAACCCAGTACTTCATCGCCGTTTACATGAAGAATATAATGTGGGCCCTCTTCTTGACCGGCGTTTTTTACGCCTTGGGCGGGGTCAAGAACTATTTTACTTTCGCCTACGTCTTCCCGATCATCGGCACCGGATTCAATCTTGATGCCAGAGCCACCCTGGTTCTCGGTATCATCGTCGAAGTGTGTTTTATTCTTCTGGCGTTATTCGATGGTCGCTTCCCCCACGACGAGAGCTATTACATTGTAAGTATTTCCCAAATCATATTTTTCGCCATTTTTACTTTTTACCTCTATAGCATTATCGCCGAAGGTATCCGCCAGAGGTTTGAAAAAGAAAAGGCGCGGAAAAAATACTTCGATCTCATTGAAGTTGATAAAGCCAAGACCGAGTTTATAACCGTGGTCTCGCACCGGCTCTTAACTCCTCTCGCCGAACTGCGTTGGGCCTTTGAGCGGGTGTTTGAAGTAAAAAAATGGAATAAGGACACCGTGAGCATTCTCGGCAAAAGCAAGGAGAGTATTAATGCCCTTATCGATATAGTGCGCGAGCTTATCCATGCCGCCGATTTGGAGAAAGAGGGAGTAAAATACCAGCGCGTGCCGGTGGACATCGCCGAGGTGGTCCGGAAAATCGTGAGAGATCTTGGCGATTACTCCGCCGAACATGACACCAAGGTTAAAGCTTACTTTGGTCAAAAGGAGTTTATCGTCCCTTGCGACCCCGAGCGCATAACGAACGCCCTTCTCGACGTTATTGAAAACGCCGTAAGGTACTCCCCGGGCGGAACCGTGGATATCACCGTAAGAGAAGAGCACGGCGGAGCAAAAATAGAAATCGCCGATACCGGCGTCGGCATTCCTTATCAGGAGCAGGCCAGGATTTTTACCAAATTCTTCCGCGCTTCAAACGCCTCTAAAATCGAGCCGAACGCCACCGGCGTAGGTCTCTTCATCGCCAAGAGCATAATAGAAAAGCATAACGGCTCGATCGATTTCGTTTCCGAACCCGGCAAGGGCACGGCTTTTACGATTTTTCTGCCCGGCCTGGTCCGCGAGAGTAACCCAGCTGAAACTAAAGCGACTTCATGAAACGGCGCATCTTCGTTGCCATTGACTTGCCAGCTCGGATTAAGAGCCAAGTTGGTGGAGTTATAAAACAATGGCACTGGCTGCCGATAAGATGGCTTAAACCCGAAAACTGGCACATCACACTTGTCCCGCCGGTTTATTTTGAAGACGGCGAAAGCGAACTGCTTAAGGAAGTTTTAAGCCAGGGGCGCCTTGGCAAGAAATTTACAGTCGGTTTTTCGCGCATCGTTCTTGCGCCGCCCGGGGAAAAATCGCGGATGATTTGGCTTGAGGGCGAAACGCCTCCGGAACTGGTCAAACTCAAGAGGAAAATAGCAACCGCTTGGCTTGCCGAGCCGCGCCTGCCGCGTTTTGAAGAGGAATCGCGGCCGCTTGAGCTCCATGTGACTCTCGCGCGTTTTGAGCCGGATGATCTGCGCGAGATCGAAGAAAAGACCAAAGTCCTAGGCGAGGTGAAGTTTGAGTTTGGCGCGGGGGAAATTTCGGTCATGGAATCGTGCCTCCACCGGGAAGGGAGAGAATACAAAACCATCGGCGTTCTCTCCTTGACTTGACTGTCTTGTGAGCGAGCTCGAGTTTTTCCCGCACGCCGCCTAAAGTTTTCCACAGGGGCTTGACAAGGAAACGGCCGGGGGAGTATTATGTGTATATAGTACAATAAGTGGAATATATGGCCAAAGCCCCGCACCAGCTGAAATTCGCAATTATCGCCGCAGATACTGTGCTTTTGGCCATTGACAGCCGGGAATTGAAAGTCCTTTTAATGAAAATCAATCGCCCCCCATATTACCGCGACCATTGGGGCGCGCCCGGCGGACTTATTCATCCCAAAGAAAACGCCGAAGAGGCGGCCAGGCGACATCTCTTGATCAAAGGCGGGATCAAGGATGCGTATCTTGAACAGCTTTACACTTTCAGCCGCGTGGATCGCGATCCGCGGGGGCGGGTTGTTTCAGTGGCGTATCTGGCTTTAACCCCCGACGGCAACTCGCGGATCAAGACCAGGGAAGAAGTGAAATGGTTTGCGGTAAACAAATTGCCTAAACTGGCTTACGATCACGAAGAGATGATCGCTTGTGCCGTCCGCCGCCTGAAGGCTAAACTCGGCTACACTAATATCGCTTTTACCCTTTTGGGAGATGAATTTACGCTAAGCGAACTGCAGAGGGTCTACGAGATAATTCTTGAACGAAGATTCGACAAGCGCAATTTCCGTAAAAAGCTCTTCGCCCTCAAACTGCTGGTGGCATTGAAGAAGAAAAAGAGGGGAGGGGCGAACCGGCCGGCCGAGCTCTACCGCTTTGCCGAAAAGAAACCGAGGATAGTCGAAGTTCTTTAAAAACTAAGTTAGTAGTCAAGAGGGCATATTTTTTTCCGCTTGATAATAGTGTATAAATCACACTATATAAAGAGCTCAAAAGCTGTCGGGAGAGTTTCGGCGAAAGAAAATTTTTTTACCCACTAGTTAGTGTATATATTACGTAAAAAGGAATCAATGCGTGTAGGCGTAGCCCCCCGCGCCTAGACGCCTTGATTCCTGAAGGGATCAGGGGAGTTCTTTGTCAAAGCAAATCTGTGAGGAAAGGAGGCGAGAAAGCAGTGTCCCGCAAAGCGGCAGTTAGCAGAAAGCGCGCAATAGGGGAGCGTGCGGTTCACAACCGGGCCTGGGCGAAAGCCCAAAGGGCCCCAGTGAAAGGAGAGCGTTCCATGGGAAAGTCGCTCAACATCCACCTCGTAGTCATCGATCCCCAGAACGATTTCATGGGCAACGACGATGGGTCGCCGTACTCCGTCTCTTTCCAGGACGGAACGATGCTCACCGCGACGCTGGCAGTCAAAGGCGCAGTTTCCGACATGAAGCGGCTTGCCGCGATGGTTGATCGCGTCGGGCCGCGCCTCGCCGACATCCATATCACCCTCGACTCGCACCGCGTGATCGACGTGGCTCACCCCGGCATGTGGCGCGATAGCTCCGGCCGATCGCCTGCCCCCTTCACCATCATTCGCCGCGACGACATCAAGAACGACATCTGGACGCCGCGCAATCCCGCTCTCCGCAAGCGGATGCTCGACTACACCGCATCGCTCGAGACCACGGGCAAGTATCTGCTGATCATCTGGACGGAGCACTGCCTAATTAGCACTTGGGGCCACAACGTTGAGTCCAATCTTGCGGCTTCGCTCGTGCGCTGGGAACGGTCGCAGTTTGCGAATATCGACTACGTGACCAAGGG
>CAYNAP010000085.1:0-3468 GCA_964395285.1 uncultured Candidatus Saccharibacteria bacterium
ACCTATCCCCTATCTCCCGACATTCTCGTCGTTGCCGACGAAGCGGCGCCGATTGCCATTGCCGGCATTAAAGGTGGGAAAAACTCGGGTGTCTCGGTAAGCACGACAACCATCGTGCTTGAGTCGGCCAATTTCAATCAAGCGCTCATCCGCGCTGGGTCTCGGGCTTTGGGCTTGAAAACCGACGCGTCGTTCCGCTTTGAGCACGGCATGGATCCCAATCAGACCGCTCGCGCTATTGATCGATTAGCCGGGCTTATCCGCGAAGTTGCCGGAGGCGAGATTCTCGCCGGACAAGTTGATGTTTACCCGGAAAAGACCCAACCGAAAAAAATCCTTTTCCGAGCCGATTACGCCAATCGGCTGATCGGTGAAAATATAGCGGCGGGGTTCTACGACGACGGATTCGCCCGGCTCGGCTGGCCGTTTGCCAAAAAATCATCGGGCGAGTACATGGTTGCACCGCCGACAGCGCGGCGCGACATTGAAATTGAAGAAGACATTGTCGAGGAAATGGCGCGTATGCTGGGCTATGAGAATATAAAGGCTAAAGCGCCGCACCTTGGTTTTTTGCATGCCGACCAGACGGAGCGCCAAGAGTGGGGCAAAAAGATTAAGGATACTTTAGTCGGTTTAGGGTTTACCGAAACTTACGTCTACGAGTTCATCGGGCGCCAAGCTCTAGACGCATTTGGAGAAAAATCCCAAGCGCTTTTGGAGCTTGAAAATCCAACCAGCCCCCAGACGCAATTTCTAGTTAACCGGCCGATATATCAATACGCGATCGCCGCCGCCGATAACTTACGTCGGTTTGAGCAAGTTGCCATTTTTGGTTTGGCTAAAGGGTTTAGAATCAATCCGAAGTCAAGCGCGGAAATCCCGGCAATTGAAGCGAAATATTTGAGCATGGCCAAAGCGGCGAAAGCCGTAAAAACGGCAAAGGCAGAAGGTGATGAAACTTTTTACGAGGTTAAGGGCGCCGTAGATCGCATGCTCGAGGCACTAGGGATAACTGAACATTGGTATGATGACGCGCTTACGGCGGAAGAAAAAGGGTTTAATTCTTTTCTTCATCCCTACCGCCGGGCGCAAGTAAAAGTCGGTGAGGAATATTTAGGCGTGGTCGGAGAGCTGCATCCTCAAGTATTGGATGGCCTCAAGACCAAGGGACGAATCGTGGTTGCGGAAATTCTAATCGAAAAACTCGCCGAACTTGCCAACGCCGAAGCGGAGTTCAAACCGATTGGCAAGTTTCCGGCAGTTATCCGCGACGTTGCTGTAATTGTTCCGGAGAACGTTAAAGTCGAGGACGTAACGAATGTGATAGAGGGGGCCGGCGGCGAGCTGCTTATTGATTCGGATTTGTTCGACTACTTTCAGGATGAAGCTATGGGCGAGAGAGGTCATAAGTCTCTAGCTTTCCATTTGGTATTCCAGTCTTATGAACGAACGTTGACTGATAAAGAAGTAGGCCGCCTATACGAGAAGATTGTCAAAACCCTAAAAAGCATGGGCTGGGAAGTGCGCTAGCTACTTGGAAAAATCCTTAAAGATGCTACCCTAAAACTGGGCCAGTTGGCACTTAAAAGCGGAAGAAATCCGCTAGCGGATTAGGAGGTTCGAGATGAGCGCAAGCGCAAAAGACCCGGTTTTCGATGAACCGCCGCCGTTGCCGCTAGACATCATGATCGCGATTGTGGGGCTATTACGAACCAATCGGGACATAGGGAAAGTCCTGCAAGAAATCGAGAGATCTGGAGCGCTGAAGCTTGTCAGTATAGAGATATTGAGGAGGCTTAACCAACTCATTGCCAAAGCCACGCAGCAGAATATCGACCTGGCACGGGCATTGTTCGACCAGCTTTCAGAGCTGGATTCTGACCCCTCGAGGAGGGTGCTGCTGGCCGAGGCGGAGATAACGCTTGGGTACGGCAAGTTGGAATCCCGGTAGTAGATAATACGGCCGGGGTTTTTGTTGTGGTCCCAAAAGAGCGTAAGTACCTCCGGTGTTATTGTAAAACGAAATGAACATGGAGCTCCGCGCAGCATAAGCTCGGCGGTATCTCCATTTCACCCAGCACATAAATTTACAGCGGTCTCGGAGGGCAAAGCAGTCCGCAGTGCGAAAAAGTCAATATCTTGGCAGGGACGGATGTAAATTTATGTGCTGGGTTTATTGTTTGTCGCCATTCATCCCCGCAGTGGGAGCTCGCGGGTATTATGGACAAACAATAAAAAGCCTGACCTTACGCTTAAGATCAAGCTGCCTAGCCACCGACCCGTAACTACTTTTGGGGCTTACGGATTGGCCTCTTGCGCGGGTAGCCCATACCGTTCAGTACGAACCCGAGGCCCAAGGAAATAGCAAGAAGCACGACCACCTCGAGAATTTTTCCCATGAGTTCGCCTCCTTTCGCCGAGTCAAACCCTATATAACTATAACTCATATTAGGATATGGGAGAATAGCGCATGGCTTTTCAAGGGTCAGCGGTTGTAAAACAGTAGAGTGCGGTGAAGCCAATATTTTTTGCGTTGCGTCTGACTTCCAAACATGCTAATATCAACAGGTGGCAGTATCAGTAAAATCGCAGTAATCATTTGATTATCTAAACCCCGTCCCGATCCAATCGGGGCGGGCGTTAGCGTTCACCCCCCACACCATAACGAGCTTTTCAACTATGTTCTTCGTGTACATTCTGAAAAGTTTTAAGGATAAAAAGATATACATAGGATCAACCAACAACTTGAGGGGAAGAATCATCTCACACAACTCTGGGCAGGTAAAGTCAACCAAACAAAGAGCTCCGCTCAAACTTGTATATTATGAAGCATAATCTGTAGAAGAAGCCCGACATCGTGAGCATAATTTAAAACTAATAGCGCGGGCATTAAGGCAGTTATTGAGCAGGATCCAAAAGTCAATTGACGGTCAGTAAAGCTCGTTTGGTGTGGGGGTAAAATATGGCAAAGAGGAAAACAGAAAAATCTCCCGGCAAAGCGGAGAACAATAAAAACAATAACGCCTCGGTTCACACCGCTAGAAACCTCGGCAATCACGGCAATGGTTTTTTCGATAATAGCCAATCTACTACACAGCGGAGCCAAGGGGCAACCAAAGTTTCTAACGGGGTAAGTTACACGGCCAAGGATATTTACGTTCTCGAAGGGCTTGAGCCGGTGAGAAAACGCCCGGGAATGTATATCGGCTCAACTGGTGTTGACGGCCTGCACCATCTGGTGTGGGAAGTGGTTGATAACTCCATTGACGAAGCGATGGCCGGTTACGCTAAACACATTGCCGTGACTTTGTTGCCCGAAAACCGAGTCATGGTGGTTGACGACGGCCGCGGCATTCCGGTGGAAACCCATAAGCAAACCAAAAAATCGGCGCTGGAGACGGTCATGACCACGCTGCATGCCGGAGGCAAGTTTGGCGGCGAATCGTACAAAGTAGCGGCGGGGCTTCA
>CAYNAP010000086.1:0-3460 GCA_964395285.1 uncultured Candidatus Saccharibacteria bacterium
CGCGCTTGATGTTGTTTTTAAGTTCAACACCCAAAGGCCCGTAATCCCACGTGCCAGCGAGCCCGCCGTAAATTTCCGACCCGGGGAAAATAAAACCCCGCCTTTTTGCGAGACTTACAATCTTCTCCATGAGATTTTCGGCCTTACTCTCTCCACTCATATATCCTGAAGCCAGAAAACACAAAAAGGCGAGACTCGCCCTGCCAGGGCGGCGCGCCGTTTGCAAAGACTGACTATTTTCTCCATCAAGTTTCCCATATTAAGCAATGGTTATAGCCGTAGCACCCGTAATAAAAAGATTCAACCGCAAAAGCTTCGTAAGTTTTGCATGTCCCTAACCAACCGCAAACTATTCCCTATTCCCTACCCACTGCTCACCTCACCACTCGCCACTCTTCAGACTTACTTCGCGCATCGGTCCGGAGTTCACTGGTTAAGTCGTTAGTTGTATCATTTTCCACCGCGTCGGTAAAAGTATCCACCCCGCTTGCGGCAATGGCGCTCATTATCGTCGGCGAAGTATTGACTTGGTTCTCCGCCGGCGTCAGCCCAACCTGAATCACCGCGGTCACCGGGGAGCGCAATACGCCGCTCGCCGCCGGCAACTTGGGTATGCGCCATAAAACCTCCTGCGACGCCGGGTTAAAACTTACCGTTCCAAGGTCGCTCGAGATGATATTCTTCCACAACACCCCCCCGGGCAGTTGGGCTCTAACCTCTACATCCTTCAAATCGTTGGCTCCGCTGGTTAATTGAAGATACACAACATAAGTCGTGGTCTCGCGAACCTTCGGCGGCATCGGCCCGGTATTCGCGACCGGCGAGTCGTAGAACGCCGCCCGGGCATTAACGCGAATAGGCGACTCTATTTTAAACTCGGCGCTATCTCGATATTCCAGGGAAATACCTCTATACTCGGCCGGCGGGCTAGCGGTATCAATAGCCGTAGTCACCGTAAAAAAGAAATTCTTATCCGAAAAACTCTTAATTGGCAGAGCTTCTTTGATGATGAAAGAAAAAACCGAAGTTCCTTCTTCTCCGGGATTTAGTTCCCGAAGATTCTGCTCCGAAGAAGGATTCCAAACCAGCGCTTTCTTGGTAACATCGTAAAACCCTTTATCGGCCCTGACCGACTCAAGACTAACCAGTTTTTCGGGAAAAGACAAAACAACATTTACATTCTGGATTTTTTGGGTCAGGTTATTTTTATAATAAACGTTGCCGTCAACTTGAGCTCCGGGCGTGAGCGACCCGTTGCGGCTCCCGTTTAAAAATGTTTGAACGAAAAGAAACGGCGAGGCAATTGACGGCCCCGAAGTTACATCGGCTAAAACCAGCCATGTTTTGCTCTTGGCATCGTAGCGCCCCAAACGAACATGGAAAGCCTTGACCTCTTCCGGACTGCCGCTTATCACTCCGCGTAAAACAATCCTTTGAGAAACGCCCGTGGGCAGATCGTTGAGCATCCAAATGCTGTCACTGCCGCTGGAAAGCGCGGGATCGGAAGATGTAAGCCGGAAGCCCGCCGGCAAGTCAACGCCAACAGCCATGTCCGGGAAAGGAGCATTAAGCTCCGAATCAACGCCTATCGTCGCGGTTAATTCTTGGCCCGAGCTTACTTTCTCGGGAGTGTCAACTGTCACCGCTACCGGCACCCGCGTTATCTCCGCCTTCAACTCTGCGTCTTGTGTTAAAAATGTCTGAATGTTCTCCGGGCGGTAAAGATAAGACCCGTCCACTGATAAAACCTGGTTTAAAGAACCGAAAAACCTTACTTGAATATCCTTTTTAAACTCCCGACCGGGGAGGACGTCGTCAATGACCACCTTTTGCCGGACGGTTCCAAGCGAACCGTATGCCCCATCAGCCGAAATAGATCCGTCGGGAAGCTTAAGATCAACCCGGCCTTCTCTCACAACCGCGTTGCTGCGGTTGACGACTCTTATGGTTAAAACCACCGGATCGCCAACCGTAATCTTGTCCGGGCCGATAAGCGTAAAATCGACGCCTTGAGCCGGCAAAAGGAATTTCCATCCGAAAAAAACGACCGCGCTGATGGCCAGAATCACGCCGACAAAAAAGAGCAGCCGCGTTGTAATCCGGCGTTGCTTCACTTTCGAAAGATAGCTTTGCTGGCTAAGAGGCCCCTCTTCGCTTGCTTCATCGTCCCAAGTGCTTCTTATCCTCTTTTCTTTGACCGGAAACGGCAAATCCCCTCGCGGGATGTTCATGGGCCTACTAGGTTTTTTACTATAAAGCTCTTCGCGAATGTCATCTAAACGGGCCATATTTCTTATTGATTATATAGAAAAATCGCCAGTGATGATAGTGCTAGGGGAACTTACCGCGCCGCCAAGGCAATTTATAAGCCATCGCACGTCGCGGGCTAGGCTATCGGACTCTATTCCGCAAATCTTGACTTCATCCAGAGAAAGCGAATTTAGACTTAACGCCCCTTGACACTGTTTGGCTTCCGGCGACGAGAGCGAAGGCATCAGACCAAGAAAATCAAAAAATCTAACCTGATACCAGAGAAATAATCGTTTAATCTCCTCGGTGTCATCGGTTCCGTCAATTAAAGATAAAACCGCTTTGGTCGTATCAAAAAGTTTGGGTGAGTTATCGCGATCTTCGTAGAGATTGCCATCCAACATCCCAAACAAAAAAATAAGCTGGCTTAGCTTCAACGGTGAGCTTAATGCGCCTCTAAAAAACGACTTCAGCTCGGCGCCAACCAGTCGGTAGCCGTTTCTGCCAACCACAAACGAAAGTTCGGAAATAGAGCCGGGCTCGATGTGGCCTTGGAGCTTGGCACCGTGCTTGCGCGCCCCTTGAACGCGTAAACGTATTTTGCCGAAGTCGCGGCTCAAAGCCGAAATCAGCCAGTCAGCTTCGCCCCACTCGTCTTTGCGTAAAATAAGGGCTTGGGTGTGGTACATCATGGAAAATTAAAAATGCGGTCGTCTCCAAACCGTCATTGCGAGGGCTTTAGCCCGAAGCAATCTCGAGAAAAATGGCTCTATCACGAGATTGCTTCGCTCCCTCCGGTCGCTCGCAATGACAAGAAGAGGACTTTAGAAATAACTTCAATGCAAAATGCAAAACTGGATTTACGCTTTCTTTATCCTTATCCAAGCTTTTGCGCCGTCAAAGACAACCTCGCGCTCAACAATAAAGTTCTTCAACTCGCCAAATTGAATCCTTTTTATCCCCGCCTCTTTCTCAATAAACTTCTGCCACCGTTCAACCACCGCCATAAGTTCCGCGCTCCCCGCCACCTGCAGTATTGCACCGTGCTGGGGCTTCATTCCGGCATCCCGGCGCATCTCCTGGATGTTCCTCACAAGTTCCCTCATCAGCCCCTCCTCGCGGAGCTCTGGCGTAATGGTAGTATCTAACTTGAAATCGTTGCCGCTAAACGTAACTTCTCTTACATTAGCCTCCTCCCTTACAAGATTTA
>CAYNAP010000087.1:0-3418 GCA_964395285.1 uncultured Candidatus Saccharibacteria bacterium
AAGCCGCCCAAGATTTCCTTCTCGACCTCTTGGTAGAGGTGAATGGCAAACGGCCACGCCAGCCCACTCGCTGCGGCGGGAAGTATATCGGCTGACTGTTACAGAAGTACCCACGCGCGTCAGTACATCTAGGCCACCGGTACACGAACGACGAAGAAGTCGTCAGTGTATCGGCGGCTTTTTTATCTCACAAAAACAACGAATTTGCTTTCTAAACTCTCACAGACCAGATTTTAACATCCCGCCAGAGGCGGGTGTGTCCATTCTTCGACTTGCTACGTTCGCTGGGGGCGAACGGTTCGACAAGTTCACCGTAAGACGATCCCGCTTACTGGAAATTAACGCTCTAAGTTTTTAACACTGACTTTTAGGAAGGCTAAAATGTCTTTTAGTACAGGTTTTTGTTTTTGCGGTCGGCTTTGAGCAACATGTTTGGCAAATCTATAAAGTCTGTCGTTGGTTATTTAGATAGTATTCCGGCTTTTTATTCTGCCTTGATTTTGACAGCGCCTCATTTTATTACTTAGTAGAGTAAGAGACTTGCAATGAAATGAGTAAGGCCGTAACCTATTAGTACGTTGTTATTTGTCGAGTCATAACTCGAGTCCCGCGTCACGCGGGATTGGAAGTGAGGTTAAATTCCTTCACTGTGCCGCAACGGTAAAGCCCTTCGGGGACGAGTCCGGTCGTCAAGTAACAAAAATTCCCGAGCAGGATTAAGCTTCGGCTTAAAACAGGTGTATTTACACTTCTGCTCGGCAGGAGTTTTTTGTTTTTTACACATCTAAAGACACTATGAATAAGAAACTGGTTTGGATTGGAGGGTTGCTTATTTTAGTTTTGCTCGGGGGAGTTTGGGTTTTTTACTACGAATCCAAATATACCCCCGCCCAGGTCAAGCCCGAGGCGGTTTCAATTCAAGCAAGCCCGCCGGCCGCTGAAAGCGAGTCGCCTAAAAGCTCGGCCAAGCCGGAGGCAACTCGCGACGGCGCAAGCGCTGCGCCGAAACCGACTCAGACTCAAAACGAACCTTCCAGACAAGCGAGTCCGACGCCACCATTAATTTCTGCCTCTCCAACGGAAAATACAGACGGCATCCGAATTGCTCTTGCCGCCGGCAAAGACAGCTACGCAGCCAACGTCCCAAGCGGCTCAACCGTCTATGAAGCGATGGAGGTTCTCGCCGTGCAAACATCATTCAAGTTTAAATCTAAGTACTTCCCGGGCCTCGGTTACCTCATTGATGAAATAAACGGAGTGCGCAATGCCGGCGGAAAGTACTGGATGCTATACGTGAATAAAAAATTCGCGACGCTCGGCGCTTCGCAATACAAGCTCTCCGCCGGGGACAGTGTCGAGTGGCGGTATGAAAGTCAATAGCAACTAACTATCGAGAAAAATATGATCAGGGGATCAAAATTTTTAATCTTGGGCATCGCTCTCATTGTCCTTGCCGCGTTAGCAAGTTTTGTGACGTTGCCTTTATTCGTCTCGGCCGATGAAAGCGGGGACCTGACGGCATCCACGTCAACACCGAGCGAAGATTCTTTGCCGCCGCAGGTTTTAGGGGATCAGGCGGCTTCAACTACGGAGTCGGGCTTTACCACGCCCATTCTAATCTTCGATGACGCCAGCGCTTCAACCACCGCCGACGGCGATGACGCGGCGGATACGATTGACGCGCCTGATGAAACTGACGCTAAAGATGCGACAACAACTCCGGACGCCGCGCCGGATCAGAGTCAAGATGGCCATAGTTCTCCGGTATCAATCCGCCTTACAATTGAAGCCGCAACTTCGACTCTATTCGACGATCTCGTGGCCGTTTTACCTTGTCTGCCCCCGGCCTCAAGTCTGGAAACGGCCAATGCGTATTGCGCGATTCAGCAATCGGGGCTGGCGAGCGCGTGGTCTTCGTTCGGCGACGATCAATTTTTAGATAGCGTAGGCGGAATCGGGAACGATTTTGCGAGCAATTTCTTTTGGACGTGGTTTGCCGATCTGGAATACGGCCAAACATCGTTGAACAAACATATTTTATCGGCGAGTGAAGATCTTTTGCTCACTTTGGCCAGGATGCCCCTGAAAGTCGAGGTTTCGACAACAACGCCGGAGTTGAACGGCATAGTAAAGGCCGCGGTAACCGGTTTTGGTTTTGATTCGTCTTTTAACGGCGTGTGGCTGCCGGCGGCCTCAAGCAGTATCATGTTCGGATCGGATGGGATAGAGATTGCGACTGATGGAACTTATGATATCGTTGCGACCTCAACAGATCCGTTTATGATTTTTGCCATAGCTCCCGGGTTTCTCCCGAGCCCGAAAACAGTTATTTCCCCGACTGCGGCCATGGCTTCCAGCGCGCCGCCGAGCCTCTCGCAACCCGAGCAACCGGCGGACAATAATTCGGGAGGGGGGTCATCGGGCAGCGCTGCGGCTTTGCATAATGCCCCTGATGCCGCTAAAGCCGTTCAGTTTTTGGCCGATCATCAAAAACCGGATGGGTCTTTCGGATCGGTTCTTCACACCGACTGGGCGGCAATCGCGCTCGCGGCCGGCTCCGCCGGTCCGGCTAAAGACAAAATCGCGCTTTATCTTAAAAACGCCGCCGACGCATCGTCAAGCGCAACTGATTACGAACGGCATGCCATGGCGCTCGCGGCGTTGGGCATCAGCCCGTATAACGGCACGCCGACCAACTACATCCAGAAAATTGTTGATCGGTTTGACGGGACGCAGATTGGTGATGCCGGGCTTGTCAACGATGATATTTTCGCTCTTTTCCCTTTGATCAAGACGGGCTACACGGCAAACGACGCTATGATCCAGAAAGTTACGGCTTTCATACTTGCCGGACAAAAAGCCGACGGATCGTGGGAGGAAAGCGTTGATCTAACCGCCGCGGCCATTCAAGCGCTTGCTCTTGTTCCGTCGCTCCCCGAGGTAAATCCGGCGCGCGACAGAGCGCGAAATTTTCTTGCCTTACATCAACAATCTGACGGGGGTTTTGGGTCAAGTTTCTCGACGAGCTGGGTATTGCAAGCCATTGCCGCGCTTGGCGAATCCGGATCAAATTGGGTTAAAAACGGTTACAACCCCCACGATGCCCTATATTCCGCGCAACAAAGCGACGGGGGGATTGAGCCGCGTGATGCCGATGAGGGTACGAGAGTTTGGGCCACGGCTTATGCCATCCCGGCGAGTTTAAACAAAACGTGGGCGGAGATATTAAGCTCGTTTAGCCGGCCGCAAGAGACATCTCCCGGTTCATCTGCGAGCGCAGGAGGCAGTGTTGGCGGTGGCAGTGGGAATAGCCAAGTTTTAGAAGCTCTGGCGACGACAACGCCCGCTGAAGTTTTCGCTGTTGCTTCCTCAACGGCAACCGAGCTCCTTTCGGCAACGTCGTCGCCGGCCAGTGAGT
>CAYNAP010000088.1:0-3396 GCA_964395285.1 uncultured Candidatus Saccharibacteria bacterium
TATCGACTCCGCCCCGCTTAGCGGGGCTCCGCTCGAAGAATAACTATTTTTAAACATTTTTGAGATGGGCTCTAGAATCAGCGCTCTGCCCTGTTAGAAATTCGCTTCTTTTGTTCCCCTGCATATGTTGTAGAGAGCCAACCCCCCCCCCCCCCCCCCACTACGGTCTTCCGGCCCGCCCCGGCAAGCCGGGGCGGGCCGGAGCGTTCTCGCAGAGGAGTAATAACTAGGGCGATCAATGCAGATGTCAAGTCAAGCGAAAAATGGCTTACTTAGAAGGCAGGCCCGCGCGGGAGCGAGCTTCGATGGTTATTGTGGAAACCGAGGGAGACAAGAGTGTCGGCCATGCGAGCTTAATCGGCATAGTTTGGCTGGCTTGAACTTCCGAAAGAAGGGTTTTGTTTACTCCGAGAACATTCCCATTTTCGTCAAAGACGAGTGCCACAATTTCGACGTCGGGAATATCCTTTATGGTTCGGTTGTTGACCAAAGCCCTGACTATGCTTCTTTTCGTTCCGTCCTCGTCTTCAGTCAGGTATTCTCGATTACCGGCTATTATGTCGGGAGCGACGTCATCGGTAAGAGCCCAATCGAAGTTATCAATAACCAGTGAGGCTCTGACTACGTCGCGCTGGGTTAACAAGCCCACCTCGGCTAGATGCACCGTTTCACCCGGATACAGATACGAGATGCCGCGACGAGAAACGACCATAAAACCAGTAGTGTCGAAAAGCTTGAATTCATACTGGAATGACCGCGCGGCCAGCTTGACATTGGGGTTGCGCATCTCGGCAACGACGTCGTAGCTATTAGTGCGTGTTTTTACGAAGCGAGTCCAGAGGACTTCGACCTCTTTTTGATGGCGAAGAGCACAGGGCAAACACGGCCCGCCGCAGTCAGTCTCTTCCTCGCCTTGATTTTGTTTTGCGTCAAAACAAGTCGGCTCGGGCAGGTTGGCTCTAATGAGCAAAAAAATAACCCCGGCTGTCACCAAGCCAACGACCAGAAGGACGATTAACTGGCGGCGAACGCGAAAATCCATAAATTGAGGGGTGGGACGTTAGAAGTTAGATATTAAAGAGATTATAGCGAAGTTTCTTAAACAAAAAAAGCGGTCCCGCCAAGTTCCGCTCCAAATAACGATGTGTCCTATGGGGGTTAAGACACTGGTTGTTTTGTACCGCTTATACCTGCCCCATTTGAAAACCTCTCAACCCAAAGATAGCTAACAGTTATATTCGCCACCCATACAGGTTACTATACCTATTGCTTTTTTTCTTCTCGCGCCCTGAGTTCATCTTCGACAAGTTCGTGTACATGTAACCATTTTGCCCGTTGCTGCTTACCCGCTTCACGATTCTCGCCATTTGCTATTTTTACTTCAAGCCAATCTTTTATCTTCGTGAGTTTAGCCGGATCCATATCTTGTAGCCGATCCTTAATGTTACCAATAATTAGATCTCTTCTTGATATCTCTTCCTGCAGCCAACTATTAAAATCTTCCTCGCGTTGTTTCCGCTCATAAGCGAGATCCCGCGGGTCTTCTCTCCATTCTTTAGTCATAAACAAAAAATTTTTTGTTAATAACTGTATTATACCCTACTTTCCCAGGATAGCTAAACCCAAGTATCATCGGGTCTGCTGTCCCGATTTTGTCTCCGGCAACGCCGGAGATACAAAATCGAGGATCTCCGAAAATCTGTCCAAAATTTTGGTATGCTGGCATACTCTACTTTCCCAGGATAGCTAGATCCAAGTATCATCGAGTCTGTGCGCTTTTCCGCCAAAGGCGGACCCGCCCTTGGCGGGCACTTCTCTGTCCCCGCACCAAATTGCGCATACGGAGCTCCCGGCAAAGCCTACTTTCCCAGGATAGCTAGATCCAAGTATCATCGGCGCTTGTTGCTTTTACTTCCGTGTTCGGAATGGGAACGGGTAGGACACAACAAGCTAAATCACCGGGAAATCGGTGTGCGCAATTTTGGTGCGGGGTTCGGAATGGGAACGGGTAGGTCACGCTGCATTAAATCGCCGGGAAATCAGTACTAACTATTTTGGTGGGAGGGTGAAGAATGGGAAGCCGCCCGCCCAATTTGATTGGGCGGGAGGTGGAAACAGTAAACTAAATACCGGAAAGCCGCAATAAAAAATCAGCGGCATACTTTTTATAGGCCTAATAACATGCGCGGATCATTTGACCCCACAAGCTATTGAGGGAATACATCGGTCGATTAGTACCTCTCGGCTAAAACGCTTACGCGCCTTACACCTGAAGCCTATCAACGTGGTCATCTTCCACGGACCTTAACGATACCTAATCTTGGGGTGGGCTTCGCACTTAGATGCTTTCAGCGCTTATCCCGTCTCGACATAGCTACCGAGCAATCCTCCTGGCGGAAGAGCTCGTACACCAGAGGTCAATTCATCCCGATCCTCTCGTACAAGGGACGACTCCCCTCAAGTATCAACGCCTGCAGTAGATAGGAGACCAACCTGTCTCACGACGGTTTGACGATTGTTCTACGATTACTCGTAGGATCAGACTATACCTTTATTCACTCTCCGCAAAGTGAACACCGACGTGTTATGCATCTGGTTAAGCCAGTTACATCCGTCCGGGTATTATGCCGGACAAGTCGTTACGGGGATTACAAATCTTACAGATCATTGAAGGAATGATATACGGCTCAATGATATCGCCGAATTTCTGATATTCCCGCCTTCCGATCGCTATTTTCAATTTGCTGCGGTCCTTCACGATTCGGGCGTTGATCCCGAACCTCCGCCTCAGAAATTCTACAATCCGCTCTTGACTTTCCAAAGGAAAGCAATGCGTATTGATCGTATATGATTGATTCGTATTCGATCCATCATCCATGAACCACACGGCAAGCGCGCGCGGTGTCAGAAAAGAGAGAATGCCATCCGGTAAAACTTTAACTCCATTTTTATAAAAATGGTGATAAAGTTCTCCGAATTCTGGCAACGTTTTTGTATGAAAGTACCACGAATAATGGTTCCTCTGCCGTTTCGTATCGCGCCAAACCATTACTCGTCGAGGTTCTCTCAAAACAATTTCTTCCAGCTGACCACACTTCCAAAGTACGTACTCCTTCTGTTTTGCGCTTTGATGGATGCGAAGACGAGCGCTGACTGGATATCGTTCGCCCATCGAACGGCATTCCAATCGCGCATCGCCCAACAATGATCCTATAATCACATCAAACTGATGTGACGGAAGCAGTGATTGTAATCTTCCCACGGTGTTGTCCATGATTTTATTATAGCATGGATTTCACCGTTATGAGTCGGTTTTTACTGGGCTCAGTAGATATTTCACTAACCCAGCTCGCGTATCTTTTTAATCGGCGAACAGCCGAACGCTTGGGAGCTCAT
>CAYNAP010000089.1:0-3373 GCA_964395285.1 uncultured Candidatus Saccharibacteria bacterium
GGTCTATAATCGCGCCAAGAAACCTCTCCTCGCCCGTAAGCTCTTCAAGCAAAGTATGCTGTCCTGAATAAACCCACCAGTCATGAGTAAAAAGACCGAGAACAAGAATGAACGCGGCCACAAAAACCATGCCCCAGCCGGTGGCCCGCTCGATTTTATCTTTTCGGGAAACAAGCCAGGAGAGCGCGTTAACGCCGAGTATAGCCAGAAACGCCAGAAGCAAAAGGGGCAAAACGCGCCCCACGGCATGGGTAAAAAACAAAAGCCAGCCGTAAAAAACATCACCCGACGCGGCAATTCTCGTCAAGATGACCGGGGTGGCCGGATGCGGACAGCCGACACCAATGTTGCCAAGGAAAAGTCCGAGCAAGAGAGCCTTCAGGAAATCCTGCTGCTTTTGCATAAAAGCCGGGGCAGCGCCGGTATAGGTCGGCATGTGAAAATTTACGAGTCCGATTTCGCCCAAGGCAAAAACAAAGGCAAAAACTCCGGCGATGAAGTAAAGCCAGTTTTTAACCACCTCGAGCGGCGCGCCCAAAGTGCCGATAGCCACCTCACCGACCAGGGCCGCAATAACACCGTATAAACTAAGAGTTATAGCCACACCCAATCCAAAAGAAAGAGCCATACCCATTCCTTTGGCTGCACTTCTACCCATGGACAAAGGCACGATAACGAAAGCTAGCGGCAAAGTGCACGGGAGAACAATCATGGAAAGACCGGCCGCGAAGCTGAAAAGATACCAACCTAAACCAACCGGCGCCGTCGGCCCCAAAAAGAAAAACCAAATCAATCCGAAGACAATCAGGACAAAAAGTCCGATGGCCGCTGAAGCGAGTATAGTCTTGAATTTGGAAGATTGATCCATTTTAGCGAGAGTAAAACGCGGCTAGGGCCAACGCGGCACCCAAGACTCCAAGATCGCGGAAGGTTATGGCATCAACGCCGACCAGCCATAGTATTAAAACCATCTCCGCGGCGGCAAGAAGCGCCACCCACCGCACAATTTTTCGCGGCAGAAACCAAGCGAGAAAAACTGCAGCCAGAATAATTTCCCCTGCCGCCTGGATTTTAAGATAGTTGTACACGCCGATGTTGTCGTTGATCAGCACTTTCATCCATTGCGGCAAAAGGCGAATAGCCCACGTCCACGAATCCGGGTTTTTCCAAATATCGTAGCCGGAAAAAGCGTACATGGCGGCGAGGCCAAGCCGCAAAACCCAAGCCGGATTAATTTTGGATAAGATGCTTGTCATTGCGAGAGTTCTTTCAACTTTTCCACAAACTTTCCCCGATCAAACCCGCCCACCTGGAAAAGTTCGCCGTTCAAAACTATTCCCGGCGAGGCAAGAATCATGTATTTTTTGGCCATGTCCTGCCCTTCAGGCGACAGCAAGTCAACCTGCTTGAAAGCGACATCAGGCCAGTCTTTTTCTATTGTTTTCCAGTAATCTTCGAAAACCCGGCAGATCTGGCATCCCGGTGTCGCCAATACATCCAGTGTCACTGGCTTCATGGCTGAATTATACAAAACTTACCGCTCCTAGGGAAACAACCGCGAAAACTAAAGAAGGTGGCTCGCGCCCATTACGAAAAACGTCTTATAGAAAAGCGCACCAAGGATACCACAAAGCCAGTAAACGCGCCCGAACCAATAGCAACAAGCAAGAAAAAAAGACCAAAAAATATACTATCGCCGCATCCTTCTATACCGCATAATTTTGTCGTCAATGAGGCAAGCCATCCGGGCAGGAAAATAATGTTGGCAATAACGTTCCATCGAGAAGGTTCAGACTGCTCCCCTAGCGCTGTTAGGAAGAAGAAAAACACCGATGCTAACCCCCACAGGCCGCCCCATATAGTTTCTATCCACCATACTTCTTGTTTGAAGTAGCCCATGTGAGTTGATAAATCATTATTGTAGTTAGTGTTTATTAGCCACAACATCTAAGCTAACTGACTTCATACATTAATTATATACCGCCCAAGGAACAATACAAAACGCATAATAAAAAGCGCTGCCAGTACTCACCAGCAGCGACCTGATACTCATAAAAGCTTCACAGAAAGCGACTTCCGAAAAGCTTCGCCTACTATGGCAACCCCCTCTTCGGCGCCCTTCCTTAGCGCCCGGGCGTCCCGAGTATAGAAAGGCAATCTTGAACACCTTGCCGAGGGAGCTATCACAGTGATGTTAGCATCGGGCGGCAGCTCGCCATAGAGGAGATCGGCAAGCTGATTGTCGTAACGCCTTTGTCGGGAAAAATAGGCATGGCGAAGGGCGGATCTCATACCCTTAAACCATGGCCGTTTCACGACTCTAAGAAACATGCCATCGGAAGGATCGTCCCAACCGATGGGCATATTCAGCAGCACCAAAATATTGCGGTGGCCATCCTCCAAAGCCCGCCTGAATGGCAAGGGGCATGAGAGCATGCCATCGCAATACCATTGGTCTTGCCACCGAACGCCTCTGCCCGCCCAGTAAAGGGTTGATATCGATGCGCGGATGGCGTCTAGAACAGCGGTCTCTTCCCTGACAGCAAGCACTCTACTGCTACCCGTCCTGTCAGTAACGCCGACCAAGAACTTGGTCGAAGATTGCATAAGGCATCGGGTGTTAAGAACCTTCCGTTTCCCGAATACCTCATATACCAGATAGTCCATATCAACGATGGGCCACCTGGTAAGACTTGCATATCGACCATCGACGAGATCGCGGCAATATATAGAAACCGCCAATACCGCCTGCTTGGCAAGGAAATAAGCAACGTTGCATGCTCCGGCCGACACGCCATAGCCAGCCCCAAAGGCGCCACTAAGACCGAGGGCTTCAAGCCCGCATAACATCCCCATTGTCCTAACCCCTTGAAATCCTCCTCCGGTAACTACGAGCGCCGACCGCGAACATGGCTTATCCCTTTCTCCAAGCGTTTCAAGCAACGGCTTGCCGCGAACTATCACGTGAGCCAAACCGGCTATGTCTGCCATCTTAACCTCCCTCCTCTTGTGGACGTTTCTGGCTCACATCTAAAAAACTTTGTAGCACAAAAAACAAAAAAACTCCAGCCGAAACCAAAAAAGGCCTTGCGGCCGTTAACTACTTGTCCGGCGTGAAAGCCAATCCTGACTTTATCTCCCAAGCCCCACTTTCCGCTCCAGCCGCTCAATGCGCTTGTCGTGACCTCGAAGTATCACATCCGTTTCCGCCGTGGCCCGAACCAGCGGACCCAGCGTCCGCTTGATATCTTGGATATCCGCATGCATCAAATCCTGACTATCTGCAATAAGACTAACCTGCTCCCCAAGTTTGTGAATATCGCCCTTCATCCCACTGATATCTCCTTTCATTCCGCTGATATCGCCCTTCATC
>CAYNAP010000090.1:0-3337 GCA_964395285.1 uncultured Candidatus Saccharibacteria bacterium
TCAAGTACTCTTATAAACCCCGGCCAAGAGCCGGGGTTTATGGCTTGCGTTCTCTGTTGCTTCAAATCAAGGATTGACGCGACAGCCCCGCTTCGCTACATTATCATTTGTCATGACCAGTCAGTTTTTTGGCGAAATTCGCAAAACCGCTGCTGCCGCCGCCGAGGCGATATACCGGCTTAGCCAAGCTAATGGTTTCGATTCGGCGTTAAAGTTTAAAATAAGAGAGAGAACTTTGGAAGTTTTGCGGCAAAGCGCCAGCCTCGAATCTTATTTGAATCCTGATCGCCGCCGCGAAGCTTTGGGTATTTTATATGCCGAGGCCGCCGGGGCAGCCGAGCTGGTCTCTTTTGCCGAGAAGGCACAATTGATATCCAAGGAAAATTCGGGCAAGGTTATCGGCGCTTACGAGCGCATCAGGAAAAACGTAATGGAGGAAGCGGCTCTTGCCGAAGAAGTCCGCGAAGACAACTCGTTCCTGCCGGGCGATCCGCGCATTGTGGCTAAAGAGAGTTTTGAATCTTGGATTGACGATGAAGAGCCGAGTGATGTTTCCCCGCTGATGCCGGAGTCAAGCCGCGGGAACGGAAAGGACGTTGGAGTGCAAAAATCAGAGAACATTGTCTTCGATATGGTTAACGCCGAAGATCGGCAAGCTGATGATGAATCAGAAAAATTTTCCGGGCAGCATCAAATCCCGGAGGACATCAAATACATCAGCGATCGCCGCAAAAAAATAATGGCCATTTTAAAAAATAAGGGCCGGGCGCAAATAGGGGAGATGGCCGCCCTTTTTGACAGCGAAATCAGCGAGAAAACCCTTCAGCGGGATTTACTGCTTTTAGTTAATACTGGTCTTGTGCGGAAAGAGGGCGACAATCGCTGGACCACATACATATACCAAGGAGAGTAACACCCCGCACTGCGATAAATCCCCGCACCTTCCCACGGGGGTATTAGACCCCGTGGGAAGGATTTGAAGCCGCCCTTTCGGAAGGTGTGGGGATAAACCGGCGAGCCTTCATGGGCGATGCTTTCGGCGTGAGGCTAAAATAGCCACAGGCTCAATGTGGCTATTTAAATAACCTATAAGCCACGCATGCCGCGCAAAGGCAGATTACTTTGCGCTCACTAAACAGGCAATATATTAAATGTCCGATATATGTCCTAGATAATATTATAGCAATTTTAAAGGATTTTAGAATGTCCGATATATGTCCGATATAGCATTCACTGTAAACAGCTTAAAACTTGTAAGTTTATATCAAGCCGAATACTTACCCCGTTCTAATGGGATTACCCGAAAGGTTTTTAAATTTGCTTTAAGCTATTCGTGTTTTGCCTATGCACATAGTTAGGTTGGCCTAGCTCCGCCAGTTTCGGTTTAGCGGTCTTACAACCTTCTTTGGCGGGCGCCCCTATTTTTAGTTATTGAGTTCAAGTCAAGTCAACAAATTTAGTCAGTTGAATTTTTACACAGTTATCCACAATACTTTTGCCGAAACGTTGGCATTTGCGTATAATTTAGGGAAAGCCGGCGGCAAAATCGCCCTAGCGGCAAATATCTTCATTATTACTAGGTTTTTTGCTTGAAAAAACTTATCCACAAAGTAAGTTTGTAGTGCGGGGGGAGAGAGATATAATGAAAGCAGTGCGCATAAGTCTAAGCTTTTTTGTTCGCGGCCATAAGCCAAATTTTGGCTTTATCGTTTTGCCTAATAAAAAACATTGACCGATTAAGTCAAGTTGCAGTTTGGGCTTCAGATTGTTACATTCAAGGATTGTTTGTAGCGATTTGAAGCGCGGATTGGAAAAAACGAAAGCAAATCCCGGAACTTTGACAATTTTAGTATAGCCTAGTCTTGTTCTTGTCATTAGTGATACTTCTTGAACTCAAAAAAGGTTTTGAGCAAGGTCGAGCTTCGATTGGCCCCGTCAGACAGTTAGCTGTTTGAGAACTGTTTGCCTGGCATTCAGAATCTTCAATTAGTCAGTCGAGAGTTAGCTGTCTAACGGGGTTGAGTCGGAGTTGGTTGTTCAGGCCTTATAAATACTTAATAACTTAGAAGCAATAAATAGAATAAATAGAATTAGTCATCAGATTATTCATTAGTAACTTCATTACTCTGGTGAGCGTGTTTTTCGGACAAGAATCCGAAACTCGTCGACGCCCACAGTAAGGTAATGATCCAATTTCTTTTTTGCGGAGGGCAAAGCCGCCGCTTAAAGGGAAAATTAAATCTTAAAAACATGAGTGAATTTACTCTATTGAGAGGTAGGATGACGAAAGTCATCGTATCGCTCTCGACTGCTGTTTTGCTCTCCGGGGCAGGAGTGTTCGTTCCGCAGATGGCGTCAGCCATTACAATAGCGGAGCTTCAAGCCCAGATTGCCCAGCTGACGGCGCAGTTAAATGCGCTGATTGCCCAGCAGGGAGGCGGAACAGTTATGGCCGCAGGCAAATGCACTTTCACCCGCGATCTCTTCGAAGGGGTTACCGGTGATGACGTGATGTGTCTGCAAAAGTATCTTAATTCAGATTCCACGACGCAAGTTGCGACTAGTGGCGCTGGCTCTCCCGGCAGCGAAACGACTTTCTTCGGAGGCCGGACCAAAGCCGCTGTTGCTAAATGGCAAGCCGCTAATGGCGTATCGCCGACGGCCGGATACTTTGGGCCGATCAGCCGTGCCAAGTACGACATGCTTATGGCTGGCACCACGCCAGTTATTCCTACTCCACCAGGAGGCACTCCGGGAGTTACTCCTCCAACAGTGCCGACTGGAACCGGCTTAAGCGTTTCAGCCGCGACCCAGCCGGGTGACTCGTTGGCGCCTTTAAGCGCCTCGCGCGTTCCGGCGACCAAGTTCATCCTTACCGCATCGACCGATGGCGACATTGTGGTTAACAACGTCACCGTGGAACGTCAAGGGCCGGCCGCTGACTCGTCGGTTAACGGCGTTGTCCTTTTGGACGAGGACGGTTTGCAGATTGGTTTGTCCAAAACTCTGAACTCCAACCACCAAGCCATCTTGAACCAAAAGTTCACGGTTAAAGCTGGAACCTCGAAGACCATTACCGTTGCTCTCAACCGCCCGACTTCCGGTTCTGACGGCGGCAGCATACTCAAACTTGCTGTTGTTGCGATTGACGCGGGTTCAGCGACGGTAAGCGGCACCCTGCCGATACTCGGCAGCCCGATTACCCTAAACTCAACTCTGTCTATCGGGTCGGCGACCCTGGCTCGCGGCGTTAACGATCCGGGAGCGGCCCAGACCAAGGAAATCGGCACCAAAGGCTACATCTTCTCGGCGGTGCGCATGACCGGAGGTTCAAACG
>CAYNAP010000091.1:0-3326 GCA_964395285.1 uncultured Candidatus Saccharibacteria bacterium
TGCCGGCAATCTCGCCTTCGATAACATCGCCGACATGGTATTGGGCTAGTTTCTGCCTGACCGCTTCGGTTTCCTTTGATTTCTCGGAGAAAATAAGCTTGCCCTCGACAGGGTTGATGTCAATTATGGTGACATCCAGTTCTTGCCCGACCAGTTTTTTCAAGGCCTCGAAAATTTTCTCTTTGTCGCCGTCCTCAACCCGGGGATAGTGTTCTTGGGAAAGCTGGGAAGCGGGCAGAAAACCCTGCATGCCGAGGTAGCTGATAATGAGCCCGCCGCGGTTGGCTTCTATGATCTTGAGATGCAGAGATTCTCCGCTTTCCAAAAGGCGCTTCATCTCCTGCCAGTTCTTTTCGCGGCCAGCTTCTTTAAGCGAGAGCTCGACATAACCCTCTTCGTTCTCGGGCTCAACCACTTTGGCCGTCAACTTACTGCCGAGGGAAAGCTGTTTTACCATATCTTGGGCTTCGGAGTATTCCCGGCCGAAAATAATGCCGGTGCCGCGCAAACCCAAGTCAACAAAGATGCGGTTGCCTTTTTTATCGATAACCTCGCCCTCCACTATATCGCCGGTTCTCAATACCGAGTTATGCTCGCCTTTTTGCTTCAACAGTAAATCCATGGGGTGCCTGCCCTTTTCAAAAACATCGTAGGAATTGCCAACCAGGCTTTTATTCATTTGGTTAATATAGCCTGGCTCGGCAAAATATGCAATATTTTAGGAGCTTTTCTTTGGAGAGAAAATATGCTAGTATTTATATGAAACTCACTGGGCAAGCGCGGCATGACGCCTTATGGTAGTCGTTTTTATTAAGCAGGTTAAATCATGACTATAGATTGGTACGGCCAATCCTGTTTCAAAATAGATGCGCGGGAGGGGGTAATAGCCATCGATCCTTTTGCCAAAGACATCGGCTTAACCTCGCCGCGTTTTCACGCCGACGTTTTATTGGTGACCCACCAGCACGCCGATCATGCCAATACCCAAGCCATATCAGCTCGTTCGACCAAAGCCGATAAGATCGAGAACAAGGACAAAGAAGGAGGCACGCCGCTAATTATTGACGGCCCCGGAGAATATGAAGCGGGCGGTTTCTCGATAACAGGCATTGCGACTTTTCACGACAGCCGCGAGGGCAAAGAGCGCGGCCCTAATACTGTTTTCCGGATTGAGTCGGAAGGCGTTGTTGCAGCCCACCTTGGCGATTTTGGCGAGAATGCCCTTCGCGAGGAAACGCTTGAAGCTCTCGGCAATGTTGATATTTTGATGATCCCGGTAGGCGGGGTATACACCATAGATAGCGAAGGCGCGGTCAAAGCGGCAAACCAAATAGAGCCGCGCATTATCATCCCGATGCATTACCACATCCCCGGCCTGAAGTTTAAGCTCGCGCCGGTTGATGACTTCCTAAAATCTTACGGCGCGTCCAAAGCAGAGCGAGTCGACAGGCTAGTTGTAAGAAAAAGAGATTTGCCCGAAGATACGCAAGTCGTAGTTTTAAACGCCAAGTAAAACGGCGGATCACCGCGGCAAAGAAGGCCGAATCAGTTCGGTGAATGGGCGAGGGGTTATAATAAGCAATTTTCAAAACCGAGGACAGGACATGCCAACGCGCTTTTCAGCAATAATTGCCCGTATGCGCAACCGCCCGATTCACGAACGTCGGATGATTGGCGGCGCGGTTTACGCGCTATGCGCTGCGGCGGTATTGTCAATCTGGCTAACCTATCTTTTCAGAACCGTTGCGGTGCAACCGCAGGCGCTAAACTCTTTGGAATCAAGCGATGCGAGAAATCCGGGGGGAAAGGGCGGCAACGGTAGAAAACCGGCTTCAGTCTTATCCAGTCCTTTCAACGCCTTAAAAGACGCCTTAAGCCAGGCGAGTTCAGATCTTAAGAACGCGGCGGAAACATTAAAAACCGCCTTGGGGCAAAACCCGGAGATGGCTCGGGAAGAAATAAATCCCCACACCTTCTCGCAGGGTGTTAGACCCCGTGAGAAGGATTTGAAGCCGCCCTTCATCCCCGCGGCAGAGCCACGGGGTATTCGGGAAGGTGTGGGGATAAACAATGCCAGCGAAGAAGTCCGGCCAATCGCTATCGAGAAGGGGGAAATGCCGCGACTGCAGCCGGGAACTCCAAGCCCAGCCCCAATCTCTCCTTGGCCGCTGCCGAGCATGGCCCTCCAGACAAACGGAACAGGCTGGCCGCGACGCGCCCCGACTTTAGGCGGCATCATTCAAGGCAATCTAGACCAAGAAGTGAAACCCCGTGAAGCCGCAACCGAGTTAGCCGTATTGCTGGCAAAATTCGAGCCCGGCGGCCGCAGCAAGCCAAAAGCAGTTGAGAAGCTGGCTGGCATCCTCGCCAACAGCTATGAGGAACTGGTGGAAATTGGCCGCGAACTATACGCCAAGTTGAGGAGATAACCCGACCAAGATTTCATCGTTTGAAACAAATAAGTTAAATTTTAAGAACCATGTCGGATATAGGGAAAATAGAAAAAAGAGAGATCGTTACCGAAATGCAGGAGTCATACCTTGACTATGCGATGTCGGTCATCGTGTCGAGAGCCCTGCCCGACGTCCGCGACGGCCTGAAGCCGGTGCATCGCCGAATTCTTTATACTATGCACGAGATGGGCCTGGGTCATGCGGCCAAGTTCCGGAAGTCGGCGGCTATCGTCGGCGATTGCTTGGGCAAATACCATCCTCACGGCGACATGGCGGTGTACGACGCTCTGGTGCGCATGGCTCAAAGTTTTTCGCTTAGATACCCGTTGGTTAACGGGCAAGGAAATTTCGGCTGTTTTACTGGCGATACGAAAGTCAAGCTAACCGATGGACGCGCGCTTTCTTTTATCGAACTTATCAGAGAAGCGGCCGGCGGGAAAACCAATTTCACCTACACTTACAACCTAAAATCGGGGCGCATTGCCATAGCCCGCATTCAAAATCCGCGGCGCACAGAACGAAACGCCGTTCTGGTTAAAGTGGTCCTCGACAACGGCACTGCAATACGCTCAACTCTTAACCACCGCTTCATGCTCCGCAACGGTTCTTACACGGAAGCCCAAAATCTTAAACCCGGCGATTCCTTGATGCCTCTCGCCACGCGATTCTCGACGAAAGCTGACGACCCGAATATAGCTGGCTACGAGATGGTCTTCCAGCCCGCTAAAGAGCAGTGGGAATACGCCCATCACCTAGCCGATGAGTGGAATCTCGACCATAACGTATATAGCCGCTCCAGTGGGAGGATTCGACATCATATAGATTTCAACAAGCGGAACAATAGCCCCGAAAATATCCGCCGGATTCATTGGA
>CAYNAP010000092.1:0-3321 GCA_964395285.1 uncultured Candidatus Saccharibacteria bacterium
CCGACTGACGAAGAAAAAAATCAGGGTTATTTTACGAATATAAATCAAGGAGTGGGGGTTAAGTCTTTGATTATTGATAGCGGGGTGGCTAAGGCTGATTTTGATGATAATTTGGTTCGCGATACCAGCGGCTCGTGCCGGATCGCTTGGATTCGAGCGCAAATTAGAGAAACCTTAAAGCAGTTTCCTGGCGTAAGAGATGTTGTGATTTCCATAAACGGCAATAGCACGAGCACTTTACAACCATAGTTTAATAAATTGTGTAAAACATTCCGCCCATGCGCCTGACGGCACCGGCGGTTCGTCCCGCCG
This sequence comes from uncultured Candidatus Saccharibacteria bacterium, assembly GCA_964395285.1. Classification (GTDB taxonomy): domain Bacteria; phylum Patescibacteriota; class Minisyncoccia; order Sungbacterales; family SURF-37; genus CAYNAP01. The sequence goes on from CAYNAP010000092.1 coordinate 313, forward strand.
CAAGCGGGACGACCGCCTGCGCTCTCGCCCTGACGGCCGAGCACTCAATGTATTGAGTGCTCGGACCAAGCCCGTCAGGGCTCCGAGAGCTGCCGCACGGCGCACGGGCGGAGTATTACCAGCGTGGCATTAACCCCCCAGATTGAAAAAGCAATTAAAAAGGCGAGTTTTTTACATCGAAATCAGGAAAGAAAACGCGATGGCACGCCCTATATTTCTCATCTTTTTTCGGTTGTTTTAATTCTCTTGGATTATACCGACGAGGAGGATATTATAATTGGCGGGATTCTTCACGATACAATAGAGGATACAAACTATACTTCCGAAGAAATGACAGATGATTTTGGCGATACGATTAATCGTATCGTTTTGGGCGTGACCGAAGATAAAAGTATAAAAAATTGGGAAGAACGAAAAAATAAATATCGCGAAAATTTGAAATCCGCCAGTTTGGAAAGCTTGATGGTTTGCGCTGCTGATAAAATTCACAACTTGATGTCGCTAAAAGATGCTTACGAAACTTACGGCGATGATTTATGGAAAAGTTTTGAATGCCCCTCACCGGAAAAATATTTCGAGTACCACGAAGCAGTCCTAAAAATTTTAAAAGAGAAATTAAATAATCCCATTGTGCAAAAATTAGAAGAGCAGGTAAGTGAAACAAAATTTATCGTCTTGAAATAAAAAGCCCTTGGGTATCCGAAGACACCCAAGGGCCGTACAACCCCCGAGAAAGTAGAGCCTTTCTAGGCTGGGCCATAGTAGCGGCTCGCGTGCTTTTCAGCGGCAAGTAATCCACCTACCTCGTTTACTTTCCGTAGGGTAGATTTGCTCACTTACCTCTCTACTCAGCGCGCTCAACTTCCCGCATTTAAAAGACATATGCCCATGCCGACTGACTCAGCGCAGCGACCCCTTGTTAACTGCGCCGTAGGTCGTCCCGGGGACGCCTACTGGGACCCGCTGTCATAGAGCTAGGGCGGCGCTCTGGCTTAGCCCTCGGTTGCTCTTGGCGGAGTGGCACCCCACTAGAGGTACCATGCGAGGGTCCCAAGTTTTTTGGTTTGGGGGGTCCTGAAAAAAACAAGGTTCTAGAGCGAGGGCGGCGATCGCGCCATTGGCCCTCCTTTCTATCGCCGCGATACGTAAAGGCGATTTTGTAAATCTATCACACCTGCTCCGCTTTGTCAACTTTTTTAAACTACTTAATTTTATGCTAAAATAATCCTTATAAAACTAACTCCTAACTACTATCTACTAATTCCTATGATAAACAGAGGCATCGCTACTTTCGGTCTTGATTACGGTAAATGTCCTAAATGGCTTTTTGAGAGAATGGTTCGGCTTGGCCGGCAGATGATGCATGTAATGAACGAGGAATACGGCCCGGATGAATTTATAAAACGCATTGCGGATCCGGGCTGGTTTCAGTCTTTGGGAACAGTTTTGGCCTTTGATTGGAACGCGAGCGGGCTTACGACGATTTTAACCGCGGCCTTGAAAGAAGCCATTCGCGGCCAACAAAGAGAATTCGGTATTTTCATTGCTGGCGGAAAAGGCAAGACTTCGCGCAAAGCTCCGGAAGAAATCGAACGCGGCGCGGATTTTTTGGCTTTGCCCGATAGGGGAGGTCAAAATCTCGTCTACAATTCCCGGATGACCGCCAAAGTGGACAGCGCCTTGATTCAAGACGGTTTCCAGATTTATCACCATACTTTTTTCTTTTCCAAAAGCGGCGCTTGGGCAGTGGTTCAGCAGGGAATGAACGCGGAAAAAGGCCAAGCGCGGCGCTATCACTGGCATTCGGAAAAAGCCACTGATTTGGTTTCCGAGCCGCACACCGCGATTATTAGCCCGATAAAAACTTCGACCTTGAATTTAACCGCGAACGAAAGCGATGAAACGCGTCGAATTTCCACTGAACTTGTTCAGGCTGGTTACGGGTCGCTGATGAATGATATTAAAATTTTGCGGCGCCATTCGTCCGATTTGTCGCAAGCGCTCACTATCAACACTCGCCAAGGCCAGCTCGCTTTTATAAATTTGGAAAACAAAGAATTTCACACGCATCCGGTCGTGAGTGAAAACTTCAGTAAAAGTAAGTACTTAGATAAAATTTTATACAAGGTGAGCGAAGCCAAGCCGAAAAATTACGAAAACTTGCTCGCGCTCCAAGGCGTTGGTCCAAAAACAATGCGGGCATTAAGTTTGGTGTCGGAGGTCATCTACGGCGTCAAGCCTTCGTATGTTGATCCAGCCCGTTACTCTTTTGCCCACGGCGGCAAAGACGCCACGCCTTATCCCATAGACCGCCCCACTTACGACTCGACAATTCATTTTTTTAGCAGGATAATTCAGAGGATGAAAATCGGCGCCGCGGAAAAAAGATTGATGGAGAGACGGTTAGTAATTAGTAATTGGTAATTAGTAATTGATAAGCGACAAGCTATGACGATCATTTCGTTTGAGGAATTTAAAAAATTAGATCTTCGAGTCGCAAAAATTATAAGTGCCGAGCGTATCCCGAATTCAGAAAAATTGATTAAGTTAGAGCTTGACGCGGGCGATAAAAACGAAGCAGGGGAGAATGCCCCGCGCCAAATCATCGCCGGTATCGCTCAATTTTACGAGCCGGAAAATTTAGTCGGCCGAGAAATAGTGATTGTCGCCAATTTAGAGCCGCGAATCTTACTGGGATTCGAAAGCCAAGGCATGCTCCTTGCGGCAAATTGCGACGGCAACGAACCAATACTTTTAATTCCGGAAAAATCCGTTTCACCCGGAACAACAATTAGATGAAGGCCCCAATTTTATTAAGCATTTTAGGGATAATGGTTATCGCGGCTGGCGTTTTTTACTTTTTGAGTAAACCGACATGGGATTCGCCCGGCAATCAGCCGTTACCCGAAACCGCCCCAATGGCTTCTAAACCTTGGATTGAGGTGGTTTCGCCCTCGGTTTTTGAAATAAAACCAGATGATGATTCGAAAATCCGCGAACTTAAAACCG
>CAYNAP010000093.1:0-3300 GCA_964395285.1 uncultured Candidatus Saccharibacteria bacterium
GCTGTAGAAGCTCTATATAAACCCGGGATTCTTTGTCGCTCAAACCCAGCGCGGAAAGGGTCTGACTTAAATTAAGGTCAATAACTTTTGACATATATTAAGAATATATAGCATAAAAAGCATTTTTAAGTCAATAGTAGTTGTCATAATAGTATTGACATATGAGCTAAAATATGCAATAATGTTGGCAGACGATGAAGAGCGGAATGGTCCGCTCGGGTGGTTCCACAAAACCCGCAAACGCGGGAGAAAGGTGAAAAATGGAGAAGGTTGCGGTGATGGTGGTGGACGAGCTAGGGAAGCACAACGAGATCCTGGATGTTGTGGGGAAGGCTGCAGTGTACCACGAGCGACTTTTCCCCATACTGCGGCTGCTGTGGGGTGCAATTGGGACCAACTCTGATTGGTCCCGCGCCTCCACGGTTGTGCTGCTCTCTGGCTACTGCGCTTGTTGCGGGGGCGGTCGTCGGATCCTCGAATGGGGCGCGGGGAAGTTGCGGGAGGCAGGGTTCCGGGGGAAAATCATCGCGGTGCCGGTCGTAGTTGACTATGAACGGGAGCTTGATTCCGTTCGTCGGCTTCCCGGCGTAGTCGCGATGTTCCAGCCGACTGCAGAGCAGATTCTGCAGGAGGCTGGAGTGGGGGCTGGCCTCGACGCCCGCTGAGTTATGGGGAGCGGGTCCCCAAAGTAAAGTGTCGTGAAACAGACGCGACACCCCGCCCGGCAATGCCCCGAAAAATCGCAAAGCGATTTCTACGGGGCAAGCAGACGCCGGTAAGTAGTTCTGCGAAAGCACTCAAAAACCTCGATGCAGCGCCATCGGGGTTTCTCTTTTTCTCTATTTTCTTGATTTTTCGGAAAGTTATGGATATATTACTCGCATGCCTACTATTTCTATCCCAAAGGAATTCCTAAAGGAGAAAGAACTGGTTTTAGTGCCTCGCAGAAAATATGAATACCTTTTAGATATGGAGAAGCTCGCCAGAAAACGCTTAGCCGAGGAATCGGCTATAGATAGAGCCATAAAAATTTATAAGAGAGAAGCATTTAGGGCGGTTGAGACCCGTCAAGACGCTCGCGGAACTTTATTAAGATGATAATACGGACCACTTCTGGATTTAGAAAAGCGTTCAAAAAACTGCCGCATAATGTGAACATGATGTGAAAAGGAAGGCCGCCGAACAGGAAAAAATTTTCAGAAAAAATCCCTTTGATCTGCGCTTAGCTGCTCATAAACTTCGCGGAAAATATCAGGAGTACTGGTTCTTTACGGTGAAAGGGCAGTATAGAATTATGTTCGTGTTTGGTGGTAAGGAGATTGTTGATTTTATAGATATCGGCACGCACGAAATTTACAAATGACCAAGCGACGGAAATCAATCGTGGTGATCGGCGGCGGCACGGGTATTTTTGTAGTGCTCTCCGCGCTGAAAAACTGCGCGCTCGATTTGAAAGCCATTGTTTCGATGGCTGATGACGGCGGCTCAACCGGCGAACTCCGCGACCAATACGGCGTTCTGCCGCCCGGCGACGTGCGGCGGGCGTTGATCGCCCTTTCCGATTCAAGCGATATATTGCGCAAGCTTTTTAACTACCGCTTCAAGAGCGGCCGCTTAGGCGGACACAACTTCGGCAATATTTTCTTAACGGCTCTTGAAAAAATAACCGGAGATTTCGGACAAGCGGTTGATGAGGCCGGACGAATTTTAAAAATCAGCGGGGAGGTTATACCGGTTACGCTCGATAACGTGCGGCTCCACGCCCGACTGGCTGACGGCAAAATTATCAGAGGCGAGACCAATATCGACATCCCCCTGGATAAAGCGCGAGCGTCCATAAGAAAAGTTTGGCTCAAGCCTCGAGGGAGGTTAAATCCCAGGGCCAGGCGGGCTATAGCTCGAGCCGATTTGATGGTCATCGGCCCCGGCGATATTTACACCAGCATTATCCCCAACTTTTTGGTTACCGGAATAGCCGCAGCCATTCGCAAGTCTAAGGCCAAAAAAGCGTACATAGTTAACCTTATGACCAAGCCGGGAGAGACCGACTATTTTAAAGCCGGGGATTTTGTCCGCGAAATTGAAAAGTACTTAGGCCGGGAGATACTGGATTTTGTAATTTTTAATAACCGGAGGCCAGCCGCGGCGGTGTTAAAGCAATACGCCAAAACCGGAGCGGTGATGGTTGACCCGACAACTATTGAGGCGAGAAAATCCCGATATCCCAAGATCGTCTTATCCGATGTGCTGGATCGCGGCCGATTTATCCGCCACAGCCCGGGTAAGAAGCTAGCCAGGCTTATTTTATCTTTGCTTGATTAGGGTTATAATCAAGATATATGAATGAGGTCGGCAAAGTGACCCACTACTACGGGAAGATTGGGGTCGCCATCGTCCAACTTTCCGGAGCTTTAAGGGTCGGCGATAAAATTAAAATCGAAGGCAACTTAACCGAGTTCGAGCAAACGGTTGATTCGATGGAGGTTGACCACCAGCCGGTCGAGCAGGCTAAAAAAGGCGACGTGATCGGGCTTAAGATCCGCGAGAAGACAAGCGAGGGCGCTACGGTGTATAAACTCGAGTAAAAAGAGCTGCCGAAGTTTGATGCCCCAATTAAACTGTGGATATTTTTTTGTGTCTAACAATTACCCCGCATTGAATGCGGATTTTTTGTTTGTGATTATTGCCCTGCTAATCTATTGCCCTTTTAGGAGATATGGTATAATTGATGCAACCGCATTTTTCTAAATGCGGAGTGAGACGAGCCATCGGCTCGTTTTCCCATTAGCTCTTTCGAACAGTTTTGATCGGTTGGTATTTTCCTCAAAGTACTGCCGCCCGATCCAAAGGGCGGTGTCCAAAGCGGTCCCGCCCTTTAAACATGGCTATTACCCCGTTGCAGCCGTGAGACGGCTGTAGCGGGGGCTGATAGTCGTGGGCCGCAGGCGTAATTGCAAACCGGCAGGAAAGGCGCCATGATGTGGGCGCTTTTTGAGTTAGGGTTTCCTTGTGATTAAATTTGTTTACCGGGAAACGTTTAACAGAATGTTTAACAAGGCAGTCAGGCGATATTGAAAATTTGGGCCGGTAGCTTAGCGGAAAAGCGCCTCAATGGCATTGAGGAGATCGTGGGTTCGATCCCCATCCGGTCCACCAGATAGGATTTCGCAAATTTTGGGAAGTGGACAGTAAGACCTGCTCGCCGCGCCTTTGGGCGCGGCTCGCAAGGAATTGGGCGGCAAAATCAAACGGCGGGATGAAATCCCAAGAGGCAATTTTTTCGGAAATAAGGCGGTTCGT
>CAYNAP010000094.1:0-3293 GCA_964395285.1 uncultured Candidatus Saccharibacteria bacterium
GCCGCCAAAACACCGGTAGCGACAAGCACGGCCATGTTGAGCTTGCGCGCCTTGAGAGAATAGTAGGTGCCGGTGATAAAAATTGAACCGGTCCAAAAAACTATTGGCGTGGTAAGTATAAGCAGAAGCCAGTTTACTGCTATAGGCGATGGTAAATGCAAGCCGAAGAAATTAATTGCGACTGGCGAATAAAGGAAAATAGGAATGGAAAGCAGGAATGAAACCCAAAATCGGCGGCGCATATCAGCCTCCATCTGTTTAGCGATTCTCGGATCGGACATTGAGGCCTCATGATTCTTGTGACTTACTTTCGAAATACCGCGCGTTTTGTGCTCCTCTGCGGTTTTCGCGCCGCGCCGTTTTGCTATAAGTTCCATACCGCAGCCGGGACAGCGGCCCGGCGTTGATTGCCGCACTTCCGGGTGCATGGGGCAGGTGTAAACTGTTCCTGAATTTTCGTGTGAGTTGTGATTATGGTTGTTCATCCCGTTAGAAACAGGCTGCAGTCGGGTGACCGAAACACTGTGAAATTAGTTTAATAAATTTGTTTGACATTCTATATTATGCGGCTATTCCATAAGCGACCGCGGTTTCTAATGGGATTCATATTATTTATCCCCACACCTTCCCGAATACCCCGCGGTCTTGCCGCGGGGATGAAGGGCGGCTTAAAATCCTTCCCACGGGGTCTAATACCCCGTGGGAAGGTGTGGGGATTTATTCAATAATCCACTTAAATGATCGTTCGGGGATTCCGCCAACGTTTTTTATTTTAAATTCTACAGAGGACGGTGTCGGGTTTATTGCTTCAAACACCAGTACGCCCTCGCGGTGATGACCCCCGGGTCCCGGGCCCTCCCAAGCCGTTGGCCGATAGGGGTTGCCTTGGTCATCCCCCAGGGTCGCAACTTGAAGCAGATCATCGTCTAAGCTTCCGGCATGGGTATCAAAGACAAGCCGGAACTTCCACGTTTGAAAATCTTTGCCGAATTCAACAGGGGTCACCTTAACCGTAACCGGCGGCTGATTGTCGGTTCGAGTTTCCCAGTCGGCTTGTTGGTCAGCCGACTCTCGTGTTTGCTCTGTTGTTCCCGACTGCGGCTGTTCACGATTAAGAACTCCAAAATAGAGAAATATGAAAGCAAGTACGGCTATGATTATGTAAATTGCGTATTTCATGTCTGTTTTCCGCCGAAGGCGGATCCGCCTCCGGCGGAAAATTTCCTGATTTTATTTGCTATGTAGAAAATACCTCCGAGGTTGAACAAAAGACCGATCCAGAAAAGCTCAATCTGATACTGCGCGACAAACGTAACTATTCCAACAGTACCGAGAATAGGGAGCAGGTTAGCAAGATAATGCGTACAGCAGGAAATCATGGCCGCAGTTGAGGTGGTACCGGTTACTCCCAACACCTTACCCTCGACGTGCATTCCTTTGACGAGTCCTCTTAAATAGGTATAGAGTCCGATCTGAAGGCCAAAGCCAACAGCCAGGCCTATAACGAAATACCAGAATTGGGAAAATTGATCTTGAGCAAAATTCCAGCCCGATACCAAAGTAAGCACAGCGAAGTAAACTCCGAGCAGAAGTCCGCTGGCTAAAATTCCGTATGCGATTGATTTTCGGATCGAGTCAGGCATATTGCTTCAATTGTTTCCAAGTAAAGTGCTCGTAGATACTTGACCACAGAAACCCGAAACTGAACGCGAACATCAGTTCCTCCAACGGTACGCCTGCAACAAGGATTCCTGAAATGACATCAAGCCGCTATACCTGCTCGACATATCCGGGGTAGACGGCAACCAGAGTTAAAAAGTAAACGAAATAAAGAGCAAGGAAAATAAACGCGCTTATCTTTTAATTAAGCTCGAGTTATGCATCCAGACCATGTACCAACCGAAAATAACCGCAAAAATTGCGATGTCTATAGCTCCCATGATAAAACTTCCGAAAGAAAGCCATGTGAATCCGGGCAGGAGATTAAAAAGTTCGTGATGTAATGCCGCTCCGTTGATTTTGTCGGAATAGCCGGCAACCGCATCTGTAACCCGAGTGCCTAACGTAAAACCAAACGCAAGGCAGGCTGCATAAAATATTTCCGCTCCTAATACGCACTTAGACACATAGGATTTAAATGACAGTTGCCCCATGTATTTGAGATTAATGCTGTTAATTAACCGATATATTTTTCGGGATCGTTGGCGAAGTGATCCCTGCAGGTTTTGGAACAAAAGTAATAGACTTCTCCGCGACGCTCGGCATGAAGTTTTGCATGTGACGGGTCAAACTCCATGCCGCATACCATGTCCAGGACTTTCTGATCCGGCTCAATATGCATTCCGGCTTTATGCAGTTGTTGGTTGATGTTTTTAGACATGGCCAGTATGATTATCGACCTTCTCGTTCCAACTGTCGGCGGTACAAGGCACATACGCCGCCGGAAATTGATAGAAGCGTAAGGACAATCGCGTCGTTAAAGAGGCGGGATTGCGAGAAACCGAATGCGTTTCCGCCTTCTCCGGCGATCCAGGCGAGAAACAAGGCAAGCGCGCCCCAAATTCCGGTTACAATCGATACTCCGTGAATGAACGATGATTTTTTCATAATTTTTTAAGGACTACCTGTTGGATAACGTGTAAATCCTGACTAATTCTTTGACTGCTTTCTCATCGCTGCCCTTGCCCTGCATTTGGCGCTTCACGTGGGTTCGGAGGTGGTTTTCCAATAGAAAGCTGTTGAGGCTCTTGAGCGACCTTTGAATAGAGAGGGACTGCTCTAGCAAAGTAGGACAATACTCTTCTTTCTCAATAGCCTTAATAAGGCCATCCAACTGGCCGGCCATGATTTTTGCCCGATGAACGGCGCGGTTTTTTAGCTTTTTATTCAACATGGGTTTATGGATAATTAATGATATTTTTTATCAGCCCAATTATAGGGTATACCCCCATACCCTATTTGTCAACTATCCGCCTGTGTATAACCTTTGTGGAATCCTGCATGGAAATTTGAGGATTAGTTTCTAAAGTAGTTTGCAGCCAAAGAAAAACCATTGATTTATTTTAATGGTTTTTCTGCTCTGAATACGGCGCTCAGCCGGTATGCCATGGCGGGATTGAGTTATCCAGCCTTCGATGGCTTTAGGGCTATCGATACTTGACTAGGCTCCTGGCGCTGGCGGACGACGTTAGAACCTGCTTAACGTTTTGGCCTAATTTTAAAAGCTGACGTTGTCACCGCTTTCTTCTTCCTGCTTTCTAGCAAACCAGTAATACATATCTAAAATTCTCATA
>CAYNAP010000095.1:0-3230 GCA_964395285.1 uncultured Candidatus Saccharibacteria bacterium
TAGAGGAAGATCGGCTTGATGCGCCGTTCGGGGTTGATTTCTATGTGTGGATACCGGTGAAAAATCATACCGCACCGAGGCAAGATCAACTGGAGTTTGGAGTTTCAGTTCTTGAAAAATTGGTGTCAATGGGAAAGAAGGTATATGTGCACTGTAAAAACGGCCACGGGAGAGCGCCAACGCTTGTTGCTGCATACCTCATTAAAAAGAGTAAAAGTCCGGCCGAGGCCGAGAGTTTTGTAAAATCAAAACGTCCAACAATACACCTGGAGGATGTGCAGCGCCAAGCATTGGTTGATTTTTCCGCCATAGGCGGATCCGCCTCTGGCGGAAGCAACTCAAAGTAACTATGGAATTTTCACTTATCATTCCGGCATTCATAGCTGGCATTCTCACTTTCCTTGCGCCCTGCACGCTGCCGCTCGTTCCGGGATATCTCGGGTTCATCAGTGGTGCTGCGCTCGACGACTTACAGGACCCGGCGAAATCCGGGAAAACCCGATGGAAAATTTTTTTGAACGGACTTTTCTTTATCATCGGATTCAGCGTCGTTTTTGTCATTCTTGGAACGCTGATTGGTTTTGTGGGCGCAACGGTTCTCGCGCCCTATCGAATATGGCTTGGCCGCATCGGCGGTGTTTTTGTAGTCATATTCGGTCTTTTCATGCTCAATATTCTGAAAATGCCGTTTCTGGCGCGGGAGCGGCAATTCTCGGTGCCGCCTCTTTTCGAGCGGGGAAGACCGCTGAATTCGTTGATTCTCGGATCCACCTTTGCCTTCGGCTGGACGCCGTGCGTAGGCCCGATTCTCGGCTCAATATTATTGCTTGCCTCAACCTCAACCACTGCACTCGAGGGCGGTCTTTTGCTCACGGTATTTTCTCTCGGACTCGCGGTGCCATTTTTGGCGATCGCGCTTGGCATCGGAAAAGCGTCTCGGTACATTCAGAACTTTGCCCGGTATCTCAACATCGTTTCGTTCATCGGCGGCGTGCTTCTCATATTTCTCGGCATACTTCTGATGACCGGTAACGTCGCATTACTCATTTCGTGGGGGTACCGACTCTTTGATTTCATCAACTATGATCGTCTTCTTGATTATTTATAATAGTCGCACCGGTTTCTCGTCGGGTTGCTCGTCACGAGTACGCCGGATTGCGTCGCAATGAACATGGAGCTCCGCAGAGCGAAAGTTCTGCGGTATCTCCATTTCACCCCTCCCTTTCTTCCCATTCATAAAGTGTTGATCTCTATTATGGAAATTCGTCATGAAATATGAGCTTAAAGAGGTAACTCCAAAGAAAGGGAGGAGTTATTGTTTGTCGCCATTCATCCCCGCAGCAAAGCTGCGGGGTATTCTGGACAAACAATAACTCTTGACTATGTTGCCACGAGAGGCCTCAAACATCTCTTGGGAAATGACCTCAAAAACGCTTATAATACCTTACTTGGGCCAGTTCTGGACCCAAGTGTCCCGCTAATTGGGAAATGAAGTCATTGGCTCGCCCGCTACGCGGGCTCGCCAGCCGTTTTTCGGGGAAATTTCAAGCCGCTGAATTAAACATGAAGTTCCAGCATAATATAACTTCAAATACGCGATCATCCGAGAGTTCGAAGTCCAACTTCTGCAGCCGGGGGCAAGCTCGTATGTTGAAACCAGATATAGCTGGTTTTGGAGCAATTACTGCAATCTTTATTATAGTTGCTCTCAGCGTATTAGCCGTCGGCGGATTTTATATTTATCGAACCATCCCGATACCGCCGATTTCAACCCAACCCAAACTCTCGCCCCTACTGCCTTTGCCAGCGGAAATACGCCAGCAAGAATCTAATCCATCTACCGCAAAATCACGAGGAGACGTTGCGCAAGAGACGAGACCGCCAATGCCTCAGGCGGTACCTCAAACCGTGAAAAACGCTCTACCAAGTTCTCCTCCATCCGCAAATGGTATAAGCCCTACTAATGAAGTGGACTTCAAAAAACTGGCACAAAAGCTTCCCCCACAATTTTTTCCGCGCTTTACCGGAGATAAAGATGCTGCATTGTTCGTAATTGCGCTTGGAGCGCTTCCCGAACATCTAGTTAGGTGGAATGAACAAACATTTAAAGAATACGCAAAAAGACTATCTTTTCTTGGTTGGATTCAAAACCCAGAAAGCCAAGATTACACAATTGTTTTGCCGAAGCCCGACCCCCCGAATTCTGATTCGGCGACCATTGCGGATCTATGTACGGCTGCGACTATCATTCATGAATATGCACATTTCATTGATAAGGAAGTTTTTGATAGTCCTGCCGCGATAAGTAATACTAAAGACTTCTACTCTATTTCGCACGACTCGGCCCCTCGAGATCCAGTCGGCACTTATTACTTTGTCAGGAGACCAAATAACTTAACTAATGAGTTCGTGTCTAACTATGCCATCTATGGTTTTGTACCTCCGAACGAAAGATTTACTTCCGTACCCTGGGAAGATTTTGCTGAATCATTTACTATGTATGTGACTCACGGCAAGATCTTCAAAGAGTTAACGAAATCAGACCTTTATATGAAACAAAAATACGATTGGTTAAAAATTAATGTATTTTACGGAAGAGAATATGATACCGGCGACTTGCGGCGATTAGCCGAGGTCAGGAAACAAATGTTCCCCGCGGATAATTCAATCAAAACCAGTTGCGACCATTCCTGGGCACTTTATCCGGAGTTAAGATGGAATTACAAATTTTAAAATTCCTAGCACCTGATTGATGGTGACAAATGAAGATTTCTAGCGATCCAATCAGTCACAAAGTCAGTTCGGATACTTTCAAGCAGACACCTACGTTTCTATGACCCAAGAAACCGCGCTCAAAATTCTGCAGACTGGCGCGAATGTTTTCCTGACCGGGGAGCCGGGCAGCGGGAAGACGCACATGGTCAATCAATATGTGCGCTGGCTCGGCGAGCGCGGCATTGAACCGGCGATCACCGCCTCAACCGGCATTGCCGCGACCCACATCGGCGGCATGACCATCCACTCCTGGAGCGGGATCGGCGTCAAAAAAAATCTCTCGTCGTACGACCTTGACATAATCGCTTCAAACGAACGCGTCGCCAAGCGCGTCGGGAGAGCAAGTATACTCATCATTGACGAAGTATCCATGCTCTCGGCCGAGACGCTTTCTATGGCTGATGCCGTTTGCCGCGAAGTGCGCCGGAACGAGGCGCCGTTCGGCGGACTGCAGG
>CAYNAP010000096.1:0-3209 GCA_964395285.1 uncultured Candidatus Saccharibacteria bacterium
CAAAAATTGGGCTGGGTATTGGATTTGTTGGAGCAATTGCGATTTCGGTATTGCTCGTATTTACTATTTTTAGGTCAACATCATCGACAGCGGCAATTGGGTTTGTTTTCATTCCTGTTTATTTCGTTATAGCTTTCGTTGGATTTTTTATCTGGGGATATTCTCTTGGCTACATTAAAACTTGGTTAGTAAACACTTAAAGGATATTTAATTTCAAGGCAGTTTTAGCTTTTCTTGTAGGTATTTGTTTTGCCATATTGTTATTTGGTGGACTTGGTAAGGGTTTACTTTTAACTTCCGTCGTGTCGCAAATCCAAGAAATGAAGACCGATCAACAATTACAGAATGTTTTCGACAATTCATTTTTCAATCGCAATAAGTTTGTTCTCGGTGCAATCGCGCAAAATCCGGCAACATCAGCAGAACTTTTAGATAGGGTCGCGAAGTTAAACGATCCAAGTTTACAGAATGCTATGGGGTCTCTCTTTCCAGTATTAGGAGATAACCGAAAAGGTTTAGCCGTCATGCGTCTAGTTGTAAAGAACCCAAACGTTTCTGCAAGTACCATAGAATATTTAGCAAACACTAGTCAGACCGATTATGTACTTGGCGACATCGCTGGAAATCCTAAAACTTCAATTGAAACCTTGAGACGATTAGAAGCCAAGAGAAATTATCTAATAGACTGGGGACTTGCCCAGAATCAGAAAACTCCGCCTGATGTGTTCTCTAAACTTCTTGAAAGAGAAAAATATTTTACTCAAAGAACTACTCTCGAAATGCTACTTCGAAATCCTTCTCCTTCTCAAGAAATTCGTACTAGGGCTTCCGAATTGCTCAAGGAGTATTAAGGAGTATGCCGCCAAAGAAAAACTTGAAACTGTTAGCGGTGCGGCTCTGCCGCCTTTCCGAATTTACGCGGGGGGACTTCCTCGCCGCCGCAGGCGGCGAAATGCGTTCGGACTAATTCAAGAATACTGCACCAAGCTATAATTGAGAGTTTCCGCCCTCCGCTCCGGCTGCGGTGTAATGCTTCGGCGGATCCACCGAAGCTCAGAATGAGCGTAGGGGGGGGGCGAGTCCCCTGCCCCGTACCGACCGAACGGAGTGAGGTCTGGTATCGGGGTCTCCTCCGGCACCACAAAAAAATAAGACTTATGGAAATTTCTAATTTTGGGAGGAGCATTTTTATTACAGATTCAATTGAGGAAAGAAGACCGGACGCTGTCTTCCCGCTCTTCGATGATGAATCAATATATTTTGCCAGCCATTTAAATATAAAAGCAGGCGACTCGGTCGTTGACATAGGCACTGGATCAGGCATCCTCGCTATTTCAGCGGCGAAAAAAGCGCGAACGGTTTTGGCGGTGGATATTCAGGATCGCGCTTTGCATTTTGCCCAATTTAATGCCTATTTAAATAATGTCGATAAAAAAATAAGATTTATAAAATCAGATGGTTTAGGGAGCGTTCAAGGCAAGTTCGATCTCGTGCTTTTCAACCCTCCCTTTAACCCAGCGCCTCAAATGATGCAAGGTAAAATTTTTTCGCACGGCGGCGATGATGGTATGCGAGTGATTCGCAAAGTATTTACAGGGATATCGGGCCATATAAAAAACAAAGGCCGTCTTCAGATGATAACTTTTAGCCTTGGTAGGGATGGGAAACCATTAGTGTTTGATTTGATAGAGAATTTTTTTTCACAGAGAGCACCACGGGTACATTTTACTCATCTCTACCCACCAGTAAATCATCGTCGCATCCGCTATTTCGAACGAATTTTTGGTAAGAAATATAGGGCTTGGTATAAAAAATTCGATCGATTCCCTGTCATCTATTATATGCTCTTGACCTTGCAGTTTGATAGCGTTACGCCTGGGTTTGTAGAGTTGCCACTGAAAGCCAAATTCGTTAATGTTAAATATTCGGGAAACCGCGAAGCACGTATCAAAAGGCTCCGCTGTATTTATCGTGGTATTTGTGAGTAAATTTATGAGAACTAAGGTTGTATACCGATTGCCGGTTGATGAAGAGAAAATTATACGAATTTCAAAATCCGAATCGTGCGCACACCGCGCCTGCCCTCATTCGATTGATTTTTTTGTACCTGAAGGTACGAGAGTGAAAGCTGCTGGAGACGGCAGGCGGGAAGCCCTCCTTGCCCGTCGGAACGCTTAATCAGACAGCCGTAATGGTATAATAGTATTACTATGAAACCTCTCGTTTTGTTTCCTCTCCTTACGGCACTGTATTACTTCATCACACTTGCGTGGATGCGGTTTGATCTCAAGGTGAATCCGTGGCTTAAACAGGTGGGGTTCCGATGGTACCAATTCTTTACTACTCATCATGCCATGACTATTTGGTATAATACCGCGTACCCGAAAAACCCGGTACGAACACTCGTTCTCCTCGGTGTCTATGCAGCCTTTGCGAGCGCACTCACGGTGCTCGCGATCTTATGAAAAAAATCTACTACTACAAACTCATCCGCGATCGGATTCCCGAAAAAATCCGAAAGAAAGGCGGCACATCAAAAACCCGTGTTTTGAAGGCTCGAGAGTTTGAAAGGGAACTGCTCAAAAAAGTTGAAGAAGAAGCGAGCGCATTGCCACGGGTGCGATCTCGTACCGCACTCATTTCAGAACTTGCAGATGTTATCGATGTACTGTATGAGATTAAGAAAGTTAAAAAGATTTCTGATAAAGAAATCGCAGCCGCTCAATGGGAAAACTTCAAACGCAAAGGGGGGTTTCGCAAAAGACTGTATTTAGTATGGGCGTCTGATACCGGATATCGAACTAACGAGCGGCGGTACCGTTGGTAGAGGCGTAAGCATTGACCTTCTCTATAATTTCTTTATTATACTAGGTGTTTCTTAAATTGGGTGGTTAGCTCAGCTCCGACGTTACAGTCGGAGCCCCGACCGGAGCGTCGGGGCTGGTTAGCCCGCCCCGCCTGCTTCGCCCATGAAAGCTTAAACAGTGATATCAAAGTCATTTTAAATCACCAGAGTTCGGGAATGTAGCTCAGCTGGTTAGAGCGTCACATTGACATTGTGAAGGTCAGAGGTTCGACTCCTCTCATTCCCACCAGTAGATGGCAGGCGAAGCGGGCCGGGGAGCGTCACCTTGACCCCGTAGAAGAATTCGCTGAGCTCATTCTCTACGGGGCAGGCATTGTGAAGGTCAGAGGTTCGTCCGGTCATT
>CAYNAP010000097.1:0-3192 GCA_964395285.1 uncultured Candidatus Saccharibacteria bacterium
AGACCCTCCGCAATACGTCTTCAAAAATATAGGTGCGCATATTGCCGATATGCGCGTAATTGTAAACCGTCGGCCCGCAGGTATATAAACCAACCCGTCCCGGCTTAACGGGACGGAAAATTTCTTTTTTGCGGGTTAGGTAGTTATATAGCCTCAACATATCTCATATATCTAGAAGCAACTAAAAACGCGAGCGGCCGCGCAACGGTAAACGCAACTTGCGTTTGATCTTGCGCGACCGCGGCGTCTACATTTGCTTCTACGGCATCACAGCCATTTCTTATTCTTGAAAAAAATAAACATGCCCAAAGTGGCGATAAACATTACGCCGAGAATGACCCAAAAATCGTAATCCTGTCCGATAAGCGGCGTATCTTTGGTGTTCATACTGAAGAGTGCGGCGAAAAGCATCAGCGGGAAAGTGATAAAGGCCATAATCGAAAGTACTCGCACCGCCTCATTTTGCCTGATGGAGAGTATCGTGGCGTTGTTGTCGTATATCGCATCAATGGCCTCCTTGTTATTCTCAAGCAAGCTCCAAACTCTCATGTACTCGCCGATCAAACTTTCAAAAAACGGCTTCAGCTGCGGCCCGTAAAGCTGAATGCCTTGAGCAATAAGCGATTCTAAAGTTGCCTGCTGCGGCTTGACCGCTCGCCGAAAATCAATAACATCTCGGCGCACAATAGAAAGCTCCTCAATAAGCCGTTCTTCTCTACGACCGCTGAAAACTTTGCTTTCAATGCGATTTATGTTCTGCTCAATATGATCCAGCTCGCGAAGGGCGAAAGCATAGAGATCTTTGACCACCGAGCAAAGCAAGTGGCCGGGCGTCCGTGAGGCATAGAGATCTTCGCACGACTTCTCGGTTGAGCATTTCTTAAACAAGTCCTCGAGCGGGGGAATGGGCTCGTAAGCCGCGGTTATTAATTCTTTCTCGGTAAGGATAAAATCGCACTCCACCGATTTGGTTTTCCGCTTCTTGCCGTCAAAGATGGGAAAATGCAAAACCAAATACAAATAATGGTCGTAGTTCTCGACTTTGGGCCGCATGGTCGGACGGGTCAGTTCGGACAAAACCAGGGGGTGAATGTTATAGCTTTCTTGCAGTTCTTTGATATCCGCCTCCGATGGCCTGAAAAAATGGTGCCAGGTCAGCGTTTTGGTTTTAAAAGTTTGCATTTTATAGCAACCAGTAACCAGCTAAAAATCCTATGGGTTAATAATAGCAGCAAAGAACCAACGATTAAGCATTGACAGAATTACTGAGCAATGGTACAGATAAACCCAGTCGCCCCGCGTAGGCCAAGACCCTACACAACAAAAGGAGAAACCGATGATAGCCACCGTAATCGGGCCTTTTTCCGCAACCTTCCGCATCGATAGTGGGTCATACAGCGTGACTTGCCCCATCCAGTTTTCGACCGGCAGGATTGGGATATGTTTCCTGAAAAGAATGATGATATACCCGAATCTTGCCCGTGACCCAATCGGTTGGAAACTTCATGTCTCTGAAACGGTAGAGGGATTGAATCTCTTCGAAGCCGAAAAGCTAATCGAGCCCTCAACCTCATAATCACCCACGCACACAGCAGTAGCCCCATGCCCAAGAACGGGCATTTTTCTTTGCTTTAAAAAGGAAGGGGCTTGCCCTGTGCCGCGGGCTTGCCTTGAGCCGTGTCGAAAGAGCTTGCCCTAAGCCGGGTCGAAGGGTTAGCACTCTCTTGACAAGAGTGCTAAAGGGAGTAAAATTACCTTAAACATGTTAACCGAGCGTCAAAAAGCCATACTTAACGCGGCAGTCCGCGAATATGTAGCCAAAGCCGAGCCAGTATCCTCGGATCAGATTGTAAAAAAATGCGATCTTTCTTGTAGTCCGGCCACCGTGCGAAACGAGCTCGTGGCTTTAGATGAGTCCGGATATTTGACCCAGCCGCACACCTCTGCCGGGCGCATCCCCACCGACAAAGGCTATCGTTTTTTTATCAACAACCTTACCGCCGAGCGGGTTCCAATGCGCGAAGATCAAGCCATGCGCGAAATACGCGAAGTCGGCGACCCGCGCGAATTCGTGAAACAAGCCAGCCGCATTCTCGCTCATCTGACTCATAACGTGGCTCTGGCCGGTTTCCCGGACGAGGATCTTTTCTACAAATCCGGCATCGGCGAGGTTATGCTCGAGCCGGAATTTTCCGAAGCGGCTTTCGCCCATGAATTCACCGCTCTGGTTGAAATGATTGACGAAGAAATGGCCGACATGCTTGACGTATTTTTCAGCGATAACTTTTCCGAACCGCTGGTTTTTATCGGCCATGAAAACCCGATCCGCGGCGCGCGCCACTACGGCATGATCGTTTCGAGCTCGCCGACACCTTTCAATAAAGAAAGCATGATCGCCATCATTGGCCCCAAACGCATGGACTACCAACGCAACATCGCCATACTAAAAAATTTCCAAGACGCGTTAAGCGGCTAATTAACTAAACATGAGCGGGGAAAATAAAAATCAGGAAGACATTGAAATGCTGCCTGACGAGGAAAGCATTGAGGGCGAAGCCACAAGCAAAGTTTCAAAATTGCGCGACGAGCTTAAGCAATGCGAAACCGAACGCAAAGAGTATCTAGACGGCTGGCAGCGCGCCAAGGCCGACCTCATCAATTATAAAAAGGATGAAGCCAGGCGTTTCAGCGAGATGGCCAAATTTGCCGCCGAAGACGTCATCGCCGAAGTGGTGCAAATTCTCGACAACTTCGATCTCGCCCTGAAACACAGCATGCCGAAGGAAGTGGAGCGGGGGATAGTAATGATACGCTCGCAGCTCGAAGACATTTTGCGCCGCCGCGGCTTGGAAGTTATACGGGCCACCGGCCAGAAATTTGACCCGCGGATCCACGAATCAATGGGCGAAGTGGAATCAAACCAAGAAGAAGGCACGGTAGCCGAAGAATTGCAGAGGGGTTACTCTTTAAACGGCAAGGTGCTTCGCCCGGCGCGGGTCAAAATCGCCAAACCCAAGCACGCCACATCAACCTAGCTCTTATTCCTTAAACCCCGTACCAATTGTGGCAACGCCTCTCGGCAAGCTCCGCATCAATATTTTAATCATTGGATGCGCGAGAGCTTGGCAAGAGCAAGCGCCTGGCGCTTTTGCCACGATTGGTGTGGAGTTAAGCAAAAAGTCGAATTAATAT
>CAYNAP010000098.1:0-3155 GCA_964395285.1 uncultured Candidatus Saccharibacteria bacterium
CGTGATACTCGTGTTATAGGCTGGGCTTAATTGTAGCTTCGGGGGTTGCCTCGGGCGAGGGTGACGGGGAGGGTTCGCCAGCTGGCGGAGGGGGAGCCGGCGGCTGACCGCTTACGGCCTGCGGCTGCTGCTTCTGAAGCTCCTGGACTTTTTTGTTGTATTCTTCTAAGTTTTTATCGATATCGGCAATAGCCGGGTCATCTTTGGGGAGAAACCGTTTGGCCAGAGTCAGCTCTTGGGCAATCCTGGCGACATCACCTTTTTTCTCAATCAAGATTTTGGCGAGGTGGTAATGGCCGGGTCCGAAGTCGCCTTTGACGATGGTAGCATCCTCGAATTTACGCTGGGCAAGATCAAGATTATTCAGCCTTTGGTAAAGAAGGCCTAAGCGGTCATGGAGGGCGGCGTTTTCCGGGTCGAGGTTAACGGCCTGGGCAAGAGCATTGACAGCGTGGGTATCGGTACCTTCAACAGAACCAATTAATACCCGATAAGCGTCGGCCAGGGCTTCCCAGTTGGCAACATTGGCGGCGGAAATGCCGGGAACACGAAGCGGCAGGATCTGGTAGCCGGAGGCAATTTTAGCCTGGTCGATGGCAACGGATACCAATTGGGTAAGAAGCCTTTTCTGGTCGTCTGTCAAGTCTTTTTGAGAGTTAAGATTAATGGCAATTTGAAGCGCAGTTTGCGAGAGCTGGCGGTGGTAGGCGTCAACCGAAGAATTGGCGGCGATGGCTTTTTGCAGGAAATCCAAAGTTTTATTGCCGTCACCAGCGCGGACGGCCATGGTCGCCTGGCGGTAAAAGTATTCGGCCCGGTAGGCATTGACCGCGTGGCGGGCGGCAAAGCCCACGACAACAAGAACGGCAAGGATAAATATAAGGGGGAAAAGCTGGGATCGGGAGCCGTCCTTCGGCGAAACAGTAGTCCTGATGACCCCCAAGTTTCCGCCCAGCGGAAACCAGTTGAGGCGGTTTTTAAGGGTGGCGACCTCGATTGTCATTTCGGCCACGATCTTCTCATCGCGCGCCTTGGCCAGAACGCCAATGGCGGCCAAGGCAAAGAAGAAGGGTACGGCAGACGACAAGCTGGAAGTTGTCATGAGCGAGCCGGCAATGAAGGAGACGACAAGGAGCGCAGGCGCCAGAAAGTATGAGCCGGCTTCACCCTTGGCGGCGAGCATCCAGATGAACCTTAAGGCGGCGAGGAAGACGATTAAATAAATGATGGCGCCTGCTATGCCAAGGGTGGTGACTGCCTCGGTGAAATCGGACGATGATTTATCGAAACGGACTGGCCAGAGGGGAGTACGGTTTAAGACCCGCGGCTTCAGCTGGGTATAGGCAAACTGGAAAGTGGCAGGGCCGGTGCCGAAAAACGGGCGCTTGCCGATAGTCGAGGCGGCAATATCCCAGCCGGAGCTTTGAGGAAGTTTTATCTCAAGCGGAGTTTTAACAAGCTCCTGGGGCGAGACATTCTGGGATTTATCCTGAATCAAGCCCCCAAGAATGCGGGCGGAAAGCTGTGGGATAAAACGCACAGCGCCAAAAAGCAGGGCCGCGGCCGCCAGAACGATCAAAGTCGTTTGGGCGGTTTTAGTTATTTTGGTGCGCATAAGGATGAGGCCGCCGAAGGCTGCGGCCAGGGCGGCAGCAATAAAGCCGGGAAGGGAGCCAATTAGAACGAAGGAGAAGATCGTGACGGCCGCCAGGGCAGAAACGCCGGCCCGCGCGATATTAGTTTTGGCGGACATGGCCCAAAGGATGGCGACGGGGATTACAAGGGCCTCGAGAATGGCCAAGGCGTCGGGAGAGCCGAGGGTATTGGCGCTTCTGAAGCGGGCAAAATCAAAGGGAAAATAAATGCCAAAATAAGAAGCGACGGCAATAAGCGCGGCCGCGGCGGTTGTGCCGACCAGAAGCATGAGGATTGTTTCAACCTGCTTTCTGGTTTTGAGGTTGGCGACTGTCAGGAAGTAGAAGGCGGCAAGCGCGGCGACAGAAAAGAAGCTCGGGTAGGGCCGGCCAAATGAGCCGAAGAGGGAAACAACCTGGTCCAGAGAGGCCATGGAGCCGATAAAATAAACGGCGGCCAAGAGGAAAATGGGGATGTCGAGGGGGGTACGGGTAAAAGTAAACTTTTTTTCCAAAACCATGCGCACCGACCAGAGAAGATAGCCGAGGGCGGTGGCGGCTGTGAAGAGGGTAAGCTTATTAAATTCAAAAAATTCAGAAGTAATTGGAGCGAAGAATAAAGGCATGGCGGCGACTGCGGCCGCAATAAGCCAGAAAATGGCGGTATGGGAAAAGCGGATGTATTGTTCTTTCATTTTAGCTCTCTCCATATAACATTTCCTTTAATATGGTTGTCAAGGTGCGGAAGTTGGGTATAAAATAAGTCCAATTGGTCCAATTAGTCATATTAGTCTAATTTGCGCCTTTCTAGGCGTTTCCTCCCGCCAAAGTTTACCGTTCGGCTTGAGGTACTGTTCGTACGCGCCTCACGGAGCACTTTTTGGCGGGCGCGAAATAAGTTCTCGGTGTAGCCGCCTTCTTCTACGAATTTTTTCTCCAGTGACCGCAGCATTTGGTCCAGTAAGTAATTCTCTTTGGAAAGAAGTGTAATCATAAGGTTCGCGAAGCGTTCGGGCGAATTGGTCCAATTGGACCAGCGAGCCAAATTAGTCTTATTGGACCAATTAGACTTATTTGGAAATTCGCGAATAGCGCGAATTTCTAGTACGCGAGGGTCGTCTTTGCTCCATAAGCTCAATTTGGCGGTTCGCAGAAAATCTTTATAATCTTCTAAGAGTTCCCCAAAACTGCCGCGGGAAACCCCTGTAAGCATAATGTTGCTCTTGAGGCTTTTTTCCAGGCTGCCTTCTACAATATTCTGTTTGCCGGAGCGGCCTGCCTGAACCATTTGGTCATGCGTGCGGGAAGTTTTGCTGATAAAACGCCTGCAGAATTCCAGGTTTAAATCGTAGATAACTACTGCCTGTTGGTAAACAATCAAGTTTTGGTAACCGCCGGTCGTATTGGTCATATAGTCAAATTGGTCTAATTAGTTAACGATCATCCAGTTAAACGGAATCGGGTTCGGGCTGGGGGCGGCGACTTCGACGGTGAAGCCGACGCCTTCTTCTTTAACCGTGA
>CAYNAP010000099.1:0-3062 GCA_964395285.1 uncultured Candidatus Saccharibacteria bacterium
TCTACACATCCTTCCACACTCTTTCCCTACACGACGCTCTTCCGATCTCCAGCAAGCCGTTCTGGTCGTTGATCATCTGTTGGGCATAGACGGTAGGCGTGCTTACCACCGGCCGGCCGCAGCCCAAAGCGTAAGAGAGCGTTCCGCTGACCGACTGTTCGAGATTGACGGTGGGGGAAATATAAACGTCGCTAGATTTCAAGTATTGAACGATCTCTTCCACCGTCACATATTTATTGTAAAACTTAACGTGGTTTGCAAGGCCCAGTCGCTCAACTTCCTGATTGAGAAAATTGCGGTAAGCTTCACCTTCCTGTTGACGAACCACCGGGTGGGTTTCGCCGAGAATAATGTAAAGGATGTCTGGGAACTCACTGATGACCCGGGGCAAAGCTCTTATAGCATATTCGATGCCTTTATCGCGGCTAATCAGGCCGAAGGTCGAAAGCACGGTCCGGCCCTCGAAACCAAAAGCGGTTTTGGAGTCACCCGGCGGGTCGAAAGTGGTTTGAGGTATGCCGTGAGGGGTGACAAAAATTTTCGATCGGGGCACTTGGTATTCTTTTTCGAGGACTTCTTTTGAATGTTTATTCATTACCACAATGGCTCTGGTTTTTTCGGCAATGAGTGCCACAACTTTTTTCAAGTAGTCGTCTGGCTTTGAAATAACCGAATGGAAAGCAACAACAACTGGTTTTTTCAGCACCTGAAGGAAAGGAATAAGATAATCGCCCCAACTTCCGCCGAAAATACCGAACTCGTGCTGAATGTTTACGAGCTTAATCCTTTCCTGACTGTTTATTTCCTCGGCCAGAGTCACATAGCGCTCAAGACTGCTCGCCGGGATTTGCTCAATAACACGGTTATCGTAGTTATAGATGCTGGTATCGCTTTCGTTCAGGGCAATTACCTTGGATTTGGTGGCAGGGTTAAAGCGCTTATCAATGGCGGTTACCAAATCCTGCGAGAAAGTGGCAATGCCGCACTCCCGCGGCGGGTAGGTAGCCAGGTAAACGATGACGTTGCCGAGAGAGTTAATCTTCTTCATGACTAAAATCTTTGCCGGGGCTTTTGATCTCGGCGAGAAGCGCTTCAAGGTTAACCGATGCCACGGCGATGCGGGTGTCGGCCGCCCCGTAATAAATATAAAGGTTGCCGTCAAAGACGGCGGTGGCCGAGGGGAAAACGACGTTAGAGACAAAACCTTGTTTTTCCCACTCTTCGGTCGGTGAAAAAAGCGGGCGGTGCAATTTACCGATGACGCGACGGGGGTCTTCTTTGTCCAAAAGGGCCGCGGCGGCGTGATAGACCCGCCGTTGATTGGTTTCTTCGACAGCGTGGAAGATAACCAGCCAGCCGTCTTTGGTTTCGACCGGCGGGGCTCCGCCGCCGATGTTGCGCGTTTCGAACCAGTGCTTGTTTTCGAGGACAACGTTTTGAGCCAAGTTTCTAAACTCGTTACGCCAAAAATCCGTAGTCAGATCTTCAAAGTTTTCGAAAAGGGTTACCTGGATATCGGGCAGAACCCGGTGGAGAAGGGCGAACTTGCCGTTAATCTTTGCGGGGAAAAGAATGAGATCCTTATGCCAGACCATGACATCCGGCCCGGCGTTCTTTTCGTAGTAAGAAGCGAAGAGATAATAAGCGTCTTTGAGATGAGATTCTTCGAAGATCTTTGACGCCTCATGGTAGGTAATTTCTGCGCTTATTATGGCTTTCTTTTCGAAGCTTTTTAGGTCGCTTGAGGTGGCGTAAGCGGTTCGGGCATTTTTGCCATCATGGGCGACATAAGTCAAATAAAAGGTGCCGCCGATTTTAACCACGCGGGGATCTTCAACTCCGGCGCTTTCGTAATCGTATTCCCGGGTTATGATCGGCTCCTGCCATCGCTCCACAACAGTCGTCGGTCCTTTAAGTTTAGCGTAACCGACACTTGATTTTTTTTCCTCGTCAATCGCGCGATAAAAAACATGAACATACTCTCCGTCCTGATAGCAACCGGGGTTTAAGACGGCCGTGCTTTCGAATGCGTTCACTGTGGGTTCAAGCATAACACCGAGCTTTTCGATTTTTAGTTTGTGGTCCATAGTCTGTTGCTCTTATATTACCAGCCCGGCGAATTTCTAACAATAGCCGGGGCAAGCTTACAACCGACGGCGAGCGCGCATGAATGTAGCCAGGGGATAAAGGGCTGTTCGGGCTTACCGAGCGCGCAAAAGCAAAAAGCCGTTGGCGCTATGCCAGGAGTTTGACGATTAGAGAGAATGGGACGACGAGTTTGACGTAAATACCCCCCGCGGCGAAGCCGCGGGGGTAAGTTTATACTCAAAGGAGAATTTGCAAAGTGTGTTGGGCGAGTCAATGGAGCTATAGGAATGTATTAAGCTCTGTAAAATTACTGAATTTTAGTTTATTGGGCTTGAAAACCGCTACAATCAGCTGGTCGCAAGCCCGCTGATTACCGTATAAAAACAGGGGTGTGGCAAGTTTATCTGCGCACACCCCTTTTTGCTACTTATCCAGCTAGATTGGGAACATACACCCCTTTGCCCAGCGTGGGCATATCGGCTCGACGAGGAGCCAGATCTGGCCCTCCAGACGCGCGAGCATCAGAACTCCTCCGGCTCCGACGCGCTTCGCTGGGTCGAGGAACACAATGACACTTGCCTCCGTCGCGGTCATCGTGAGCAAGGCGAAAGGATCTGGCTGCCTCAGTTTATCCCGATACTGCTGGATGAACCTTGGCATTTCGGCGAGCGAGGCGGGTGTGGAGTTCCGGCTCTTCATCAGCTTGCCGATCTCGCGGAGCGCAAGCTCCTCATCGGGACAGAGAAGGTCGATCTCCACATTGGGAGATGGCGGATCGATCATCATTCCGAGAATCATCCCCCGCGCCTCACGTTTGATGCTTACCCGCGCTCTTTCGAGCAGCTTGATGAGCTCGGGCCCGTATGAGCCGCGGGGCGCATGCCGCACCTCCTCATCGTGCACACTACGAAAAGCTTGCTGGAGTTCGCGAGGCATCTCGGCCATTGCTACCTCCTTCACATAAGCTTTCGGGA
>CAYNAP010000100.1:0-3011 GCA_964395285.1 uncultured Candidatus Saccharibacteria bacterium
AAAAAGAGAGACAAGAGGATTTTGGCTCTATCTCCCCACTCTGTTATTAGTTACTATATAGAAAGAGGAAAGAGGCAGAGGCAAAAACTGGCTTAGCTGGAGAGATGCTCATGGGCGATATCGCGGTTATCTTAATGTTCGTTGTGGCAATCTTGATAGTCTTTGTGCGACTCCGCCGTAAGTATTAGGGTTTTGAAGCGGTTTGGAAGCTTAACTTCCAAACGCTTCCAAACCTTTTCGCCGGAAGCGGTCACCCCGGGATGGCAGTCCATCGCGGGTTTTTTTGTTACAGGTCATCAGTCCTCTAGTTACTCGCCTTTCCATCTCTCAAGTATGGCTTGCCCCCAACTTTGGTTATAATAAAAGCAAATGCTGGCTCATATTCTAACCAACCCATTTTCCTTAGCCGGCCTGCTTACCGGCGCGATCTCTCTTGCCCTTGGCTTTTTTATTTACTCAAAAGACCCGCGGAGCGAGCTTTACCAGGCCGTTTTCTTGTTTATGTCCGCCGTGGCTTTATGGGGTTTTGCCGCGTTATTAATCGGTTTGACCGCTGATCCCGAAGTTGCCTTACTCACATGGCAGTTCTCTTATATCTTCGGCGTTGTCTGGATGCCGGCTTTATTTCACCGCCTGGTAATTATTTTTTGCGGCGCAAGAAGACCACTGACAGTTTTTTCCTATCATATCATCAGTTTGTTTTTCGCCCTCGCCGCCATAACCCCCTATTTTTTTTCAGGAGTGCGCTTGGCGTTTTCTTCTTTTTACTATGCCAAAGCCGGAATTTTGTTTTATGCTTTTCTATTTTATTGGGTCGCCACGGTAGCTGTAAGCTATTTTGAGCTTTTCAAATCATACCGCCAGTCTTCAAGGCCAAGGCAAAACCAGATAAAGTATTTTATTCTTGCTTCGGCGATTGGTTTTATCGGCGGCTCGATGGCTTTCTTGCCCACTCTCGAGATCGACGTATATCCCTACACCCTATTTGCCCTGGTCATTTATCCGATTGTGGTTGTGTATGCCATCATCAGGCATCGCTTAATGGACATCGAAATAGCCATAAAGAGCGCTTTCCTCTACTCGGTTATAATCGCCCTTATCAGCTGGAGTATGATTATCGTCGGCGAGATTAATAACCGGGTAGTGGCCATAATGCCGGGCTTCAAGCCGTGGGCCATACCATTAGTTGCCGGTTTCGTCGCCTTTATGATCGGCAAGTTCTTTTGGGATAAATCGCGCGAGGCCGAAATGTTGAAACACGAATTTATTACCATTGCCGCGCATAATGTTCGGGCGCCCTTGACTCGCATAAAGTGGGCCACGATCAACCTCATGGAAACGGTTAAGGGCAAACAAGCAAGGCTTCTTGTCGGCAAAATTAAGGATGCCAGCGACGAGTTGGTAACCCTGATAAGCCGCCTTCTGGAAGTGCCCAAGAGTGACGAGGGCTACCCCCGTCCCCGGTATAGGTTATACCAATGCGACCTTGGGCGGATTGTCGAAAACACGATCGCGCACTTCGCCAACCGCGCGGCCGAAAAGCAAATAGCTTTTACCAGTGATTTAAAACCCGTTCAGCCGGTATTGGCCGACGAAACGCGTATCAGCATGGCTATTGAAGTTCTTCTTGAAAATGCCGTCAACTACACTCTTGAAAAAGGAGCAATTCAAGTTTCGCTCGAAACAAAAAACGACCGGGTGGTTTTTTCGGTAACTGACTCGGGTATCGGCATCCCGTCCGAAGACTTGCCGTATATCTTCACTAAGTTTTTCCGTTCCAAAAACGCGATGGCCGCACGTACCGAAGGACTGGGTTTGGGTCTTACTTTCGCAGAAAACATTATCCGTCAGCACCGCGGTAAAATCGGGGTGGAATCACCGGGCGAAAACCGCGGCACTTATGCTTGGTTCAGTCTGCCGGTTACCAAATAACTGGGCCGGCAAGAAGTTTAAAAAACCGCCGTGACGCTAGGGCGCCAAAGCGGGATTGGTCAACGAGTACTTTTCACTTGTTCGGGCAAGCCGCCGAGGTACTTACGCCCCAGCCGAGTGGGACCCTCGACCTGATGAAGAATCCAGTCAAAACGCTCGAGCGGGCCAACCAGCCGCTTGAGAAGGATTATTTTGCGTATAGCCGAGATAGCCATTTGGTCTCCGGCCAACTTCTTAAGCTCTGCCATGGAGCGTTTGCGCCGCGGCCGGTAGAAGTAGAAATAGATAGCCGCCCCGAAAACCAGCGTGGCTCCGATGATGTTCGAGGCTAGGAGTATACTCGCCGCCGGCGGGCCAAACTTGTTCCAAAAACCCTTGCCCATCGCAGCGAACATCCCATTGACCGCGACCGAGAACAGAAACCCGGTAAGCAGAGCGAAAGCCCAGCTCCTGAAGGCATCGCAGTCGCCGAGCAGTTTGCTTATTTTCTCGGCCACCTGCAGTTCGTCGTCGTTCGGCACTACGCACTCTTTACACGCTCCCGGTGCAAACATAGCCACCTCCCCCTCGACTCGTCCCATGAGTCACGCCTGCAAGGTACTCGTCCGCAGACACAGCTACGGGATAAAGTAGCGTGTTGGCGTTGCGTTTGTCAAACCCATTAGATCAGCGACGGGGCAAAGATTTATTTGCTAAATTCAGTTTCTTTTCTCTCGGCCATCCCTTAACTTGTGCTTCACGTTTCAGGGCCTCACCCTTTGTTTTAAACCGTTCCGAGTAGAGAAGTTTCACGGCCTTATGCGAGCGCGTATAGCGGCCGCCTTTGCCTTGCCTATGACGCAAAATTCGCTGTTCTAAATTGTTTGTCACTCCGGTATAGATGCTTTGATCTTGACAGAGGAGGAGATAGACGTGCCACATGGTTTGAGTATAAACCAAAATCCGCCTATAGGCGGATT
Source organism: uncultured Candidatus Saccharibacteria bacterium (assembly GCA_964395285.1). Lineage (GTDB taxonomy): Bacteria > Patescibacteriota > Minisyncoccia > Sungbacterales > SURF-37 > CAYNAP01. The sequence goes on from CAYNAP010000100.1 coordinate 2,892, forward strand.
TTGGCTGCGAGCCGCCCGCCTTCAGACGAGCCTCGCAACGAAGCACTGCGGGCCGTCTCGCCCTTCAGGCGAGACGAGCCTCGCAAAGTTTTCGCAGAAAACTTTGCGGGACCGGGAATT
>CAYNAP010000101.1:0-2966 GCA_964395285.1 uncultured Candidatus Saccharibacteria bacterium
TTATCTCTATTCTGGAAGAGTCCGACTGTCGGGTGAAGCCTGATTCCCAGATCAAGGTTTCGCCGTCGCTTATCCGGTAGCGGTAGTATATTCGGGCATAAGAATTTTTAAGGCGGATGGTTAAGGGGAACCTGCTGAAAGTTAAATTGGTTACTGCTCTCTGGGGCGCGCCCTCCAGCAGATCCTCAAATTCGGCTTTGGGATAAAGGGTGATTATTCTTCCCGGCGAGGGGTAGCCCTCAACATTGCCGTCACCCGATGCCGCAGCCGACCCTATGTAATCTCCGGCAGCCAGTTGCTCTAAATCAACGGTTTTTGACCACTCCCACCCCGTTGGGCCGGCTTTCTTAAGTTTTGCCTCGTCGCCGAACGATTTAACGTCGCCGAAAGAGTTAAGCCCATCTATTGAGTACGGGCCGTACTTGGTATCAGCGGTTTTATCCGGCTCTCTTACATAAAAAGTGTAGGATTTCACTGCTCCCGGAGCATCTTGACTAAATTGTATTTTAATCTCTTCGTCGCTCCATTTAACCGATGAAACAACAGGCACCCCGAGTTCCTCCCGCGTCGGCAGGACAGCGGGAGTTGGCGCAGGAGTCGGCGTTGCTGTCGGGGTCGCGGCGGGAGTAGGCATCGGCGTTGGCGTTGGAGTTGGACTTGGCGTTGGCGAAGGTGTGGGCGAGGGACTTGGCGTCGGAGTTGGAGTTGGCACGACTTCACTTGCGGAAATCAACCCATTTATCTTTGCTCGTGTTTTGGGTCCGACAACGCCGACCTGATCTATACCGTGCTTGGCCTGAAACTTTTTTACCGCTATTTCGGTTAAGGAACCGAAATAGCCGGTTACCAGCCCCTCCGGGTATATATCCGGCATGCTTTTCAAAAACTGTTGCAATGCTTTTACTTCCTCTCCGCGCGAACCGCGCCGCAAAGTAAACGTCAGCTTAACTTTCACCGCCGATACTCCGCCGCCTTCATTCTGCAATTGGGTCAGCTGGGCATTTAAAGCGCTTATAGCGTCCTCGAGGGCCTTTATTTGCGCTTGAATATCCTCTTCGGCATTAGCCAAAGAGAAAGAGGCAATAATGAGGGTTGCCAACCCCAAAGAGAGAACTTTTTTCATGTCTATATTTTACCGCCATATCAAAAAAGCTCAAGAGTATACCCCCACACCACGGCTTTAAAGCCACGCTTCATTACATTCTCGTCTGGGTTTATACTATCCATTTCCGCTATTCCAAACGGAGTTTTCTGGTGTGGGAGCATAGAATCCCCTGCCCTATGCTCGCTTTCCAAAGACTGGCTGTAGTATCATTTAGTCAACATGTCCCGCGTATTTTCTACCCCGTTAGAAGTAGGTCACCATAGGCGACCGCCGATCCGTCAGCGGATCGGACTTCTAACGGGGTTAACCATAGCGCTGGTTTTCATTTTTGTTATCCTCCCTTACTTTTCTCTCGCCTCGGTAGTTATCAACGAGGTCTTGTTTGATCCCGAAGACATCGACACCGGTCAAGAAGCCATCGAACTTTATAATCCTTATGAAACTGATACGGATCTAAGCGGCTGGGAGTTATATCCCGATGGCATTGGCTATTTTTCTTTCCCGCAGGGATTTTCATTGGGCGCTAAATCTTTTGCAGTCATTCATTTGCGAACTTCAGGCACCGATGATTCTGCCAATCTTTACCACTCTCTGGCCGGCGCCAATATGGGCAACTCATCCGGCTCCGTGGCCTTATTCAAACCCGGGGGCCGGTCGAAAGACACAATTGTTGATTTCCTGCGCTGGCACAAGCCGGGCGCATCGGAGCGCAAAACATGGGAGTCAACCGCGGTTGAAGCCGGAATCTGGATCGCGGGAACTTTTATCGATATTTCCAGTATTGAAGAAGGAAACTCCATTGGTCTTTCAATTGATGGCCACCACGGCGGAGCCGGGACCTTAAAAATTTATTCCAGCCCGTCAATTAGCGTATCGAATGGCGCCAGCGGCCAAACTCGAGATACTTCTCCCGGTCAAGTCGTCCCATCCCGGCAGTCAACCTCCACAATAAATTATGAGTCCGATCTTTCAACCACTTTCCATCCAACGCCGTCTTTAGGCGCGGACGCCGGTGGCGACGCCACCGTTCTTGCCGGGGCCTTTGTCCAGTTTTACGGCATGGCTTTTGGTTTGGATGGCCAGCCGCTATCCGGGGCGAGATTCCTCTGGAACTTTGGCGACGGATCGCTCGCCGAAGGCAAAAACACCCTTCATGTTTACGGCTTCCCGGGAGTTTACCACGCTAACTTAAACGTTTCGTCAGGCGAGTACTCGGGTTCAGACTGGCGGACTATAACCGTGATCCCTCATTCCTTGACCGTAAGCGAGATCATGCCCGGAGAAAAAGGGTTTGTCGAAGTTTTTAACTTGGCTGGCAGTCTGATAGATTTAGGAGGGCTGGCTTTGACTGACGAACTCGGACATATGTTCAGAGTGCCCGCACGCACTGTGGTTAGCCCTCAAAGCGTCATTGTTTTTGCCAACAGCACAACCGGCCTTAATCCCAGTAACTATCTCGCTCTTCGCGACGCTCGCGGCGAGCTTCTTGAAGAGATTCATTTTTCAGACAGCCCGCCGGGGTCAAGTTACGAACGCCGCGGCAGTAATTTCACAGCCATTGCCGCGCCCAATCCCGGCGAGTTTAATGCCCTTGGTCCGCTAAACGGCATCAGGGGTTATAGTCAGATTCGGCTCGACGGGGCATCAATAATCGTGCCGCCTGCGATTAAAGCTAACGCGGCTGTAACACCGCCAGCCGCCGACGGCCAGTCGGCCGTAGGTGGGGATAAGGCAAGTATAAACGGCTCACTCGATCCGCAATCTCCCGCAGAATCGTCAGAATCACCTCAACAAAAAAATTTGTCAGCCGCATCCTTCGGCGGCCTGTCTATGAGCAAAATTTTTTTTGCGCTGGCCATCG
>CAYNAP010000102.1:0-2719 GCA_964395285.1 uncultured Candidatus Saccharibacteria bacterium
CTCGGCAAAAATGCGGAGCCAAGCTAGATATAGATACCCATGGTTTTCCGGTCGGGGCCTGCCATCCGCAGGCGGGTGAACCGGCAGACAGGTTCACGGCCGCGGTGTTCTCGCAGGGGAATATAAACAAGGCAGCTAATTTCAGGTTTGCTGCCGAATGATGTAGCGATAAACGCCTTTCTCTTCAAAATCCGGCTTCCAGTCGGGGAACTTGAATACGTTCGATACTACGCGGCTGCCGGGTTTTAGCTCGCGCTCAAGCTTCTTTTTAAGCTGCTTCATAATATACGGGATGCCGAATACGGTAACGATATCATAGGGGCCGAGGCTGACTGACCAGAAACTTTGCCAGCAGACGATGGCAATTTTGTCGAACCCGGCGCGCCGAATGGCGCGCCGGGATTTCCAGACAAGAATAGGGTTGACCTCAAAGCCATGCGCCTCGATCCCTTCTTTGGCAAAAGCAATAAGAATCCTGCCGTCGCCAGAACCAAGATCGGTAATGCGATCGCCGGGTTTCGCGTTGGCTAAACGCATCATGCGCTCGACGCTCTCGGGGCGGGTAGGATAGTAAACCGCCCCGCGAATGGTAGGCCGGATGAGAAGATAAGACATAATAAACAAGAACGAACCAAAGACGACTAAAAGGGCAAGCAGGGTAAGGATAAGCATGTTTTAGCAATGACTAATGGACTGCACACTTCTTTAATACAAACTAAACGGCATTTAGCAGTAATGGCGAGTGATAAGATAGATGTTAGAATTATTCTGGCTTAAAGGAAAGTGTTTCTTAAAAATGAGTTGGCGGCTAAGTGTTGAAAATATGCAGGACTCGGCCGAAACTTTTTCTGACTTCTTAAACTTGTGTTCAAACTTAAGCCGTTATATAAAGTGAACAGCACGGCGTAAGCACGCGGGGGCTAACAACGGGTAAGCCGAAAAGGAGGCAGAAGGTGTCTGGAAAATGGAGTGCGATAGACGTCAACCTCACGGATAACAGGCGAGGCGAAGAACCGCCAAATCTTAGGGCCACCTTTGAGTGGGACATAGAAGGAGTAAAGTGGGGAAACGGCTTGGGGCGAGTGAAACAGCAATACACTAACGACGGCGTTATGGTGAGTGCCGTCATCGAAGTGCATCTTGGCAACAAAGATGTGCGGGCGATAGACAAGCAGGAGCCCGAGCGGGCTCTCGCGTTCCGCGGTGGATGCAAGACGGCGGCTAGGTACTACCCGGATAGGTTTGCTTTAAGCATCGTGACCATCGAGTATAGGATGAGATGGCACGGTGTGGAGCGCTTTATGGAGGAGGTTGAGTGCGATCGGGTGGCCATACGCGCTTGGCTCGAAAGCGATCCGACTAAGAAACCCGAGCCAATCCCTTCTGCCGCCGCGGCCCTTGGCTAGCTCTGGCGAGCTCGCGGCAAGAAGCCCGCAACGAGGGATAATCAAGCAGGAAGAAGCAAAACTTCTTGCTTTTTTGTTTAGCGGTCATTCCTATTCAGCCGACGGCAATACCCATTGGCTACTTCATATGCTTTACCTAGCAAAAACGCTCTTAAGCGCCCGATAACTTGGTCTAGCCCGCTCTTTGATATCCTCAAAAAATATTTTTCTAGCAAAATCTCTTTCGATTTTAGAAAGGGCCCACTTCTTGAAATCCGCGTACCCTTGCTCACCATCCCCGCTCCAGTGCTGCCAGCAAAAGTAAATGTAAAAATCTGTTTCGAAGTGGGCCAGCGCATCGGCGGTGGCCAAAATTTTTCCCTCCAATGTTTCGGGGAGACTTTCTATGCAGCTATGCGGAGCGATTATACCCGTAGCAACTTGCTCAATTTCGCCAGCGTCAAAACCATGTTGCTTGAGAAGCTCGCGGGCTATCTTCAAACTTCTAATTTCGTGATTATCGCTCTTACGCAGCATTTCCGTATCAGCAATGTCGTGAAGCAGAGCTCCGGCCACGCATAACTTAACATTGGCTGACTTAGCCGCAGCCATTTCTTCGGCATTTTTTACAACAACAAGAACATGGTTTTTGTAACCCCAGTTTATCCACGGATCGGCATCGGGCTTGGGGCAGGCGTAAAGTTTCTCAACCGCTTGTGATAATTTTGAAAGGCGATCCATATTTTAAAATCCACTGTCAGACTACTAAGCGGCGGGTTCATAACTCCCCTCTCTATCTTAACTTGTCGCCAATGTTAACCGATTTTTTGGACGGGGCAACCAAAACCCATCCGCTGCCCTCGCTATTTCTAAATCCGAGGGTGAGCGCTTCCGAGACGAACGGCCCGATTTGTTTCGGCGGGAAGTTAACCACGCCGAGCACCAGCATGCCGAGCAATTCATCTTTAGCGTGCGCCCCGACGACTTGGGCGCTTGAGGTCTTGATGCCGATCTCGGAGCCAAAATCTATTTTCAATTTAAAAGCCGGGGTCCGGGCTTCAGGGAAATCTTCAACTTCAACAATTTTGCCGAGCCGGATGTCCACTTTCTCAAAATCCTCAAATTGGATGGTCATCTAGCTGATCTATCTAGAACTCATCTAAAAAATCATTACTATTCGAGCTTGTCCTAGACCCGTCCGCGGGTCGGACTAGGGTCCTAGGCCCGCCAGACGGACTAGGGTCGAGAATGTACCTTTAAGTAAATTTCTCGACTACGCTTCGCTCCGCTCTGCTCGAAAAATAGAGACCCACGGCCTTCCCCGCTCCGCCGAA
>CAYNAP010000103.1:0-2586 GCA_964395285.1 uncultured Candidatus Saccharibacteria bacterium
CCCTTGCGGCTCTTGGCCGAACCCACCGAGAAAATGTAGGGGTTGAGTTTTTCGATCTCGCGGCGATAGCGGGGTTCAACGTCGTGCCATAAACCGCTTTTGAATTCTTCGACATCAACGGCGTGGTTTATAACCTCAATGGCGACGCCGGGAACTTTCTTCAAAATCTCGCGGCGAGTGTAGCGCGAGATGGCCACTAGAGCGTCGGCCCGGCGATAAACCCAATATAAAATCGGACCATACCAGCGATAGAGTGGCTGTATCGCTCCGGTGCCGATAGCCGTTATTATTATTTTTTTTCTAAGACCGACAGCGGCCAAGAGAGCGAGAAATCCGTAAGGAAAGACGTCCAAAGCATGAATGATATCCGCTCGGCGCAAAGCTTTTCTCACCTTTCGCCACCGGAGCAAAAACCCCAATTTACTTTGGGGAAGGATGACTTGCTCCCACGGATGATTGCACCCAACCGAGGTCAAGACCGAGATCCCCAAATCGGGCCTTCGGCGAAGCAGGCGGCCGATAAGACTAAGGCCGAAACGCCCCGCGCCGGTTGAGTCTTTTAGATCATGATTTAGGAAACAGACGTGCATTTAAGTCAGATGCGCGCGCGGATGAGCCTTAACCACCGCCAAGGATGCAAAAGTTCATCCCAAGCGCGGAGAAAAAATTCCCAATCTTCACGACTAAAATAGAGAATGTGCCGCAACTTGACGGTAAGCCCGTGGCTCTTTTTCATATACAGGAAGAAAAATACCACCCGCCAGATATAAGTCACCATAAGCTCGATTGCTGCGGCAAACAATCCAAAGACCGGCAAAGCGGCAATCCACACCGCGGCGGTTATGGCCATTTCAGTTACAAGACGCATAGCGAGAATTTTTTGCTCGCGAAGGACGGTAAGTAAGATTTTCTGAAACTTGTAGACGCCGTAAAGCGGTAGAGTTATGGTGAGAGCCCGAAAGAGCGGCATAGCCGGAAGGTATTTTGGCAAAAATAAAGCAACAAGTTTTGGCACGACGAAGAACGAGAGCAAAGCCAATAGAAGACCGGCCCACACAAAGTACTTGACTCCGCGACGATAGAGATAGAGCAACCGCTGTTTTTCTTTGATTTCCCACGGCAAAAGCACGGAAAGCATTTTCAAGGGCATCGCGCTCTGAATCATAACGAAGAGATTGATGGTAAGGGTGTAAAGCCCGACGGCCTCGGTGTTCAGGAAAATTCTTATCAGCCAAGTGTCCATCTGCTTGAAGGCTTTGGAGATTCCATAACGCAGAAAAATCCAGTGGCCGAACTGCCGCAATATTTGAGGCAGAACCCATTGCCCATCGGCTTTGACGCCGCGGAACACTCTCGAATACTCCCGAATAAAAAAGAAAGTGGTATAACCAAGAATTAGCGCTGCCGCGAAGACCGTGATCAAGAGAACCTCACGCAAAGTAAGCGCGCCCCGCCACCAAAAAGCGAATAGCATTACGAGACGCAGTGCTTCCTGAATGATGCCTACGCCGAAAGTAACAAAAGAAACTATGGCGCCGAAAAACATGCCTTGAGCATTCCTTAAGACCTTGATCAGCGCAAGAAAACTCATAATGCGTATAAAATCGGCGATGTCCTTGCCATAATAGTGGGCGAAAACGCCAGCACCTAGAAACAGCGCCAAGAATAATACCAAACCAATCAACGCCTTGACCAAGAAAATTTCATTAAACAGCCGTTTGGCTAGTCCGAGGCGCTTGGCGGCAAAAGCGCGACTCAAATCATTGGCTATGATTTCATCGAAAAGGCCGACAGCGAAGGATTCACTAACGGCCACGGCCGTGAGCACCAACTGATACAAACCATACTGATATACCGAGAGGACAAAAACAACAAAAAACGAACTTACGGTGCTTAAACCACGAGCAAGGGCGCCAACAACATGACCGCGGGCCGTGCCCCAGATGAAAAGCTGGGCGAACGAATAATCTTGACTGCTGCTTTCGCTCATTTGTTAGTTAATACCAGTAAAGCCGCGGGTTGATTTCGGCACAGGAGTTAAAGTTCGTAGACGTCCACAATTGAGCCAAAGCGCCGAAGCTGGAAAAGTTCCAGCGGATGAATAGTGGCAATCTCGCCAGAAAGATCCAAAGAACGAGAAAAGCCGTCGCCGTCGAAGGGTTTAAAGCGCTTGACTAGTTTGAGGTTGCCGACCAATCGATAGGTATGCAGGTTTAAATCCGAGCGATCAGCGCGTTCATATTCCACCACCATGTATCTAAATCTCAAATTCTTAAAATATTCAGGCGTTCCGGTTAACCTCTCCGGATGCGATAATGAAATAAAATGCAAATTCAAAACGTGGAAAGCGGGGCCGGGATAGAAGTTTTCATCCCAGCCTAAAAGCGCCCGGTCTTGAGAGCGCAGTCCCGAAGGATCAAGTTTCTCAAGATCGCGTATGCCTTCTTTGGTGTTAGTCAAACGCAGGTACGGAAGGTCGGCTAAAATTTTCGTCCCCGCCGGGATGTTGTCCTCAATCCAGGCCTTAGCTACGAGACGGGTGTCATCGCGCGAAAAAAGATAATCGTAGCGAAGATCAATGATCAA
>CAYNAP010000104.1:0-2541 GCA_964395285.1 uncultured Candidatus Saccharibacteria bacterium
CAACTCCCTCATCGCCAGCTTGGGGCTGGGGTGGCTGAAAATATAGCTCGCGGAGGCGATGATGTTCGCGCCGGCTTTAATGGCTTCTTGGGCGGTGTGAGGATTTATCCCGCCGTCTACTTCTAGCTTACAGTCGGGAGAAAATGCCCGCAAATGTTTTATCTTCTGGATGCTCGGCTTATCAAACTCCTGGCCGGCCAGTCCGGGATGGACGGCTAGAATCTGCAACAAATGGGCTTTATCAACGAAAGGTTTAAGCTTGGTCCAGGAGGTATCTGGGCCAATGGCTAAGCCAACCTCAACCCGGTTTCGCCAGCATTCGTGCAAAACAAAATCTAGATCGTGGGTGACTTCATAATGGACGATGACGCGTTTCACCGGTTTTAAAATCCAGGCTTCAACCCGCTCCTCCGGCCGGTCTTCCATCAAGTGAATTTCGAGCTTAGCCGGCGTTTCAAAACCAACCAGATCAAGAGGGTTATGCCAGAGGGTGTTTGGCGCAAAAGTGCCGTCGGCGACGTCAAGGTGCACCCAATCGGCGAATGATTCAACCAGCCGTATTTTTTTTACGACCTCGTCCCAAGTTTCGGCGTTGACGGCGGGGATAACTTCAACCATGCAAGTAGAGGCAAGGCGAAAACGCAATGACAACGCAAAGCTAAACGCAAATTGCGTTATTGCTTGCGTGACCGCTTGCGTTTACCTTTGCTTCTAATCATTTAAAATTTTTGCCCTCAATTTCCTCAATCTTTTTCAATCTCCTGACGTGCCTATCTTCGCCCATAAACTTAGTCTCCAGCCAGTCAATGATAATATCTTGGGCCGCGGCTTCATCCAGCCAGTCGGAAGGCAGAACCAAGATGTTAGAATCTTCATGCTCGCGCGACTGCACCGCAACCTGACGATTGAAAGCTAAAGCGGCGCGAATGCCTTTATATTTGTCGGCAACCATGTTCTCGCCATGACCCGAGCCGCAGATTAAAACTCCCCGTTTCTCGGGATCTTTTAGTATTTTCTCGATAGCCGCGCGAGCAAAGTCAACATAGTCATCTTCTTGGTTATATTCAAAGGCGCCCACGTCTTCAACTTCATGGCCGCGGCCGGCCAAAAACTTTTTCACAACTTCCTTTAATTTAAACCCCCGATGATCGGCGGCTAGAACAAGTTTCATAGAGATAACGCTAATACACGAATTTGCACTAATTTACGAATGATTACGCCGTATTTTTGGATTCGTGCCCATTCGTGAACTCGTGTTATATATTCTACCCTATTTCGGCGGCGGAGTGAATGCGGATGCTTTCGGCAATGCCGAGCCCGGCAAGAGTAGTTATCAAGCTCGATCCGCCGTAGGAAATCAGCGGGAGACCAATTCCGGTTACCGGCAGGAGACCGAGATTTATGGTTATATGAATAAAAACTTCCGAATACATCATCGAGGCAAAGCCGATAATAAAAAGTTTCGAAAAGTTGTCGCGAGCACGAATGCCGATTAAAATCAGTCGCCACAAAAGGTAACCGAACGAGCTTAAAATAATCACTGCGCCTATGAATCCGGTTTCCTCGATAAAAGCGGCGAAAATAAAATCGGTTTCAGCTTCGGGCAGAAAGTTAAGATGGGATTGAGTGCCGTAACCTATGCCTTTGCCCCAGAGCTTGCCCGATCCCGCGGCAATCATGGCCTGAATAGTATTGTACCCCGCTCCTCTAGGATCGTGATATGGGTTTATAAAAGAGATAATGCGCAATTTCTGGTAAGGAGCAAGAAAGTGAAACCAAGCCAAGTAAGCCACGACTAAACCAAGCAGGAAGAACAAGGCCAAGTGCTTAATTTTTATTCCCGAAAAGCAGACTACGGCGAGCCAGGTAACAATAATAATGAGTGACGAGCCCAAGTCGGGCTGAACCAGGACTAAAATCACGGCGACGCCGACATACAACCCGGAGATGACCAGATGCTGGAATCTGGCAATCTCAATATGCCGTCTTGAAAAGTACTTGGCAAGAACCAGCACCAGCACGAGTTTGGTAAATTCCACCGGCTGGAATGCGGCGCTGCCGATCCTAAACCACGACTTTACCCCGCGAGTAACGGGAGCGAAAACCAGCAAGGCTGCTAGAGAACCGATCACGACTAAATAAAGGACAATCAGAAAGGCGCCATGATTTCTAAAAATGCGGTAATCGAGCACTGAAAATAAGAGAAAGACACCGACGCCCAAGGCAACCCAAATGATCTGGCGCAGAAAAAAATCAGACCCGGTGGGCGAGAAGCTCCATACCGCAATCAGACCTATGGCCGTTAAGATAAATACGATTGAGACGAGCTGCCAATCGACGTAGCGGAATAGCCTTTGAAACTCCTGAGAAAATTTGTGGTGATTCATTCAAGTTGTGGCTGTAACGCAGACAGCAAACCCTTACTAGAACCTATCTCAAAAATCAGTTGCGCCGGCAGCTCCTAAACCCGTCCGCGGGTCGGACTGGGGTCGACACGGCTCACTACAGGGAGTGTTCGAGTCAGTTTATCTCGAGCTTGCC